>JBGOTQ010000382.1:0-7157 GCA_041476565.1 Terriglobia bacterium | reverse complement strand
CTCCAATGGGGAAAAGCAAGCCAGTCAGGTAAAATGAATGGAAGAAAACACCGAAGGAGGGTGCAACGGGTGACTACTTAATGCTTCGTTGGTTGCAAACCAAGAGAGGGTTCACCATATTCGTTCTCTTTGTGCTGATTGCAGCAGTGGCTGGTCTGTTCAACCTGGCTTCTTACAAAGAAAAGGTTAAGCATAACCCTGTGAAGAACATGGTCAGTCAGACTAAAACGACGAATGCTCCGACAAAATAGGCTCAAAGACCTGGCTACTTCAACTAGGCTCTATCTACACTTCAAAAAAACGACTCCCTCTGTTCATCCTGTGTTGATCCAGGGTTTCTGGGAGATTCGGACTAGCGCTCACTTAGATCTCTTGACCGGATAGTTCTTGGCAGTGTCTTCGAGAACCAGAACCCAATCCTCACGATCTCCCTTCGTCGGCGCACCGAACTCATGGTTGCCTGTATTGGGGTACTCCCCAGCCTCTCGCCACTTGCCGGTGCGGGGATCGTACCAACTGGCCTTCACCTGCTTGCCGGTCAGTTTGTCCATATGCATCCCGATCATGCCTCCGTGGGGCAAGTAGGCGAGGACGAAGCTGCCGTCGTTAGCCCGGGCCGCTTGGATGTGGTCTTCTCCCTCTCCTTGCCCTGAGGCGATGACCGATTGATCGGGAACAAGCTTGTACCAGGGCCGAAGCTCGAAGAGCTGTCGCATCAGACCCACTTGACGCGAGCCTTCATAGGCCAGTGCCGTGCGCCAATGCCGAAATCCGTTGCGAGGGAACGGTCCATCACTGTCCTTGTAAAGCCAAAACAGATCCAAGGCGCCGTAGCCGTGGCCGGCAGCGCCAGCTAGCATCGCCCAGTAAGCGCCCTTGCGGACCTGGTGTGGGTCGATGCGCGGCGTATAGGGCCCGGTGGGATGATTTTCGTAGGATGGCTCAATGTCCACCGTGGGCTTGGCGGGCGATAGTCCGTAGTCGTAACTGACTCGCTGATAGGTCGGCACAGCCCATTTGTGACCGGATTGAATGGAGTTGAAAGCCAGCCAGTCGGCATTGTGGAACCACTGGGACGAAGATGATCCGCCCTGGCCGTGGAAGCAGATCAAGTGTCGGCCGTTGCTGCCATCTCTGAGCCCTTTGGCCATGGCAACCCAGATTGCCTCGTCTTTTCCCGGAGGCGAGTCGCCACCCGGAAACCACATGACGGCGTTGTTCCGGTAGCGTTGGCCCAGGAATTTGCCAAAAACGTAGGCGTTCTGTTCATTGAACACCTTTTCCGCATGTTCATTGACGTGCCACGATTTGGCGGTAACCAGGCCCATGACCAAACCCAGCTCGTTCGCGCGGTTGATCACATAGTCCACGTTTTGGAAAAACGCCTCGTTAGGCCGGGTCGGGTCCCGGTCGAGAAGCGGCGTCACGTCCAGGAGCGAAGAGTTTCCATCCGGATGTTTCTTGCCCAGTCCGCGCAGGACATACGCCTGGATGACCGTGAACCCTTTTTCGGCGCGGTCCTTCAGATACTCATCGACCTCCTCGTGATTGAGCCGTTGGAAGAGGAGCCAGCACGTATCGCCCAGGTAAAAGAAGGGCTTGCCGCTTTGATCGACGAAGTATCGCCCATTGGCGCTGACCTTGAGTTGCAGATCCTTGACGGAACGCGCCGATCCTTGTGGGGAAGCTCCTAAAATCGAATTCATCGAAAGCAGAAGGAAAATGCTGAGGCTGATCAGACCTCTGAGGACTCTTAAGCTCACTGAGGATTTTCTCATCTTTGGTAGCTCCGCTTGATAAACCTCTAAACACTCAACAACCGAGGAACAGGCAATCCTGCATTGACAATGTGGCAATAGCTGTGTTCCCGAGCCGATTCCCTATCCCAAGGAACGGCCGTACTGGGTGTCGATTCTAGAGCAAGATGTTATGCTCGCCTCCATTAAAAGTCAACAACTCAGGCCCTTTCGTGAGCACCGTGAGGTCCTCTCAGTCCCCCACATGCATTGCAGAAACCTGAATCAGAACATAGAGTCCTTCATCTTCATTTTCCATGATTTTTCTGCAACGTATTTGGATTGACCTTTTTCATCTCTTTCAATATCTCCACCATTTGACTGTCTGCGGCTTGGTACTCTTGATGCGGGATTCTCTCACTTAATTCTGGCGAGTGATCGCGTGTTCTACGTTGTCCCGTTGATGCCAGGAGTGCTCGATCTGCTCGAGCGATTTCCCCTTAGTTTCGGGCACACAGTACCACGTAAAGAGAACCTGAGCGACGGCCATGAGGGCTAGGAATCCCCATGATAGGGTGGCGGCGTTGTGAAACATCCATGGAAAGAGGAGTACCACAATCGCATTAAAGAACCATTGTGTGAAGACAGGGATCGACATAGCCAGGCCGCGAATCCGGTTGGGAAAAAGCTCCGACATGAGCGTCCAAAACACCGGGCCGATGCACGATGAAAAAAACATGATGTAAATGATGCAAAGTCCAAAGACAAAGGCGCCAGTAAAGGCATTGGCTCCGCTGAGTATCGACAGCAAGAGCAGCGCCACAGTCATGCCGATCGATCCAATGATATAGAGCGGTTTCCGTCCGCTGCGGTCGATGGTGTAGACCGATACCAAAGTAAACAGGACATTGACGATTCCAAGTCCGAACGTGCTGAAAAGGGCAGCATCAATCCTCCAGCCCGCCGACTGCAAGATGCGCGGAGCATAGTCGATGATGGCATTGATGCCAGAAGCTTGGACGAGTACGGCCAGCACGAAGCCCACCAGTAGAGCCCGGCGGATGCCCGGGCGATTTAATTCCGCGAAACCATTAAACGCTTCTTGGTAGCTTGCCCGAATCTCTTCCAACTCGCGCCGCGCCAGCTCCTCACCCCCAATGTCTCTGAGAACCTCAAATGCCGCGCTTTCCTTGCCAATCTTAAATAGGAAACGCGGTGTCTCGGGCACCAGAAAAAGCAAGCTCAGAAATAGCAAAGAAGGAAACACACCCGTTACAAACATCCAACGCCAGTTGTGGATGACGTCTCGCAAGAGGTAGTTGATGAAGTACGAAATGACAATGCCCACTGTAATCGAAAGCTGGTAGAGCGACGTGAATCGACCCCGTACAATGGCGGGAGCGATCTCGGCAATATACATGGGGGAGAGCACAGAAATGGCGCCGACGGCCAAGCCCCCGCAGAATCGCGCCGAGGAAAGGATCCCCGCTGTGGGGGAAAGGCCGCAAGCAACACTGGTTGCCGCGAAGAGCATGGCAACCAGCAGCATCATTTTCTTGCGGCCCCACTGGTCAGTCATCCAGCCGGCAGCGGCTGAACCGAGAATACATCCGAAAAGCAGCGAACTGTTAACGGCGCCAAGCTCCAGCGGCGTTAGATTGAAGTGCTTCTCAAAAAACGGCATTGCGCCTGTTATGATGGCAATGTCGAAACCAAATAAAAATCCCCCCAGAGCAGCGACACTCGATAACAGGTAAAGGTAGCCTTTGCGAATCTGGTCCATTGTCTTACCCCGTCCGTTAGCTGTCGATCAGTAGACTCAGCTCAATGACCAGCCGTCGCGGTACTCCTTCTGGAGAAACTTCTCTGCATGATGACTGCAATATTCAGCTTGGAATCGGGTGATCGGGCACTGACAATAGAGGGGAAGCCCAAAGCCGCCGCCCCTGCTAGAGCACTGTCACGGACAAATCGCCTGCGGCTGAAGCGGATTCCAGGTAATCGATTTTGAGCGGTCACAACAGGGCGATCTTAGGCGAGCAGCAAAACCGAGTCAAGATTTCAATTGGGCTACTTTAGTTGCTTGGGTTTCCACTGCCATTTGCTGCCAACTTGGAGTGATATCACCTGGTTCCATAGGACCGTCCTGGCAGTAGCCCCACCGCCGTTCTCTTAAATCTCTCAGCTCAATAGGAGCGTCCTACCGGGATGGCGATCCCTTCTTGAGAGGTCGTTTCTGTCGGAGCTAAGCGAATATTATTCATTGGCCCTTTTCTACAAACAGACCGATCCTCAGAGAGCTGAACATTGAAGCAACGGTGAAATACGAATGATATCCAGTCCGGAGGACCGAATCCGAATTGGTATTTTCAGGCCGGATTGCGGTAAGAAGTAGTTCCTGTGAAGGAGGCCTTTCGCTGGGCTATTTGACAGGAGGAACCATCTTGGAACTGACCGAAGGATTCCCACCATTACAACACTCGATCCTTTAGATTTGGACCAATGGGCCTTCTATATTCTCGCAGCCTCTGTTCTGGATGAGAAACACTCCACTCAGAACAGTATCGGGTTGGCAAAACTTCAGAAGTTAAACCCGTGCAAAGCCAGATACGAGGAAATAGCGTACTGTGTGGAAAAGGTAACTCGCAATGTATCAATGACACAAACCGTGCTAACTCTAGCGCCAGTCAGCCCCTGTCTGATATGATACCGACGAATCTTCACGGGAAATGTCCATTTTCCCCTGCACTAATAGCTTTCGTAAGCACCGTTCATGCCTCTCACTGAAGCGGACACTTGTCGCAAGTACGTCCTCCCGAAGCTCTACGCGGCGGGCTGGAACGACGACCAGATCACGGAACAGAAGACCTTCACCGACGGCCGCATCGTTGTGGGCGGTGGTAAGCCACGCCGCAAGAAACAAAAGCGGGCCGACTACCTGCTTCGGTATCGCCCGGATTTCACCATTGCTGTCGTTGAAGCAAAGCCGGAATATAAGCTCCCTGCAGACGGCCTCCAACAGGCGAAAGACTACGCCCAAATACTCGGCCTGAAGTTTTCCTATGCGACAAACGGTCTTGGGATCGTCGAGCATGATTTCCTGACTGGGAGGGACAGCGATCTTGAGACGTTTCCGTCGCCTGCCGACATATGGGCGCGACTTAAGGCGGCCGAGAACATCAGCGATGAGACGGCCGAGAAGCTCTTTCAGCCCTCCTACCACCTCTCCGGCAAATCCCCGCGCTACTACCAGGAGATTGCGATCAATCGGGCGGTGCAGTCGATCCTCCAGGGCAAGCACCGGGTGCTCCTGACCCTCGCCACCGGCACCGGCAAGACCGACATTGCCTTTCAGGTCTGCTGGAAGCTTTGGAACGCCCGCTGGAACCGGACAGGAGAATACCGCCGTCCGCGGATTCTATACCTGGCCGACCGAAATGTCCTCGTGGACAACCCCAAAGATAAGACTTTCGCCCCCTTCGGTGAGGCGCGGCACAAGATCGAAGGTGAGGCGATAAAGAGTCGCGAGATGTACTTCGCCACCTACCAGGCCATTGCCAAGGACGAGCGCCGTCCGGGACTATACCGTGAGTACCCCCGCGACTTTTTCGACCTCGTGATCGTAGATGAATGCCACCGGGGATCGGCGAAAGACGAATCAAACTGGCGCGAGATCCTGGAATATTATGACGTGGCTTTCCAGCTCGGCATGACCGCTACCCCTTTACGGGAAGACAATCGCGACACCTACAAGTATTTTGGCAAGCCGCTCTATATTTATAGTTTGCGTCAAGGCATTGACGATGGGTTCCTCGCCCCCTACCGCGTACATCGAATCGTCTCAACCGTAGACGCGACCGGCTGGCGGCCGACCAAAGGAGAACGGGACCGCTACCTGCGGGAAATCCCCGACGCGGAATACGGAACTAAGGACTTCGAACGCGTAGTCGCCATGAAGGCACGCACCGAAGCCATTGCTCGCAACCTCGCTGATTTCATGAAAAAGACCGACCGGTTCGGGAAGACCATCGTCTTCTGCGTGGATCAGGAGCACGCCGAAGAGATGCGCAAAGCCCTGAACAACATCAATGCGGACCTGGTGAAAGACCGCTCTGACTATGTCGTACGTGTCGTCTCCGACGAGGGGGATATCGGGCGGGGGCACCTGGACCGGTTCATGGAACTGGAGACGACTACGCCGGCGATTGTCACAACTTCTCAGATGCTCACAACCGGCGTGGACGTACAGACCTGCAAGAACGTGGTTATCGTCCGCGTCATCAACAGCATGACTGAGTTCAAGCAGATCATCGGCCGCGGCACGCGCGTCCGGGACGACTACGGCAAACTCTTCTTCAATATCCTGGATTACACCGGCAGCGCGACCCGGCTTTTTGCCGATCCCGACTTTGACGGTGAACCGGCGCTCATCACTGAGGAGAAGATGGACGAAACAGGCACCACGACCGGAACCGAAATCATAGACGAAGAGCCGCCGATCATCGATCCCGAGCCGGAACTCGCGCCGCCCACGCCGGAGCCGCCTGGCGAGGCCCATAAGTATTACGTCGATAACGGCTCTGTTGTGATCGCGGCCCACATGGTCTACGAACTTGATCCAGACGGCAAGCAGCTTCGCGTCGTGAAGTTTACCGACTACACCGGCGAGAAAGTGCGCAATATGTGCCCCTCCGCCGCCGAGCTCCGCTCCAAGTGGGGCGATGCCGAGGAGCGTGCCGCGATTATCCAGGCGCTGGAAGAGCGCGGTATCACCTTCGAGGAGTTGGCAGAGGCGGCAGGGCAGCCCGACGCCGACCCATTCGACCTCCTCTGCCATATTGCGTACAATGCCCCGCTCCGCACCCGGAGAGAACGTGCGCAATTACTCCGTCGGGAGAAGAAGGACTTTTTTGAGGAGTATGGCCTGGAAGCGCGCGCGGTCCTCGACGACATTCTGGAAAAGTACGTTGAGTACGGTACCGCCCAGTTCCAGATCCCCGAGATTTTGAAAGTGCCGCCCATCTCGAAGCGTGGTACCGTAACAGATATCATCCGCCTGTTTGGTGGCGCCACACAGATGCGCGACGCCCTGACGAAGATGCAGCAGTATCTCTATGCCGCCTGATGAATCAAAACGTTCCTCGATTCAGGAGGGGTTTCACTGTGGATCGAACTCCACTTAGCGCTGAAGAGCGCGGTTACGGATCAGATGTAAACTCCCCTCCTATTTTAGGAGGGGGCCAGGGGGTGGTAAACTTTCCTCCCTGCCTATACCAAGTTGCGGTGAGGGGCGGACCAAACTCCCCTCCCATTTCGGGTGGCCGTGAGAGACGAATAGAAACTCCCCTCCTATTTTAGGAGCGGGCCAGGGACGCAACAACTCCCCTCCTATTTTAGGAGGGGGCCAGGGGGTGGTAAGCT
>JBGOTQ010000381.1:0-7172 GCA_041476565.1 Terriglobia bacterium | reverse complement strand
CGTCTCAGTAGTCGAGCAAATGTGCGAACGTTTTCCATACAACCGTTTCCTGGTGACCATGTTGTCTTTGGAGAATCAGCACGCCTTGTGTGTTGCTGCCCGGAAGTTTCAAAATCTGCTGCCCTTCGGATGTTGGTGGTTTCTAAATAATCCCAGTCTGTTTGAGATGATTACCCGTATGCGACTGGAACTTCTTGGGATGAGCTTTGTCCCCCAACACTCCGATGCCCGGGTGCTTGACCAACTGATTTACAAGTGGGCGCATACACGTGCGATCCTCACTAAACTGTTAATTGAGAAGTACTGCGACCTGGTAAGAGCGGGCTGGACTGTCACGGAGGCTTCCATTCAGAAGGATGTGTTTAATCTCCTGGAAGGGAATTTTAGCCGGTGGATTGCAGACGGGCGTTGAAGAAGGGGCAGTGAGCGCCCTTTAGTGCGGTCAAGCGCAGAAGTCCAATCCTTCAGACAGCCCCTTGGCTAGCGCGGGGCCGAGTTTTCGGGGTAAAATCTCTTCTGGCCCAGGAAGTAAATCTGACGAAGGATGAAGCGATGAATCAAGTTCGAGCCGAGGTCAACGAATTGGTTCAGATTCAACTGGTGGATGATCCCAATTCCCGGACCTATTACAGCCGCGTGGAAGATGCTTCGGGCGACAGGCTCAACATCTCCTGGCCCACTGAGGCCGGTATGAGAATTCCCTTTCACAAGAGCGAGCAGCTGTTTATCTCCTTCACGCGACAGGATGCTGTTTATGGGTTTCAGGCCTCGGTGACTGCGACGATCCCCGGACCAATCCCGATGCTGATTGTCCAATCGAGCGGGGAGATCGAGAGGATACAGCGCAGAGAATACGTGAGGGTGCCCTCCCTCCTCCCTGTGGAACTGACTGCCGTCGTGAGTACACCCTCCGGCTCAGGTGAGTCCTTACCAGACGTCATTTCCATCAAGACAAACACCGTTAATGTCAGCGGGGGAGGATTTGCTATCAACCATAAATTCGTCCTTCCGGTAGGCACCATGCTACAGGTCAAACTCACCCTGCCCAGCCATCCTGAGCTTTTACAGCTATCCGCGCGGGTAGTCCGGAATGAAAGTCGCGAAGATGTCCACAAGAACCGGTTCTTCCTGATCGGTGTCCAGTTTGTCACCATTCCGGAAAGGGTCCGCATGCGCATCGTTCGTCACGTCTTCGACGCTCAGAAAGCGGCCTTGACTCGGGAGGGTTAACCTCCTTGCTTCCCATGTCGCAGTCCCAGCAAAGGTTCCAAGTCGCCCAATTTCAGCCCAAAGGTGATCAGGTCGTAGCCATCGAGCAGTTGACCCGGGGGCTCGCTGACGGTCGGAAGCACCAAGTCCTTCTGGGAGTGACCGGTTCTGGCAAGACCTACACCATGGCCAAAGTAATTGAGGCAGTCAACCGCCCCACGCTGGTTCTGGCCCACAACAAGATCCTGGCCGCCCAGCTTTGCCAGGAGTTTCGGACCTTTTTCCCTCAGAACGCCGTGGAGTACTTCGTCAGCTACTACGACTATTACCAGCCTGAGGCCTATATCGCGGCGACCGACACCTACATCGAGAAAGAAGCCACCATCAACGAGGAGATTGACAGGATGCGCATGTCGGCAACCCGCAGTCTGTTTGAACGACGCGACTGCTTGATCGTGGCGAGCGTCAGTTGCATCTACGGCATTGGCTCCCCTGAAGCTTATTACGGAATGTTGCTTTTCCTGGACAAAGGGCAGCGCGTCAAGCGGGAAGAGATTATTAAAAAGTTGGTGGAAATCCAGTATGAACGCAACGATAACGATTTCCGTCGTGGCGCTTTCAGGGTTCGGGGGGATATCATCGAGGTCTTCCCGGCCTACGAGGATTATGCCTATCGCATCGAACTATTTGGAGACGAGATTGAAAACCTTCTGCAGATCGATCCGCTCTATGGCGATATCCGCTTTAGTTACGAACGCCTTCCCATTTATCCCAAGTCGCATTACGTCATGCCGCGAAAGACTCTGCTCAATGCCATTGAGTCCATCAAGCGGGAACTGCAGGGATGGAGGGGGGAATTGGAAGCCGAGGGGAAGCACATCGAGGCCCAACGGGTTCATCAACGGACCATGTTCGACATCGAAATGATGAGGGAAATCGGCTTCTGCCACGGTATCGAGAACTACTCCAGGCACCTTTCGGGCCGCCAACCAGGCGAGCCTCCCCCTACCCTGCTGGACTACTTGCCGCAGGACCATTTAATCTTCATCGACGAGAGTCACCAGTCCATTCCCCAGGTACGCGGCATGTATGGCGGAGACCGCTCCCGCAAAGAAAACCTGGTGAAATACGGATTCCGCTTGCCGTCTGCGCTGGACAACCGGCCTCTGAAGTTCGAGGAGTTTGAACAGCGTCTGAATCAGGTGATCTGTGTATCCGCCACCCCAGGCCCGTATGAGCTGACAAAAACCAGCGGCGAAGTAGTAGAGCAGATCATCCGGCCTACTGGTCTGGTTGACCCTGAAGTTGAAGTGAGGCCAATCAGGGGTCAGATCGATGACCTCTTGCATGAAATCCGCCTTCGTGAAACCCGGGGGGAAAGGGTTTTGGTGACGACATTGACGAAACGCATGGCGGAAGATCTGGCTGAGTTCTACCGGGAAGTGGGGGTCAAATGCCGCTACATGCACTCTGAGGTGGAAACCCTGGAGCGGATTAAAATCATTCGCGACCTGCGTCGCGGGATTTTCGACGTACTGATTGGAATCAATCTGTTACGGGAAGGTCTCGATCTGCCAGAGGTCTCGCTGGTGGCCATTCTCGACGCTGATAAGGAGGGTTTCTTGCGTTCCCGGGATTCTTTGATTCAGACCATCGGCCGGGCCGCTCGGAACATCAATGGCACAGCCATTCTCTACGCAGATATAATGACTAAATCAATGGCTAACGCCATCACCGAAACCAACCGCCGACGAGAAATTCAGGTCCGCTTCAACGAAGAAAATGGTATTACTCCACAGTCTATCGTCAAACCCATAGACATGAGCCTGATTGCCATGACCGAAGCGGATTATGTGGATCTCGCGGTTGATGAGGAGGTGGAATCGGTCAATAGTCCGGAGCAACTGGAACAGCAGATCTTGAAGTTACAGAAACAGATGCGCGATGCCGCACAGAAGTTCGAATTTGAAAAAGCAGCCCGCCTGCGAGACCTGATCAAGACGCTCAAAGAGAGAGAAATGAAGGTCCTCTAGAAAGAGGGTCCCCTCCTTAGCAGTTTACGTGAACAGGAAATTGATTGTCGCCTGGTATTGTGAGATATAATCAGTCTTGGAGTAGTTTGCAGTTCTTTCCATTCCATCGGAAGATTATTCGTCAACCAATCATACCTCATCATTTTTGTCCTGCCTTTGGTGGCGAATCTTCCTGAATCGAGGGTGCCCCATGAAAAAGATCTGGTTCATTTCCGTCATTATTTTGTGCCTCTCCTCATCGATGGCTTTCTCCAAAGAGACCCCTGTCACGCTGTCTCCGGAAAAAAAGGCAGAGATGGACCAACTGGTCAAGAAAGGTGATTCCCTTCTGGCGCGAAAATTCTATGAGGATGCTATCCTGCAGTATCGGAAGGCCTTGGACCTTGATCCCAAGGAAGCTATTCTTCAGAACAAGATGGGTATTGCTTATCATCAGTTACAAAACACAGCAATGGCTAAGA
This sequence comes from Terriglobia bacterium, assembly GCA_041476565.1. GTDB lineage: Bacteria > Acidobacteriota > Terriglobia > Versatilivoradales > Versatilivoraceae > DATKMG01. The sequence goes on along the minus strand of JBGOTQ010000381.1, from coordinate 3,469 downwards.
AGCAGTACGAACTGGCGAAGAAACTCAACCCGAAATACTCTGAGGCCTGGAACAATCTGGGCACAATCTACTATGGCACGAAGAAATACAAGAAGGCTATCAAGTGCTACGAAAAGTCCCTAGAGCTGAACCCCCAGTCAGCGACGGCCTATCACAATATGGGAGCCGCCTATTTTGGGTTAAAAAAATACGAAAAGGGTTTTCAATCGTTTCAAGAGGCGTTTCGCTTGGACCCGACCATCCTGGACAGGACCTCCAACTATGGCACAGTGATCAAGACGACCGAACTGAATCAAGCCATGCAGAATTTCTATCTGGCCAAAATCTTCGCCGTCAACGGGCAGCAGGAGAAAGCCATCGCCTACCTGCTGAAGGCCCTGGAAATGGGATTCGACGAGTACGACAAAATTACCAAGGAGCCAGCGTTCAAGCAGTTGGTTCAGGATGAGCGCCTGACCAGGGCCATGGAACCCAAGAAGGCGGCCAATTGATGTTGCTTCCGCGGGCAGGAATTTCCCGGCCGGCATTCGCTCTTTCCATGACGCATCTTGACAGGCAGGGCGGGGATCTCGGTGCCCGCCCTGCTTTCTCTCCTTCGTAGTTTGATTGAATCAAGCCGTGCCGGACTGGTTGTTTAGCAGATTCAAACCGATATCGATATTTTCCTCGCGCTCGATCTCATCGAATCGAGTCCGGATAGCGCTGACGTTGAGCTCGGCCGGGATGGAGATTATAGCCTCCATTCGAAAGATGGGAGTTCCACTCCAAGGAGCAAGGTAGGTTTTGGTCTCCATCGATTCGATATTGATCGCGAGGTTGCTGAGCACACTGCTGATCCGGTGTACCACCCCCGGATGATCCATACAGGAGGCTGTCAAGCGGTAGGGAAGTCGAGGCCCGATGGGTCTTGTTTTCGAAGGGCTTTTGAGAAAAACAGAAAGACCCGTCTGACTGGACAATTCGTGGTGCTCTTGGGCCACTTTGTGAATACTGGAAGCTGGTCCTGAGATTAAGAGAATCTGTGCAAACTCGCCGCAAAAAACAGCCATCTTGCTATCCTCGATATTGCATCCCCTTTGCGCTATAAACTCAGAGATCTTCTCCACTAATCCGATCCGGTCGGGTCCTACAGCAGTCAAGATCAAGTTTTCTCCACGATCCACCTTTCACCTCCCGCTAGGCGCCTTGCAAATCTAAGACAAATATTGCCACAGAGTCACCGAGGCTCTGAGGCAGAAAATCCACTCGCTCCCATTTTGGCAGTTTCAACAGATCAACTTTTCTGGTAGGTTCCGACCAGTTCAGCCTTCTCGAGGATATGACCGCTCATGGCCTTTTCCAATGCAGCCTTGCTGGGTTGAAGGAGGTCTGGCAGTACCGTGTCGAGAGCATAGAGTTTGAAGAAGTATCGATGCCGTCCGATGGGTGGACAAGGGCCTCCATAGCCTGTCCGCTTCCAGTCATTGTTACCTTCCAGTGTCCCCTGTGGCAGATTTTTGGAGCTGATCCCTTCTGTCAGAGAGGTGACGCCCGCGGGGATGTCGTAGAGCACCCAGTGAACCCAGGTCATTTTGGGGGCTTTTGGGTCCGGCGCATCAGGGTCGTCGACAATGAGCGCAAAACTCTTTGTGCCAGCCGGGGCCCCCGTCCAGGACAGTGAGGGTGAACTATCTTTCCCATCGCAGGTGTAAAGTTTGGGGATCTCCCCCTGGTGTTGGAAATTCTTTGATGTCAATTGAAGCGTCATGTGCACCTCCTTTTGGCTGCCAGCCAATAGTGCCAACGAAAAAATGAGGGACCCCATTAGAACTATGCCTCGGATCATGCAGACCTCCGTTTCACGCGACGTTCCCCACTGTGGAAGCAGCTGTTTGCTGTGGATGCAGGGTTCCCGAGAGAATGGGTCCATTATAGCCATTTTCCCATTCGTCAACGAGTAGGAAAGGACGATTGTTGGGTCCTCAGGGAATTCAGTTGACGCGTCGATGGCTGGCGCAGACATGCGTCTTGTGCATGTCTGCGATTGGGGAATTCACCAAGAGCTGTGGGAATCTTGATTTCAGGCGCTCTGAAATCTTTTCTATTCCCGCTTTGGGTGGATCATCCTTACTCGTTTACCTTCCGGGTGAGAGACGGTGTCAGGTTCGGTCCTTTTACTTCGATGTTCGCAGCGAGGCGAACGGCCCAGAGAAATCGGGTTGGATGCATGTTGATCCCATTAAGAAGTGACTGGTGGACAGGCCTGCCGCTTGGCATCCGTCAAGCTCAAAGTTCTATCTTTTCCGAGACAACATGATCTTGTCGATGGACCCGCTTCTATGACAAAGTAGTCAATCGCAGACATGCCCACGACGCATGTCTGCGCCACCCAGCGATTTCGAGTAGGGTATCAACATGATCGGCAAGACAATCTCTCACTATCGCATCCTTGAGAAACTCGGTGGCGGGGGCATGGGTGTTGTCTACAAGGCCGAAGACACCCGCCTGAAGCGCACCGTTGCATTGAAGTTCCTACCTGAGGAACTGTCTCGGGACCGGCAGGCTTTGGAACGCTTCCAACGCGAGGCCCAGGCTGCTTCGGCACTTAATCACCCCAATATCTGCACCATCCACGACATCGACGAAGCCGAAGGCCAACCATTCATTGCAATGGAGTTGCTGGAGGGCCAGACGCTCAAGCACCGGATTGGCGTAACGGCGGATCCCAGTGTCCGCGCCCCAGTCGACGCACACGGGGGTGCGCCCCTACAGATTGACACGCTGCTTGACCTTGCCATCCAAATTGCCGATGCCCTGGAGGCTGCCCACACCAAAGGCATCGTCCACCGGGATATCAAACCCGCCAATATCTTCGTCACCGAACGAAGTCAGGCCAAGGTCCTGGATTTCGGCTTGGCCAAGCTGACACACCGCCACCTCCCTGTTCCGGGGGTGGCCAGTGCTTCGGCCTTGCCCACGGCGACGGCTGAAGAGACGGAGTTGACCAGCCCGGGGGTGGTGCTGGGGACGGTCGATTACATGAGTCCGGAGCAAGCGATGGGGATGGAACTGGATGCCCGGACGGACCTGTTCTCGTTTGGTACGGTGCTTTATGAAATGGCTACGGGGACCAGGCCATTCAAAGGCAACACCACGGCCATGGTCTTCAATGCCATTCTCAGCCAGGCACCCACGCCGCCGGTTCGTCTGAATCCCGTTGTGCCGGACGAGTTGGAGCGGCTGATCGCGAAGGCCCTGGAGAAGAACCGGGAGTTGAGATACCAGTCGGCAAAGGAGATGCTGACCGATCTGAAACGGCTGAAGCGGGACACGAATTCCGGCCGGGCGGCCACTGCAGCGGCAGTTGCTGGGACATCAGGCGAATCAGTCAAGATCGAGAAGACGGCAAGAAAATGGAAGTGGGCTCTAGTCGGATTGGTTGTGATGCTCTTAATCGGCGTCGGCGTTACATGGTTGGTCAAGCGGACCG
>JBGOTQ010000380.1:0-7191 GCA_041476565.1 Terriglobia bacterium | reverse complement strand
GTGCAATTCAAAGTGCGACAGCTTATTGGCGAAGACCATGAATTTTGTTGTCCCGAAGGGACACTACAGAGTAGCTGGAGGATACCCGCCAGTGCGCGTAACCACCGGAATATCCCCCCGAAACTCGTTTGAACCCCGGCAGGGGTTTCAGAAATCCCGCGTCCCTGCCGGGACGCCAGGAAATCAGGGAAACGTCGATGGACCAGTGACGGCGCACCTCGTCCAGCGTGGTGGACTCGGTGCTTGTCACTGGCTACTTTCCGAGGTCCCTCTGGGACCAGTCGCACTTTGAATTGCACCCGTGTACAAAGCGGTAGGGGGTCAGTCTTGCGGAGTTATTGCTGTAGGGCGGTTGTGTCAACCGCCTAACCATGCGGCGTTTCACAGAAACGCCCTACAATTTTCCCCATGTAACTGACGCGTTACACATAGCGTGTGCGACAGATTGGTTGCTGGACTATCGCCACCCTTGGCAGGTCTGTTCAGGTGGGTGAATAAAATACTCATTTATTTCTCTCGCTTTTGATTTCTGCGGCTTAGCGACAGATTTTCGGCTTTGGGATCTCTCCTGTGGTCACTTTACAGTGCATATGGGCAGGTTGCGCGTCATGAGTCATGGGGCTTGCGTGGTCGCTTATGAAGTCGCCATTGATGAAGTTCCTTCCAGCTTGACATTGCAGGGGGCGGGAATAGAATACGAGCTAGCACATGATGGTACATGCTGATTCCCGCGTCGTTCTGCACAAGAGTGGTGGTAGACCTTATGGCAAGACGAATAAAAAAATACCCTCATGGCCCTCTAATGAAATGTGCCGGATGTGGTCACGCCTGCATCCGTGAAGAATCAGATTATCCGCCTGACGGAACACCGCCAGAAAAAATACACATCATCATCGGCACTCGTCCTGCCTCTATGTTCTGCACGAATTCATCATGTAATTGCTATACGATATATGCGCCATCTTCTTCAGCGGTGGAACTTCTTACGAAAAAGTACAAGGCCAAGAAAACCGAATAAAATAGCCGTCCACAGCTGAGCAATCATGCAAATATTGCACCGAATTTCTACAGCCGCAGGCGTCTTGTTCGCGCTCTTTCTGGCCTTAACATCTTGTAGATCCACGGCGGAACATCCTACTCGTGAGACCAAGAGTGAGGGGGCAACCATATCGGAGAGCAAGGTTCAACCGCCGATTCAGCGGCAATCATCCGACGAGAATTGGGATCGGATGAGGCAGTGTGCAGAGCAGGCTGACCGAGTGGCTAGGCGTGAGGGATGGGTCGGCACCCAGAAGGCACGTTCAGACTCCACCGTTCTGGGCTGGTGGAATCACTACAGCCCCAAGTACGGACGCTGCTACATGCAAGTGTCTTACCTTAATGAGCCTGCCAAGAGAGACAAGAGACTCCCAGAGATATACTACGAGCTGCATGACGCTTTCGAGAACAATTATGTGGCAACCTGCACAGACGCCACAAACTCAGGGGCAGGATCGTTTTGTCACATCGAGGGCATGGGACCTCCCAATGATTGTTCGGTATGTCGTGCATTTGTGAAAGAGCGGATGAGCAAGTAGTGAAGCTGATCCCCGCCAACCGTATATACGAAGTTCATCTCTTTTCTTGTCTAGCGTGGAGGTTCCAATGAAACCCTTATCCTTAACAGCCATCCTTCTATTGGCAATATTGGCAATCACACCCTCACCGATTGACGGACAGGCAAAGAAGCCCAGCAAGTTCAGTAAGCATGATTACCCAATTGTGGTCACTTTCAGGGAGTGGGCGCTGGTCGCCGCGAATCTCGATATTATCCGTGGGCATGAAGTAAGCGGGAGGAGACCAGCGTACGTCTACTTTGATAAGAAAGCTCAGCTTTTCAAGGGAGTTGTCCGAGTGGATAAAGACTGGTCCACTGAGAGTGTATCATCCGTTAATATGATGGTCCTGGATGATTCGGGGAATGCAATGACCGCACTCCAACAGGTTTTCCCAGAAATTACCGACAATGATTTTTATGAAGAGTTCGTTTGGGTCAAGAGTGAAAAGGTGGGCAATGATTTTAAGTTTACGAGGGTGGTCCTAGCTGAGTGGAAGAACGGAAAGGTCATCATTCACTGAGCCGTTGGACAGATGGCAGCCTCGAGGAGGATATATTATGAAAGTCTTCATAAGTTGGTCGGGTGACCTCAGTAAGCAAGTTGCTGAATTGCTGAATAGTTGGATCGAGAACGTGTTGCAGGGAATCGACACTTGGATCTCTGGAGACATGGACAAGGGGACGATCTGGTTTTCTGAACTAATTGGTGAGATTAAGCAGACGAATGTTGGAATCCTTTGTCTAACCCGCCAGAACGTTAAGACTCCATGGTTGTTGTTTGAAGCAGGCGGACTGAACAAGGGCTTAACGACGAGTCGGGTGTGCCCCTTTCTGGTCAATCTTAATCACGCTGAACTTGAGCCACCACTGTCTTTTATCCATGGCACCCTTCCCAACAAAGAAGACATGCTAAAACTCATCAAGACGATAAACACAAATAACGGCGAAAAAATCCTCTCTGAGGAGCGGCTCCAGAAGGCTTTCGACAAGTGGTGGGATGACTTTGATTCCAAGTTCAAAGCAATTCTGACGAACTACAAGCCGAAGGAGGAGTATCCGGCGCGACCTAGTGAAGAAATCTTGGAAGAAATCTTAGGGATAGTCAGATCGCTCCAACGTACATCGCTCCAATCTCATGTGCCGAGCCTTAATGATGTGCTCTATAACTCTATTATTGGCAAGACTCGCAACAGCCTCGCCGATTACGTGAAAGCTGCGGACGTATTGAGTGGGAGATCCACGGAGAACGAGAACCTCGAAGGCGGTGCGAGAACCCACAAGAGTACCTCATAACTGGCTTCAATTGCCCACATCTCAAAAGGATATCTCAAAGGATTATAGAAGATTGGATTGGCAAACAATGTCCATGAAGCTGTGGTTGGCCCACCTATCATGCAAGAGTCAACAGTCAGAAACCTTCCAGAGAGGATTACTTCGATGAGACCTAGACAAACAATCGTGACATTGCTCACAATGATGTTCATGCTGTTTTCTTTGGCTTCTTATGGACGTGGGCAAGCCAAGGACTCCACTTTTACGTCAAGTGAACTCTTCGGTTTATTTAAAGACTGGCTAAGTATGTCCCCTGCTGTTTCATCCGAAGACCTGCTTGGGTCCCTGAAGAAATACAAGTTGACCCAGCAGGACGGGAGCGTTTGGGTTTTGAATGATTCAAAGGGTCGTATTGGAATCGAGGTACATTCTAAGACTTACTTTATAAGGTTTTTCCCTTCGGTCTCTGCGCCTGCACCTGAAACACTTATCTCAACTCTCATCTCAAAAGGCGCAGGATTTAGTTTGGACAATGGGGACACCTTCGATTTGGCTCTTCCTGAGAGAACTTTGTCGGAAGGGTCCCATCATGGCATTTTGCACCAATCTTTGGTTCTCTCTCTTGCTGGCGAGAAATTGATACGCTCAACAGCAGTAATCAAATGGTCAGATTAGTTTTTCAGGGATTATCGTCCCCGATTCTTTGGATTCAGAGCGCTGGATTCATTCTCTGCCCTTCTCAGGTGGTCCCCCTTCTCCCGCATCCAGCGGGCTTCGCTGGTCAACCCCTCTTCGGAAATTAAACTCGCTTTTTCCGTTATCTGGTTTTGATAACTTAAAAGAGACCCACCTGAAGCCGGTGAGATCGAGCAAAAGTGACCCACCTAAACAACACTCTGGTAAGCTCGGTGGAAGTAAATCACACGGAAGCAGCCGGGGAGAAAGAATGATAGGGACGGATCAGTATGAACATATCCGGACGGCACACCGGGTGTACAAGAAGAGCATTCGGCAGATCGCTCGGGAAACCGGACACCATCGGAGGACCATACGCCATACGTTTGCGATCAAACTGGTAGCGACGGGGGTTGGGAGCGTCACCTTGCAGAAGTCGGGACGGTGGGAAAGTTGAGGAATGGTCAACCGCTAAGCTCATCCCTCGGCGGACCATCTGGCCGAGTCGCTGGAAAGGCTGGTTGCCAAAGGGCTTCAAATCGGCCACGACAAGATCGTCAAGATCGGTTAAGCGGTTCATGGGATTATTCTTAATGCGCCCAAAGCAGTAATGTTGTAAATTATTTAGTTCTTGTCTGAGACTCCTCAAGGAGCGGCCTCATGAAACTGAAGACTCTGCCGATCTTCCTCGCTTTCTTCATCATGGGATTCGGCGATGGAGTGGGGACTTTAGTGGCCTTTGCGGTCCGTGAATTCAACATCACCAAAGGCGTGGCGGGCCTGCTCCCTTTTTTCGGCTTTGTTGCCTATGCTCTTTTTTCTGTGCCTGTGGGTGTGCTGGCTGACAAGAAAGGGAAGAAATTTGTTCTCATCCTGGGCCTTCTGATCGTCCTGGCAGGGGAAGCTTTGCCGGTCCTTTCGATCTCGAAATATGTCTACCTGGTCTTTTCCATTTTCCTGATTGGCAGCGGGATGACCGTGCTACAGGTGGCAGGTAACCCCATCATGCGAGACGTCTCTGACTCCGGAATGTACCCTCGAAACCTGACTTTTGCCCAATTCATCAAAAGCATTGGTTCCAACACTGCCCCCTATGTAGTGCCCCTTGTCGTATCGATGGGAATGGTGTGGACCAGGATTTTCTCAATTTATGCCGCTGTCGTTTTTGTCACTCTGTGTGCAGTGCTCCTGCTGAGAATCCCTGAGACCCAGGAGACGAATGGAAAGACCCCGGTCAGCCTTGGCAGTAGTTTTGGTCTCCTGAAGGAGCCCTTCGTTTTCCTGATGGTAATGGGGATCTTCCTCTATGTCGGGGCTGAAGTTGGGCTGAATTCCTGGATTGCCTCTTACTTGAAGGAATCCTTTGCTCTTGACATTGAGAAGATGGCGACCCTCGGCATTGGATTCTTCCTCACGGCCCTGGCGGTCGGCCGGTTGTTGGGGTCTGTGATACTGAGCTTCACGTCTGCAAAGAAGTTCTTCGTGGTTTCATCATTGCTGGCGATCCTCGCCATTTTGGGACTGTTTTTCCCCGTCAAGCAAGTAGCCATTGCTTGTGTTTTCTTGGCAGGACTTGCTTTCGCCAATATTTTCCCGTTGATCTTCTCGATCCTGATTGACAGCAAGCCCGAGAAGAGTGGGGAGCTTTCAGGATTGCTGTGCATGGCCATTTTTGGCGGTGCAGTAATCCCCTACCTCATGGGGGTAATTGCTGATCGTTATTCAGTTCTGGCGAGCTTTACGCTGCCATTGTTGTCTTTTGTCTTCATCAGCTATTTGGCGTTCAAAACGCTGGGGACGGGGAGGACCTCTCCTGCAGTCGCAAAGTAAGGGTTGCATTTCCGCGGTCCCTGCGACGATACGTGGGTTCCCATTCGAGTCCCATCGCAAATCTAAGGTGAATAAGGAGGTTTCATGAACGTTTCATGGAAGAAATATATGAAGGTAGGTCTGGTCCATTTTATGGCTTATCCGCAGGTTCTCAAGGGAGAGGGGCCTGTTTTGGAGATGCTGGAGAAAACTCTTTCGGACGACTTTTTCGACGTCATCGAGGTCACTACTGTGAAAGACAGTTCGGTCCGCCAAAAGGCCAGACAAATGTTGGCCTCCAGCGGAATGACGGTTGCTTATGGGGGACAGCCTGTCCAGCTTGTGAACAAATTGAACTTGAATAGTTTCGATTCCGCCGAACGCCAGAGAGCTCTGGAGATGTGCAAAGCTTGCGTTGATGAAGCTTCGGAAATGGGGGCGGTGGGCGTCGCCTTTCTCAGTGGTTCGGATCCTGGAGAAGCCAGGCGCGGTGAGGCTACTGACATCCTCGTGGATTCCCTTAGCCAGTTGTGTGCGCACGCAGCTAGCAAAGGAAATATCAAGATCGTCCTGGAGACATTTGATCGAGACATCGACAAGAAGGCGCTGATTGGCCCTAATTCAGAGGCGGCAGCACTGTCAGCCCGCATTCGTCGGAACCACAAGAACTTCGGGTTGATGCTCGATTTGAGCCATTTTCCGTTGCAGCATGAAACACCGCAGCAGGCCCTTTACGCAGCCAAGGATCATCTAGTTCACGCCCACATGGGAAACTGCATGATGCGAGATCCCCAGCTCTCAGGTTACGGAGACCAGCATCCCCGTTTCGGAATTCCTGGTGGGGAAAATGGGGTTCCCCAACTGGCGGAGTACCTGCGGGTGCTCATGGAGATCGGTTACTTGAGTGAAAAAAACCCTCAGATTCTCAGCTTTGAAGTTAAGCCCTTGGGTGAGGAAAGTAGTGGGGTCGTCATCGCCAATGCGAAACGCGCCTTGCGGGAAGCATGGGAAATGGCCTGAGATGATTGGTGACCCGCACCGATAAAATCCTTGAGCGGGGATAATAATAAGGAGGCTTCATGCCAATTCTAGATTCAAAGACTGGAAAACTTCGGAAGGAATATAGCGTAGAGGACCTTAAAGAAGCAGCCAAGCAAATGCGAGGCTTCAATCTGGTAGCTTTGGCGGCGGCAGGCTCGGGACATGCGGGCGGCACTATGTCCATTATGGATATCACTGCGGCCCTGTACCTCAAAGTCGCACAGCATGACCCCCGGGACCCATCTTGGCCTGACCGCGACCGGATTGTCTGGTCCACTGGGCATAAGGCCCCGGCTTTGTATGTGGGGTTGGGGATGTCCGGTTATTTTGATGTTGTTGAAGTGGTGAAGCTGCGCAAGCTATACAGTCCCTTCCAAGGGCATCCGCATTGGCTCAAACTGGAGGGTGTGGAAGTGTCAACCGGCTCGCTGGGACAGGGCCTCTCCATTGCTGTAGGAATCGCTTATGCCGGCAGAATGAACAATAAGGCCTATCGCGTATATTCGATCAATGGTGACGGGGAATTACAGGAGGGGCAGATTTGGGAAGCAGCGATGGAAGCGGGGAACTTCAAGCTAGATAATCTGTGCTGCATTGTGGACAAGAACCGCCTCCAAATTGATGGATGGGTGAAAGACGTTCAAGACATTGATCCTTTGCGCGACAAGTTCGAGAGTTTCAAGTGGAATGTCGTAGAGTGCGATGGCCACGACATGGCGCAGATTCTCGATGCGCTCGACGAGGCGCGCCGCACCACCGGACAGCCGACGATGATCCTCGCGCGGACGATCAAGGGC
>JBGOTQ010000379.1:0-7192 GCA_041476565.1 Terriglobia bacterium | reverse complement strand
GGCGTCCTCCTTGTCTTAGTTATCCTCGTGTTCTGCCAGTTCGCTTTTGCCCAGACTCTTGCTCAACCGAGCTATCACGGTCGGCCTGTTCCTGTATTCTTACGCGGATGAACCCTCTGGATCGCATCTCACATTCTTCCAAATCCTCCCTCAATAAGGGCCGTCAGTCAGTCCAAAGACGGCCCCCCGCTTCCTAAATATGCGTACCCTGCCAGGCGTTCCTGTTCAAACCTACCCATAGCCGTCGCAGCTAATGGGAAAGTATTCTGCCTGCCATAGCGAGAGTCTCACCGCATTCGCGCCTTGAATTTCTTCCAACCTTTAGCGGGAATCCTTCACCTGAATTTTTCCACGAGTTGACACCAGGGTCAGTGGGCCTTGACATGAGTTTACATGTTGGATACCGTCTATTTCACAGGAAGCTTAAATACAATTCAGGAGGCAAGAATGAAAATCAAAACACTGCTTTACAGTATCGTATTATCAGCCGTGTTTCTAGCGATTGCCGGGGCCGCAGATTTGAGTGGCAAATGGAATGCTGAGTACACGACACCAAATGGTGAAACGCGGCAGAGCACATTTACCTTCCAGGTGGACGGCAACACGCTGACCGGGACTGTCTCATCTCCTCGAGGTGAAAGCAAGATCGAGAATGGAAAGGTCAGCGGCGACGAGATCGAATTTTCGGTGACGCGCAACCGGGGGGGCACTGACGTCAAGTTCCTTTACAAAGGGAAAGTCAGTGGAGATGAGATCAAATTCACAGTGACCGTAGGTGAAGGCGACCGGACCTTTGAAATGACCGCCAAACGCGCGAAATGAAAGATGAGGCTGCGTTCAGCTGAGGAGAACGGCGGGGGAGGCTCGGATCTCCCCGCCGCACGACACCATTGATCCGTGATCGACCAGCTCCCAGAGCCCAGGACCAGGCTTCCGCAGGTTGTTGACAAAGATTCGCAGGATCTTTACGCATCTTTGGCCGATCTCTGCCCATTCAGTGCCACCGCCATTACCACGGCGGTTCACAAAAAGTCGTCAACACCCCCAGTGCTTCCGACACCAGCTCCAACCCACAACCGGGCATCCTAAACGTCAATCTGAAAGTCTAAGTGCCCCTGAATAATCCTGCTGCAGCCCAGGTTAATGCGGAAGAGAATTCGTTTTTCCCGCGCAACTTTTCATTTTCACACCGTGTGTTGGGAGCCTTTGGTCTGCATCATCCGGGGGATGGTGCAGGCTTTCTTGTGACCAATCCGATTGGCTATGGAGTTGTTTTCAAATGAGCGCGGTGTGCTTTCGGCGTCTGTGCTGAATCTGGCAAGCACACTTCGCGCTCAGGGGATTGAAAACTACGGTGAAGGGGTGTGACTAGTAATTCTTGCTGACAGGGGGCCCTTTGTGGTCTGGAAGTTTCTCTCCGGTTTTCTCCCGCTGATCCCGCAAGACAGCCTTCCGGCTCAATTTGATCTTTTGTCCATCGATTCCTATGACCTTGACCAGGAGCTGATCGCCCTCCTTCAACTCATCTTTAATGTCTCGAACCCGGTGTTCTGCGACTTCGCTAATGTGAAGTAATCCATCGGTTCCTGGGAAGATCTCGACAAAGGCGCCAAAATCCGCGAGGCGGACCACTTTCCCCAGGTAGATTTTCCCCATTTCAGCTTCGGCCGTGATCTCCTTAATCATCTGAACGGCCTTGTTGGCTGAGGCCTCATCCACGGAAGCCACATTCACTCTGCCGTCGTCAGCGACATCGATCTTGACCCCGGTCTGTTCAATGATAGACCGGATCACTTTGCCGCCGGGGCCGATCACATCGCGGATCTTCTCCTGGTTGATTTTGAAAGAATAGATTCGGGGTGCATATTTGGACGTGTCGGGGCGGGTTGTGGGGATAGTCTCCAGCATTTTGTCCAGAATAAACAGCCGGCCGCGGTGCGCCTGCTCCAGAGCTTCACTCATAATTTCTGCGGTCAGCCCTCCGATCTTGATATCCATTTGCAGGGCCGTAATCCCCTCACGAGTTCCTGCTACCTTGAAGTCCATGTCCCCGTAATGGTCTTCGGCTCCCGCTATGTCGGTCAGGACGGCATACTTGTCCCCTTCCTTCACCAGCCCCATTGCCACTCCGGCCACCGGGGTTTTGATGGGCACTCCGGCATCCATTAGTGACAGGACACCCCCACAGACACTGGCCATGGAAGAAGACCCGTTGGATTCCAGAATATCTGAGACAATCCGGATCGTGTAAGGGAATCGATCTTCGGACGGGACAACCGGCAGAATGGCACGCTCGGCCAGGGCGCCATGCCCAACCTCGCGCCTGCCCGGGCCCCTCAGCGGCGAGACCTCGCCCACACTGAAGGGGGGAAAGTTATAATGCAGCATGAAGCGCTTTGAAGATTCGCCTTCCATGATGTCGATTCTCTGCACATCCTCGGAAGTCCCCAAGGTTGTAATGACCAGGGCTTGAGTTTCGCCGCGAGTAAAAAGCGCCGATCCGTGAGTCCTGGGCAGGAGTCCGACCTCACAACTGATAGGCCGGATTTGGTCAAAAGCCCGCCCATCCGGGCGCCGGTGCCGGGTCAAGATGTCGTCCCGGAAAATCCGTTCTTTCAGTTGATCGAAAATCCTGGCAGCTTGCTCTCGCTCGGTCTTCCCCTCTTCCGGATAGGAGGCCAGAAGGGACTCCTTCAAGGCATCGACCTTGTCGTAACTCTCGTTCTTGCCATACTTCTGTGTGTTAAGAGCATCTCTTAAATCATCAGTGATCCGAGCAGCGATTTCTCCAGTCAATTTAGGATCGAGGGCAGGAGGCATGACCACCCGTTTCTGGACATTAAACTTCGCCGCCAGTTCCCGTTGGAGGGCCACGATCTTTTTGATTTCGTTGTGTCCGAAAAGCAGGGCCTCGACCATGGTCGCCTCAGAAATCTCCTGGGCCCCGGCCTCGACCATGACAATGGCTTCCTCGCTTCCAGCCACCGTGAGGTTCAACTGGCTGTTTTTCATATCAGAACCTACGGGATTGATCACCAGTTTGTTGTTGACGAGGCCGACTCGGACGCCGGCAATTGGGGTGGTGAACGGGATATCGGAGATCAAGAGTGCCACGGAGGCTCCAGTGATGCTCATGATGTCGGGATCGTTATCATTGTCGGCCGACAACACGAGAGCAATGACCTGCGTCTCGCAACGGTGACCCTCTGGGAACAACGGTCGAATAGGGCGATCAATAAGCCGGCTGGTTATAACCTCTTTTTCACTGGGCTTGCCTTCCCGCTTAAAGAACCCGCCAGGAATTCGCCCGGCAGCATAATAGTTCTCGCGATAATCCACCGTGAGGGGAAAGAAATCAAGTTTTTCATTGGCCTGTTTTTCGGCACAAGCCGAGACCAAGACGACCGTGTCGCCATAAGTGATCTGGACGGCGCCGCCGGCTTGCTTGGCAAGTTTCCCGGTCTCCAGTGAGAATTCCCGTCCGCCAATCTGTGTGCTGACTCGATGCATCATAGCTTGTACACTCTCTTTTTTGCCTGGGAACATGAAAACACTGTTAGGTGTCGATTCAGGACCAACAAAAAAGCGACCTTCAGCTCACTCCAGAGCAGCCCCAGGTCGCTTCGGTATTGGGAAGATCGTGTTCCTGCAAGAAACAATATCTACTTTCGAATTCCAAGTTTCTGAATCACTCCCCGGTAGCGTTCAACGTCTTTCGCTTTGAGATAGTCCAGAAGCCGGCGTCGTTGCCCAACCAACTTCAGTAGGCCTCGGCGCGAAGAGTGATCCTTCTTATGAATCTTAAAATGATCTGTCAGGTAATTTATGCGTTCACTGAGTAAGGCGATCTGCACTTCTGGAGACCCCGTATCGCTGGAATGGACCTTATACTGACTGATCACCGTACTCTTGAATTCGCGGGTAAAAACCATGAGATCCCACCTCTGGATTAATTCGGACCCAACCGCCAAACTCGAAGACTACCACACTTTCGCGGAGCCTGTAAAGCATAAACCCCTCCGAAAGGTACTGGGTTCGTTACAAGTGGCGGGCCGAGCTCTGCGTGGCCACGTTTGCCAAGTTGTCTGCGGCTTCGCGGAGCTCAGCCCTCCAGAATCCCCGTGTAACCGAACCAGTACTCCAAAAGCGCTTTCTTAATTGCCGGTTCGATGCTATAAGTGAATAAAGGGATTGAAAGAATTATTGAATGGGGAAGCTGGACCGTTACTCGGGTGACCGACATTCCATAACGCGCAAGGAGTTGGAAATTGAAGAAGACCGAAGAAAAGGAAGCCGAGATCATCACCCCCTCTCATTTCGAACCGCCCAAGAAAAAAAAGGTCGAGAGTTACAGCATGCTCGATCCGAAGATGAAGAAGATTTATTTCGAGTTTTATTCTGAGACCTACAAACCTTCAACTTTGGACCGCAAGACCAAGGAGTTGATCGCCATATCCGCCTCATTGATATCCAAGTGCCAGGGCTGTCTGGAGGGTCACATCAAGAAGGCCATGAAACTGGGTGCGACCAAAGAAGAGATCAGCGAAACCATCGCGATCGCCATGGGAGTTAATGCGGCGAGCGTCGTGGACCTGACCGATATTGCCGCAGCCAATCTCACCCTGCAGCACTTCTAACCGGGCTGTCGGAATGAGACTCTTTGCCGGCAACTCCACCTTGATCCTCATGATTCTTTTTGGGGTGAGCTTGCTTAGCGAGGTCGACTACCAGGTGATCCCGCCTCTGTTGCCCCTGCTTGCCAATGATTTTCATGTAGATCCCGGTTACGCGGGTCTGGCCGTGACTGTCTATGCGCTCTCAGCGGCCATGGCCACCCTCCTGTTTGGCTACCTGTCGGACCATTTGGGACGGAAGCCTTTTGTCCAAATCGGATTGTTTGCTTTCTCGGTGACCACCCTCCTGTCCGCTTTCTCAAGCTCTATGAACCTGTTCCTTTTGACCCGATTCCTAACCGGCGTCGCTGCTGCCTCATTTGCCGTTTCGGCGACCTCCTACGCAGCAGATCATTTTCAATATGAGCAGCGGGGGCGCGCTATGGGATTTCTCACGGCTGCTTATTTTGTAGCAGCCATCATTGGCATACCCTCCGCCACTCTGGTCGCCACCGCATGGGGATGGCGGGTGATCTATCTCGCCAATTCGATCCTGGCCTTGATACTGGGAGTATTGGTTGTCCAGTTTCTTGCTCACTCCCCTCCCGCTGCACCAAAGAGGTCGATCCGAGGATTGGGGTTTGAAAAACTTCGAACCGTACTGAGCCGTTATGCTCTCCGAGGCGATATGCTTGCATTGATGACGGGGGTGCTTTTGACATCGGGGGCCACCGTGGGATTCATTACCTATTTAGCCAGTCACTTGCATAAAGAACTGCATCTTTCCATGAAGCAGGTGGGAGGAGTTTTTTTGTGGTGTGGTCTGGCTTCATTGATTGGTGCGCCTCTCTCCGGATCCCTATCCGACCGTTTTGGCAAAAAGGCCTTGCTCATCCTCGGAGGAGCGATGTTGGCTTGTGGAATGATTATCATTCCTGTGCTTCCGGAGGGGACAGGGCTCTGGATCGCCCTGGGTTTAGCCGGCATGGCGATGGCCTTTCGCATGGCCCCTTTGCTGGCGCTGTTAACCGAGATCGTGTCGCCCGGTGACCGCGGAACTCTCCTGGCTGTTCGAAGTACCATGTCTCAGCTGGGAATTGCCACGATTTCGTTTGCGGCTTCCTATTGTTACCTGTACAAGGGGTACCAGGCAGTAGGTGTCCTGGCTGGTAGCCTGACAGCCCTTTCCACCTTGATGGTCCTCTTTTTGGTCAGGGAACCCCAAGCGTGAATCCGGGTACAGCTCAATATGATATAATTTGGCCGCCTGAATCTTTCGCCCCTGACAAGTCGACACATGCTTTGGGGGACAGCTTCGAAGCGTAGACGCAATTCTAAGGAGGTTAATCCCTATGCATCGTCAACTCCTCGCCATTTTTCTCTGTGTCACACTGTCCGGCTTGAGACTCCAGGTGGCAAATATCGAAGCCCAGGAGCACAGAACCATCCCCCAGTTAACCCAGTTGAAACTAATCCTGAAGACCCTTCTGAGTACCCGAACTACCCGCGTCGGAGATTCATTCACAGCGGAACTGGCTGAGCCCATCGTGCTAGTCAACAAGGTCGTACTTCCCGGGTCGGTCCCCCCTCAGGGGGGGGATTCGTCGGCCGCCCTCATCACCGGCGTGGTGACTTCGTTGGAACAGGCTAAACGTTTCTCTCAGTTCGGGAGGAAAGCTTCCATGGCTCTAAGGTTCGATCGAATCAAGTATGGATCCTGGGAGCAGCCGCTGGCAGCGACAGTAATCAGCGTTCACGACCCGGTCAACCAGGGGAAGAACATTACTACTACTGATGAGGGTACTGTTAAGGCGAAAGAGAATGTCAAGGGTGACTTAATCAAGACAGGTGTGGGCGCAGCTGGAGGTTCTTTGCTAGGACTGATTTTTGGGAGTGTCTCGAAGGGCTTGGCAATCGGGCTTATGGGAGGCGCCGCCGCCATTCTTGCCACAAAGGGGAAAAATGTCGAATTACAGCCAGGAACAGGGTTAATTATCCGGCTAGATCATCCCCTTGAAGTTGTGGCTGAGGCTAAACCTTCTGTGGAAAGGTTGCAGCCTTGATTTTCACTGGATTGATTTTTTCCAGGTAACCTTTTTTCAGATTGCTCCGTCTAATAGAGTAACACTTCACATACTCTCTCCTTGACGAGAGGGGGGAAATCAAGACATGGCTTTCCCCCTCTCGCTTCTCTTTACCGAGCAACAAATCCATTTGTCCCACTCGTCAGAACGCTCTCAAGTGATTGTTTTTTAGAGGAATAGAATACCTTGGCTCGGCATTTTAGCTTTTCTTGTGATTTTTCGGAGATGGGGGGAAACACTGGCACTGTGACCGAGTGATGCGTCGGGTTATTATCTGATGGTTCTTCGATTTTTTCCTTCTAAAATTACCTTGTTTTCTCCTAAATAGTTCTTGAAATTCAACAGTCTGAATCTATTTTTTGTCTTGTTGTGATTAGATTGAAGAAACGGGTAGGCTGAAATATTTCGTCGTCAAGTCAGAATGACAACGGAAAAATGTACCACCGTGATAAAGGAAAAGTGACCCACCCCCCATTGTGTAATCAGGGAGTAAAT
>JBGOTQ010000378.1:0-7248 GCA_041476565.1 Terriglobia bacterium | reverse complement strand
GCTGAGAGGCCGAAGCTATGATCTGACTCATGACGGGGGATTCGACCTGAGTTTTCTGGCGACCACACGTTGGTCACTTGGCATAAATACGAGAGTTTCCGTCTCACCTGACTACGGAAGATACTTTCCTGTCGATCCGATCTTAAGCCAATTGCCTCCGCCCCAAACTTCGAACAGCACCGTCCTGGTGGGGCTGAATAAGACGATTGTTGGGTCCACATATTTTGCCGCGTCATACCAAGTGAATCGACGATCCAGTTGGGGTTTCGGGCTAGGTGCCGGCTTGAATAGATTTCAGTCGGGAAACTTGAGTGACATGAACCGATATGGGGGTGATACGAGTTACTCTTATAACTGGACAGAACGTACGACTCTCACATTTGGCTACAGGTTCGCCTACTTTGACATTCAGAATCCTTCTGTAACTTCACCTCCGCCTACTAGTTTCCTTCCGCCTAGTATCGTGAGAAACCACAATGCTTACCTAGGGCTATCAAGGCAGTTGACCAAATCTGTTAGAGCTTTCATCGAAGCCGGTCCAAACTGGACAATTGGTGATGCAACAACTGCCGCCACAGGCTATCGGTTCAGGCCGGGTCTGCGGGCCAGTGTGAATGGAGGCATAGTTTTTTCTCAGGCCTTGGCATTGGATCCGAGGACATTTCTCTCATTTAATGTAGACCAACACCTCTCTGATGGTTTTGGAGTTGGGGCCATTTCGCAAACACAATCTGTTTCCGCATCGATAGGAAGACGTCTGACGAGGAAAACGACAGCATCAGTTTCTGGCGGCTATTCTCGAAACAAGTACCTCCTAAATATTAATTCCTCGGGTCAGGCGAACACGACCAATGGGTTATTTGTTTCGCCAATGTTAAGAACGAACTTCTCGGAGAAATTTGGGCTTTACGCAAGCTATTCATATTACAGGCAGCTTGCCTCGGGGTTTGCAGGAACCATCCCCGATCACGCTTTTGGGAATACCGTCCGTTTTGGCATCACTTTTAGTTTGCCAGTTTACTTCTGAGTTTTTGTTATGTACGAAACCTTTTACAACTTGAAAGAGAAACCCTTTAACCTGACACCGGACCCTCGTTTCATATACTTCACCGAAAAACACTGTGAAGCTCTGGCCAATCTGGTTTATGGGATTCGTGAGAGGAAAGGGTTCCTGGTTCTAACTGGAGAAGTTGGTACTGGCAAGACGACCTTGGTCAATGCCCTTTTGGATACGTTAGAAAGAACCGGTGTTCTCTCAGCTTTCATTTTCAACCCGCTGCTCACTAGCACCGAATTTTTCGAATACCTGCTGAACGATTTGAATCTGAAGTATGAGGCCCTTTCCAAAAGCCAGGTGCTGATGAAGTTAAACTCGATTTTGCTTGAGAGATATCGGGCGGGGCAAGTGACTGTTTTGGTCGTGGATGAAGCGCAGAATCTGAGCCACGAATTACTGGAAGAGATTCGGCTCTTAACCAATCTGGAGACTGCCACCGAGAAACTGCTTCAGATTGTGCTTGTGGGGCAGCCTGAACTCAATTTGAAATTGAACACACCGGAACTGAGACAATTGAAGCAACGAGTTAGCTTGCGTTGCACACTGGAACCTCTGAGCTTGGCTGAGACCAAGGAGTACATCCGCACTCGCATGGAGATTGCGGGTCTTCCTGACCAGGCTGTTTTCCCCGAGCAGGCAGTGGCCGAAATTCATCGCTTCTCTGCCGGAATCCCTCGGTTGATCAACATCATTTGTGACAACGCGCTCTTGACTGGTTACGCTTCCGACTCCCGGATCATTAGTGTCGAAATCATCCGCGAGGTATCAGAAGATCTGGACCTAATAGGCGGACACAGTCAACAATTCAGCAAGACCGTCCGCCCCAAATCGACAGGGATCAGAAAAGGAGACAATCGCTCGAATGGAAACGGGGACGAACCAGGTTCAGCCAGTTCGGTTGCAGAGAGCCACGGCTATGACCTTGAGAGAGACTCTTTCAATTTGTTTGTTCAATTCCTTGAGAAACTCCGCGACCGGAGCAAGGTTTAAGGAGAGACGATGAGCCGTGTGCATCAGGCGTTGCGTCGTGCTGAACAGGAAGGACGATCAGCGCCCATTCAGAGGAAGCCTTTTGAGCAAGATGTGACCCTGGAGTCAGGGAGGCGCCCGCTGGAAGAAATTGCCTTGGCGGGTGACGAGACGGCCACCAATAAAACTTCTTCCCGCGGGCAAAGTGTCATTCCTGCTGTAGAAGAAGAACCTTTAAAGATCCCTTTCCACTCCAAACTAGTTGCGTTGTTTGATCCAAAGTCCATTCCGGGCGAACAGTATCGAGCGCTGAAGTCCAAAATCTTTCAGATGAAACAGGAAAAGGGTCTCTCGACATTGCTGATCACCAGTGCTGCCATGTCAGACGGTAAAACCCTCACTGCGTCCAATCTGGCGTTCTCTATGGCCCAGGAAATTGGTCTGAGGATCCTCTTGGTGGACTGTGATCTCCGTAGGCCCACAATTGGAAAATCCATCGGGCTGAGTAGTTCTCTTGGCCTTTCAGAGTACCTTCTGGGAAGCTGCGATTACAGCCAAGTATTTCTGAAGACCGAAATCCCTAACCTTCGAATCATTCTGGGCGGCTCAATTCCAGAATCTCCCGCCGAGCTGTTGAACAGTCAGCGAATGAGAGATTTCCTGGAACGGGCTAAGCAGGATCACGATTGGGTAATCATCGACTCTCCCCCGCTTGCCGCGCTGGCAGATGCAGACATTCTGGCCTCCATGGTGGATGGGGTCCTGCTGGTGATTCGGGCCCTTCAGACTCCTGCAGACCTTCTTGAGAAATGCATTGAAACCCTAAGAGGAAAGAACTTACTGGGAGTTGTTCTGAATTGTTATGAAGACGAGAAAACAACCAAATACTCCCACTATTATCACTATTCCAGAGGAAGCTGATTCTTCGGCAGACAGATTCAGGTTTGTAGTGGCAATATTTCCTTTGTTTGAACAGATGGATCACGAGATTCCGCGTTCACCGTAAGTGAGTCAATGTTAAGGATCTTCAATCATTTTATCCCGAGCCGCACATTGTTCCTGGTTCTATTTGAGAACCTGGTCATTCTTTTCACGATCCAGCTTGCGGCACTTCTGAGGTTTGGCCTTGCGGACTATTCACTGTTATACGGTCCTGGCCTCTTGTTAAAGGCGGTGCCAGTTACGATCCTCTTCCAGCTGACCCTTTACTTCCACGACTTATATGACCTGAGAGTAGTTCGGGACAGTCGTGAACTGTTCATTCGGTTGCTGCAATCCCTTGGTGTTAGTTCTATCCTGGTTGCCGCGTTGTATCTTCTGTTGCCAGCGGTCTTCCTGGGTCAAGGGGTTTTTGTTTTGACCATCTTCCTATTGCTGGGATTCCTCATCTGTTGGCGAATTGCTTTCTTCTGGTTTGATCAGCACAAAGGATCCAATGAACCTGTCTTGATTCTTGGCACCGGGGACCTTGCCAGGAAACTAGCGAGTGAAATCTTAAATACTCCTGGGGTAGGCATCAGGATCGTGGGATTTCTAACTGATGATCGTGCCATGATTGGAAAGTCGCTGATCAACCCGATCGTGATCGGTCACGTTTCGGAATTGTTGGATACTCTAGAAAAAGGGAAAATCAATCGAGTTGTTGTTGCAATGCCAGACAGCCGAGGAAAGCTGCCTGTAACAGAACTACTGGACCTAAAACTAAAGGGCGCGACGGTTGAGGAAGGGGCTACCCTGTACGAGAAGATCACAGGCAAAATAGCGGTTGAGAATTTACGTCCCAGCTGGCTGATCTTCTCTGGAGGTTTCAAAAAGTCGAGGTGGACTCTCCTACTAAAGCGTCTTTTCGGAGTGTTGTTCTCTGTCATTGGGCTTCTTGTTTCATTGCCGATTATGATTGCAGTCAGCATCGCCATAAAGCTGGACTCTAGAGGTTCAGTGTTCTTTCGCCAGGAACGGGTTGGGGAGAACGGCCGGGTTTTTGAGCTGCTGAAATTTCGTTCGATGTGTGAAGATGCGGAAGCTTGCACCGGTCCGGTGTGGGCAAGAAAGGATGATCAGCGGGTGACCAGGGTGGGAAAGCTACTTAGGAAGTTCAGGCTGGACGAGTTGCCCCAATTCATCAACGTCCTTAAGGGGGATATGAGTTTTGTGGGCCCCCGGCCCGAACGGCCTCATTTTGTCAGAGAACTCACCCAGAGAGTCCCCTATTACAATCTGAGGCACACCATTAAGCCCGGGATTACAGGCTGGGCTCAGATCAAGTACAAGTATGGAGCAACGCTCGACGACACAATTGAGAAACTTCAATACGATTTGTTCTACATTAAGAACCTCTCACTCTCCTTGGACCTGATCATTCTGTTCCAAACTGTAAAGATCGTCCTGTTGCAGAGAGGGGCACACTGAAGAGTGCCCGTGGTAGAACCCCAAAAGGACTAAGGATCAAAGCGCAAAAATGCATCTCACAGTGATTGGGACAGGATATGTGGGTCTGGTATCTGGAGTCGGGTTTGCCGATTTTGGTCTCAATGTGACTTGTGTCGATCAGGACCAACAGAGAATTCAGGATCTCCAACGGGGCGAAGTTCCATTCTATGAGATTGGTTTGGAAGAGATCCTCCGTCGGAATGTAAAGAACAAACGGCTGAGCTTCTCCACGAACTTAAGGGAGGCTGTCCGGCAATCCCTTGTGCTTTTTGTTGCAGTTGGAACTCCCGAAGGACACGAGGGAGAACCGGATTTGTCGCAGGTGGGGGCAGTAGCTCGTTCTCTTGCCGAGCATATGGATGAATACAAGGTGATTGTGACAAAGAGCACGGTACCCGTCGGCACAGGGCGATGGATGAGAAAACTCATTGAGGAGAATCAGACCCACAAGGTCAAGTTTGATGTGGTCTCTAATCCCGAGTTTCTGCGCGAAGGGTCAGCTCTTGAGGATTTCATGCGTCCCAACCGGGTAGTCATCGGTGCCGACAGTGAACCTGCAGCAGCCATCGTAAAAGATATTTACCGGCCGCTCTATTTGATTGAGACCCCCTTCGTTATCACGAGCCTGGAAACCGCAGAGTTGATCAAGTATGCATGCAATGCCTTCCTGGCGACGAAGATATCTTTCATCAATGAAATTGCAAACCTTTGTGAGCAAGTTGGAGCCGATGTTCATCACGTCGCCAGGGCGATGGGTTTGGACAAGCGCATTGGTTCCAAGTTTCTACATCCTGGACCTGGTTTTGGCGGCTCCTGCTTTCCTAAAGATGTTCAAGCATTGTCCAGCCTGGGAAAGAAGGCAGGGAGTCGAATGAGGATCGCAGAGTCAGTGCTTGACGTGAACAGAGCTCAAAGAGAATCAGTGGTGAACAAGATCGAGAAGGCGTTAGGTGGTCTGGCCGACCGTCGAATTGGAGTTCTCGGGCTGTCATTCAAGCCTAACACCGACGATATTCGCGAATCCACTGCCCTATGGATTTGTTCAAAGCTCATGGAGAAACAGGCCCATGTTTGTGCTTATGACCCGATAGCCATGTCGAATGCCAGGAAGGCCCTGGATGGAGCAAGGATCTCATATTGCGCGAGTTCATATGAAGTGGCTGCCGATTCTGATGCCCTCGTGATTGCTACTGAATGGAATGAGTTCCGGAACATCGATCTGGAGAAGATCCGGTCGCTTATGAAACAGCCGGTCATATTCGATCCGAGGAACATTTTTGAACCCGAGAAGATGAGAAGTTTGGGGTTCAAACATTACTGCACTGGACGATAGGTTTATGAACTGCTCTCTGGCACAAGCCGGGACTTTAACGGAGTATGTCGTTGAACCTGACATGCGGTTCATTGAGCCGCACTGGTACGCGGTCTATACCCGTAGCCGCCATGAGCAGTTTGTCAAGAAACAACTGGATGGGAAGGAGGTTGAGAATTTCCTACCCCTCTATGAAAAGATAAGCCAGTGGAAGGACAGAAAAAAGGCCGTCACTTTACCGCTGTTTCCTGGGTATCTCTTTGTGAGGATCCCTCTCCGTGAACGTGTCAAGGTCTTGAAAACCTTTGGAGCAGTCAATATTGTTGGCAATGGCCAGGGCCCTTTGCCAATTCCGGAAGATCAGATTCAAAACGTCCAGTCCTTCGTCAAAGGGGGACTGAGATTGGATCCTCACCCCTATTTGAAGTTGGGTAACAAGGTGCGAATTTGTGAAGGCCCTCTCGAAGGGATGGAGGGGATATTGATCAGGAAGAAGAACCAGGTGCGTTTGGTGGTTTCTGTTGATCTGATCCAGCGTTCAGTCTCAGTTGAGATTGACAGTTGGAAAATCCAGCGCGTTTGATCTGAATCTATATTAAATACATATTGATCAACTACTTACAGTTGCCTCAGGGTGTCACTGAGAGAGCGGAGCTGTATAAAGAAGCGAAACCTGCTTATGGTCACTCAGATTGTTGACGAGGTACGAAGTTTTATCCTGGAGACCATCCTGATCGGCTCGCCAGACTGGCATCTGGAAGCGAACGATTCCTTTCTCGAGAAAGGAATTCTTGACAGTACCGGGGTCCTGGAGCTTGTATCCTACATTGAATCGCATTATGGCATTCGTTGTCTTGACAATGAAATAACGCCGGAAAATCTGGACTCCTTGAATGCCGTTGCTGCCTTTGTTAATCGCAAACTCAATGAGCAAATTGATTCAGTCGCGAGTGCTTAAGTGTTCCATTTCATAGACACAGTACCGAATTCGATGATCCACCCCCACGGTCCTTCCAAGAGAAGGCACGCCTTGATTCCCATCCGCCGGAGGGGCTCAGGGATGGGTTGGGAACTCTGGCAACTGTCAGTGTTCATCTGCGTTCATCTGTGTCCAGAGCTTTTCTTCGTGACCTTCGTGTCTTTGTGGTTCACCCCTTTTTGCTGACTCCAACGTAATGTTTGACCACACCCTTCTAGCCCCTAACGTCACCCTGATGCAGGATCTCCTCCTGCAGGGTGCTGCTAAGTATTCGAATCGGACCGCAGTGATCCAAATCGATGCGCCCTTGACTTACGAGCAGCTGCTTGGACGTGCCTACGAATATGGCAGAGGCTTGCAGCGCACGGCACTTGAAGCCGGCGATCGTGTGGGGCTCTTGATGGAGAACGGGTCGGAATATGTTGCTGCTTATTTTGCCATTTTCTTGGCTGGCGGGACTGCGGTTCCCATTGACATTCGCCAGCAACCTGAGAGAATTGC
>JBGOTQ010000377.1:0-7259 GCA_041476565.1 Terriglobia bacterium | reverse complement strand
TTGTTGTTGGAATGCAAATCGATTCCGCAGTACAGTTTCATGCTAGGTCTCCTTTCTGTTAGTTTTCCCTACGACTACGACTAACATGGAGTCTAACCTCTTTCGGTTGGACTCCGGGAGGCCTTCTAGATGATCATCAAAAAATATGCGGGTTCGGGGACTGCATCGATATGGTCTCGATTCCCTGATTCCGACAAATGAAAGTCATCTCGAGTTGCAGTGGTTGGGAATGCGTTGCGACTGCGCAAAATTCCCCTCTGGGCGGGAAACGTCACAAGCGTGACGGTATCATAGCTGCGCATTGTTACGGTCTGATTGCCTCGCTCATTCAAGTTCCCCCGACCGGGAACAACCTGAGATAATGATTCTTACCTGGTTTGACTGCTCACCACCTACGACCTAAATCCTTTTCAGACGACGGATGGAAACAAACTTGCTTAGCCAAGATTGTCAATAATATGAAAGGAAATTTCTTATGTATAGATCGCTTGTCAAATTGATGGTGGTCGGGGTTATCTGGGCTATGGCAACTCCGATGGTGGAAGCCGGTGGTTCAAATGATGGTTCACCAGAAGTCCCTCAGTCTTCAGGCACAGACCAGGCCCGGGTTCAAGAGCTGGGACGGGTTTTCATAATGCATGGGAGCCCTGGGAACGGCAGCTCTTACTCTCTGACCATTCCGTACGTGACGCGAGAAAACAACAGGCGCACCAATGTGGGCTTAAACAACTACAGCGGCCGCTCAATGATGAAGGGGGACAATCCGGACGCGAATGTCTCAATGATTCTCTATGACCGCGATGGGAATGTGGCCGGTAGCGGCACGGCTGTTGTCCACTCCAATGAGATGTTTCAAATGAACGATGTGATTTCGGCTCTCAATGGAACTACGGGGACAGGATGGCTCAACATATTTTCCGACGAACCGATTGATGCGTTTGCAACTGTGATCTTGAATTCCACCAATGATCCAGTCATCCAGTTGCCAGTCTCTTCTCAAATGGACAAGCCGGGGGCTTATACCGAAGGACAGGCCTCCATGGGCATGCATAACCGCTTGTTCATTCAGTCATCGGTAAAGACAGGGACGTTCCAATCTTCATTGATGGTGGTCAATTTGAGCCCGAGCGGGGGAGACTTCACCATTAAGATCTATGATCAATCCGGCCAATTGATTTCCTCCAAGACAGTCTCCATTGGTGGACACGGAATGTATGTAGACGACGATATTCGGAGTGCAGTAACGGGTTCTTTCGGGCAAATTGTGATCGAGCCAAGTGGTTCTCTTCTGCTTATGGCCAATTCCTTGGTACTGAGTACCAATGGAACAGCAGGATTTTTTCCTGCTGTGGCAATGCCGGCAGCCAGCATGATGCAGATGGCCGGCGATTGGCAAGGCACGATGACGGGAATCCTTTTCAACGCCCAAGTGAAAATGACCATGTTCCAGGAAATGGGGATGATCTACGGAACGATGGAATTCAGCGGCGGCACATTCCCGGCCACTGGAACGACCATGACTTTCAGCGGCGCAATGGACCCTACGACTAACGGCTTTATGCTGCAGGCCCATGGTACTTCACCGTTGTTCAACCTCACCCTGTATATGCCTTCCTTTTCGGGTATGCCCATGGGAGGCAAGCAGGGGCAGGGACCCCAAATGCAGGGGAAGATGCTCTACTTGGATGAGCAGAACCGGAAAGATGTTGGGACGTTCACCATGACACGTATGGGTCACGTCTTTCAGAACTAAGTCCTCAGGGAGCCCGACCAAGCTGTAAAAGCAACGAGGATATCAAGGTACTCTTCGAATCGCTCCCTGCTGTCACCCGAGAGCATTATGGGTAACCCAGCGGAGGCCCATGACGAAGAAACCGCAGCTTAGCAAACCCAAACCTAGCACGAGCAGGCCCAGCCAGCGCTTCTGTTTCAGGTCCCACCACATGTACACGCTGCTCAGCACCATTAGGATAAGGCCGGCCGCCAAACCGTCCATAGAAAGAGCCCACATTGTGGTCAGGCTCCAGTCGCGATGATTCCGTGGATCGCCCATACGAACTCCGGTGAATGTATGCAGCACGCGGGCGACGCCCCACAAATTGAAATCGATACGCTGGATCGTGGCTCGTTTCTGTGGAGTATAGATTTTGATCTCAAAGATATGCCCTGGACGGCTGACGCGGAAATCGAAATGGCTCGCGTCGCTATTGGTGTCGGTCCATTCGATCTCGCCGTCGATCGCGAGTTGTCGCATAATGTCTCGTGCTTGTGATAGATCTCCGCCTGCCGGGGACGGCTGGATTTGCCGCTCGTAGGTAGATACTGTTCGGTTCGCCCAGAATTCGGCGAAGGCCCACGACGGGTGGTTTAGCAGCAATCCCGTGAACGCAAACAGCCACAAGAAGAGCAACAGGTACAGACCGACGTAGTAGTGGAGCTTACGATTCCAGGTCTCGAAAATGTAAGCGAGGTGGCGACCCGTCGACTTATCGGCTGCAGCTTGTTTAGTGAGCGAGGGCAAAGACAATTCCCAAAAAAGAGAACGCACCGGCGGCGATCAGCGACAGCCCAACCCGGCGCTCGGAGCGCAGCACGGTCCAAAGATAGATGCCGCTGATAGATATGAAGAAAAGCAGGTAAGCCGTGGCATCGGCAAACCCTCGCCACAATCTCATCGGGAACCAGTTCATACGAATGGCTTCCAGGTGCGGACCGGGTGCCTTGTGCAGGGTGACAAGCGCGTCCCAAGTCCCGGTAGTGCGTTGTGCGATACTCGCACTCTGAGCCTCAAGATCAATTGCGACGGTGGTTTCACGGCCAGGGACAGAGACCGGTACCACCAGCCGATGCTTCTCAGGAATGTGACGAATGAAACCCACTTCGCCACTGATGTCGATCTGCTCAAGCACACTCCTGACGGCATCCACGCGCTCGCGGCCGTCGAGGGCTTCAATATTGGAAGGCACGACCACCTTCCGCATGAAGGATGACACACCGGGTTGCGTCCCCACTCCAGGTATCCAGGAATGCACCAGGAAGAAGACGCTGAAGGAAAATACCAGCACGAAAGGGGCAAAGAACAATCCCAAGTAAAGGTGCAGATCGCGGGTGATGATGTAGAACCGCCTGCTCATTTCAGTCAGGAGTATCTCAGGACGCCAAAGCGGGCTGCCGCCCGGATTCGGTGAGGGTTTTCTTTGACGATGTGATGCAAATTGTCAACAAACCGTCTGTTGGTGTAAGAAGAGCCGGCTGGGGCGAGGGAGATCAGAACAGCGGGACCTCCTTTGTCCCCAGGCTTAAGTGCCGTATCGCGCATACGGGTCGCAATCATCAGGTCCCGTTCAGCTGGGGCGGAAGCGATTGTAAAGGTTCTGGAGTTTCCCTCTGCGTCGGTCGTTGGTGGATCGATCAACGTCCAGTCGCCGAACTGTCCTGCCTGGAATTGGAACCCTAACGGCCGCTCAAAATAGAAGCCGGTGGTCCCTTCAGCCAGTATCGTTTTGCTTCTGAACTTGACGCGAGGCATCGGTCCGCCTTCAGATTTCGACCTTGATGTCGTTTCCATCCACGACAACCTTGTAACTGCCGACTCCTTGTGCAGCTGGTGGCGCCAATACGTTGCCGGTCTTAATGTCGAAGCTTGCTCCATGCCAGGGGCAGGTCACCGTGCTCCCCTCAATCACGCCTTGCGACAGAGGACCACCCCGATGGGTACAGGTATCTCCGATGGCGTAGTAGTTTCCGCCGACGTTGAAGATCGCGATTGGCTGGCCCTTCACCTCGACAGCCAGTGCCGTGTTTGGTGCGATTTCTTGCACGCCCGCAACCCTGATTAATTCTGCCATTTTAGTCTCCATTCTTCGCATAGCTCTGACGTTAGCGACTGATGTAAGCTCCTTTTTGATGCCAGCCCGAGTCCTGCAAGCTTGATTAATACTCGCATGAATAAGGCTTGGCCCCGACCACATTGACGGCAGTCATTTGCAGCACCGCAATCTCGGGTAAGAAGCTGCTACATATAAGGTAACACACAAGTTCGAGCAAGCAACGCCAGTTGTGCCAACCGCCCCAACGGGCGTGTCCCAAGAACGCTTCACCGTCAATCGGCAACGCGACAAAGCAGGCTGGACAGGTGCCGGAGCATGAGCGTGAAAGAGAGTGCCCCGGGGTCGAGATGGCCTATGGCTCTTTCGCCTAAGGGTCGGGCTTTGCCGAAACGCGCCTGAAGATTCCGTGTGCTCTCGAGGCCCTGGCTGGCAGCGAAGACAACCTCTGCCAGGGCTTTCTCCAGAGAGTCCGCCTGGACCTCACGGGCCCGCTCGGCCGCCGGTTGGAGCGCATCGACGATGGTTTTGTCACCCACACCGGCCTTGCCTCGCTCCTGCACAGCCCGCAGCCCATATTCCAGCAGGTCAGCCAGGCTACTGGCATCGAACACTGTCCTGTCTTTCAGAGACTTGGCCCCACCCAAAAAAAGGCTGCCAAAAATCGCACCGCTGGCGCCGCCGATTGATATCAGCAAAGTTTTGCCGACGGCGTTGACTAGAAGGTCCAATGTTGCGAAATCCGACTCCTGGAGTTTGAGTTTTACCGCGCTGAAACCGCGTGAAATCCCGATTCCGTGGTCGCCGTCGCCGATAGCCTGATCTGCGCGAGTCAAGACGTCCTGCTCATCGATCATGGCCTGGCAGAGCAGAATGAACCACTGCCTGGTTTGCGGTACCGACAAGTGCCGTGGCAACATCACAGTTTCCCCTTGGTAAACCCGAGCGACCGGGCCGGCATGTCATAAAAACGGCGTAATTCGTCGTCAAGCTTGAGCAGGCTAATGGAACAGCCAGCCATCTCCTGACAGGTGCAGAAAGCCCCGATGATTGTGTCGTGGACGCGAATGCGCCGGGCGTCGAGGACCTGGCGCGCCCTGCGATTAACGATCAACAGTTCCATGAAACTGGTGCTACCGAGGTCGTTCAACAGCAAGCAAACCTCGTCCCCCGCGTCAAACGGCAGATCCGCCAGCACGTGCTGCATCATCTGATCCACAATGACATCCGCCGACGCGAACGATTGGCGTCGCACTCCCGGCTCACCATGCAGGCCCATCCCGATTTCGATCTCGTTGTCGCCGAGCTCAAAAGTCTTCTCGCCGGTCTGGGGGATGGATCCTGCAGCCAGAGCGACGCCAATGGAGCGCGTGTTATCTCGCGCATGGGCTGCCACGCGGACAACCTCGTCCAGCGTTGGCAACGTGGCGGCCGCCGCGCCCGCGATTTTAAAAACAAGTAGACCGCCCGCAATCCCTCTGCGTTCATCCATTCTCTCCGGAGGAGCCGATGCGACATCGTCCCAAACGCGCACCGTCCTGACTTCGATCCCTTCCTCGGCAGCCATTTCTGCTGCAATATCGAAGTTCATGACGTCACCGGCGTAATTTTCGTAGGCGTAGAGCACTCCCTTGCCCCTGTGTACAGCCCTGGTCACCGCAAGAATGACATCAGGCGTGGGTGCTGCAAAAATGTTGCCGCAGGCGGCCCCGTCCGCCATGTTGGCGCCGATGAAAGCGGGGAAGAGCGGTTCGTGCCCGCTTCCTCCTCCGATAAGCAGGCCCACCTTGCCTTCAGGCAGAACAGCGCGCGCAAGAGCGCCGATGGGGCCAACACTGCGAATCGCCCCGTTGCTAGCCAATTCCAGGCCTTCGAGTAGCTCGGAAACCACCTGAGCCGGATTATTGATCAACTTGCGAATCATCGTGCCTCCTGTCGTAATTTCTGTCGGGGTGCTATGTCTTCTCCCGCTAGGATCTCGAACGACTTTATAGGGCTTTGTATCCAGGGGTGCAAGGAGAAAAGTGAATTGTGCGTATTGGGTCAGTCACAAGTGGAGGGCCGAGCCGGTGACCGCTGTCACCCGCTCACCATCAGCCAGAATTCCCCGTTTTACTGGCTCAATGCGATGGTGTGCGGCGAGAAATCTTCTGCACCCTCATATCAGTCGGGTAAGACAGCAAGTCACTGGGAGCTGTCTCACCTGGAACCGTGGGTTCGCCTGGCATTCCGCATCCTGCATCATTTGCCGGATGGGATTGCTTGAACTTTCCCCTTGTGTGCTCTCTCGAAAATCCCCTCCTTTGGAGGGGATGAAGCTTTGATAAACCTCATGACCACAGGTCCGACGGGGTGGGTTTGAAACTACGGATTTCGGATTCGACCCCACCCCTGGCGCTTGGCGACCGCCGTCGCCCGCGCCTTCCCCTCCGTCGGAGGGGATTATCATCTTACGTGGTGCCCCTGGAAAGGGCATGAATGGCTTTCATGAGAATGCGGGTTTGGAGGGCCGAACTCCGTGAGGCCGGCAAATACGCCAGACAGAAATCGGCCTCGCAGGGTGACGGCGGTCACCCGCTCGGCCCTCCAGCTTCTTTATCGGCGGTGGTGAACTTGAAAAGGTCACGGGGCACTCTTATAAAAACCCTTTCTTAAATGGTCATGTATTGACACATTCTTCATCTTAGTGCACAATGTTGTGTGATGAAAACTGAATGGGGCACAATCACGGCGCCCGCCCCGTTGCCCAAATATCGACGGATCAGCAGCGAAATCATCGCCATGATCCAGAGTGGAAAACTACCGGTAGGCGGGTTGGTGCCCTCCGAGAATGAGCTGATCCGGCGATTTTGCGTCAGCAACACCATTGCCCGCAAGGCGCTTCAAGAAGCGGAGCAGACGGGGTGGGTGGTTCGGGTGAAGGGCAAAGGCACCTTCGTCCGGCAAAACCGGGTGGATCGATCCATCACGCGCATTCTGGGATTCACTCGCAATATGCTGGAGGCCGGGCGGACGCCAACTACGAAACTCGTTCACACCTTAGTGCACAAAGGCGGACATCAATTGATCGTGAACGGACGTTTGTATGTCCTGCGCGGGCCGTTGTGCCAGATCGAGCGCGTGCGATTCTCCGACGGCGTTCCCATGATGCGAGAGATCCGTTACATCTCACTGGCCTTCTGTCCGGAGATCCAGAAAAAGCCATTGGAGGGCTCGCTCTACGACCTGTATGAGCGGGACTACGGCCTGCAGCTCATGCAAGTGGACCAGACATTAAGCGCCATCCAGGTCCCGGAAGAACTGCTGACCGTCTTCGATTTGAAAGCGACGGTCCCGGCCTTTCGCGTCGAGGGGGTCACGTTCTGCGGCAAGGAACTCATTTTGGAAATGGAGGATTCGATTTACCGGGGCGACATGTATCGTTTCTCGGTG
>JBGOTQ010000376.1:0-7339 GCA_041476565.1 Terriglobia bacterium | reverse complement strand
TTGGAGTGGTACCATCCCGGCAGGCCAATCCATCGAGATCAAGGGGACCAATGGAGGTATACGGGCTGAAGAAACTACGGGCTCTCAGGTCGAAGTGGTGGCCGAAAAGAAGGGGCATCGAAGCGACCCCAAGCAGGTGCAGATCGAGGTAGTCAACCATGACCAGGGAGTTACAGTGTGTGCGGTTTACCCGAGCGGCGATTCTTCAAAACCCAATGAATGCAAGCCTGGAGCAGGTGGCAGGATGAATGTCAGAGACAACGATGTGCAGGTGAATTTTACTGTCCGTGTTCCGGCCGGAGTGCGCTTCATCGGACGGACCATCAATGGGGGAATTAACGCTAATGGGCTTAAGGGGGATGCTGAAGGATACAGTGTGAATGGAGGACTCAACCTGTCGACCTTTGGTAAGGTGCAGGCCAAAACTGTCAACGGTAGCATCAATGCTTCGATGCGGGAGCCCAACTGGGAGGGTCCCTTACAGTTTGAGACCGTCAATGGAGGAATCAAAGTCGAACTGCCTGCTGACGTCAGTGCGGAATTCAGTGCCGAGACGGTCAATGGCCATATTTCCTCCGATTTTCCGGTCACCGTGCAAGGGAAGATCAACCCAAGGCGGCTGAGCGGGAAGATCGGGAATGGGGGCCGTCAGCTGACGATGAAGACTGTCAATGGCAGCATCGAACTGAAGCGGGTCCCCTGATGTCATGCTTGCTGGCCGCAGATTGCCCATCCTGCCACCTCGTGGCATAAACAGCCCATCAAGGCTTTCTTGAAAATCGTTCTCGTCGTCGTCCTCGACAAAAAACTGTACGAGGACGACGACGAGAACGAGGAAGCCTTCCCCTCGATCTGACACCAGTGATTGTCCCAGGACGACAAGGTCCCCATTTTCATGCGCGGATGGCACTCCATCAGTGCATGTACAACTTTCCTAAAGATGCGAGTCCTGGTAGCCACGACAAACCGCTTTGGGTTTGTCGTGGGCTTTTGACCACATATGAGAAGCCCACGATGAATTCAGAGTACGAATTCATCGTGGCTACCCCTGCCGTTTTAATCGCAGGTGGTGAACCTGAAAAGGTCATGAGGCATTTCTATGAGAATACGAGTCTTGAGGGTGGCCGCCGCGCTGCGCGACCGCTGTCGCTCCGTCGCGGCGGTTGCCGGGGTCAAATTGCTCGCCGCTCGGAGATCGGCTCCCACACTGTTCACTGTCCTGTGTTACACTACTGCCTTTGTACTCGAGGAGTGATTTATGCGCACATCTCGGTCGCTATATCTTCAGTTCGCTATCGTCACAACCGTGGCGTTCACACTCTCCGTTTTGCCGACCGGGGCGCAGGTCCAATCGACGCTGACGCCAGAAGTTCGGCAGAAGATTGACCAGGCTGCAAGCGAAGTGCTGGCGCAGACGGGTGTTCCCAGCGCGTCCGTCGCGGTGGTGAAAGATGGGAGGATCGCCTATCTCCAAGCCTATGGTGACGCGCGGCTGGAGCCACGCATGGCGGCCAAACCGGAGATGAGATATAGCATCGGCTCGATCAGCAAGCAGTTCACAGCCGCTGCGATACTGCTGCTGCAGGAAGAGAGGAAGCTCTCGCTCGATGACAAAGTGGCGAAATTCATTCCGAACCTGACGCGAGCCAGCGAAGTCACAGTCCGGCAGCTGCTTTCGCACACCTCGGGTTACCAGGATTATTGGCCGCAGGACTATGTACCTCCCTTTATGCTGCAACCGATCGCAGCAGAAAAAATCATGGATCTATGGGCACGCAAGCCTCTGGATTTCGACCCCGGGACAAAGTGGCAGTACAGCAATACCAACTATGTAATCGCAGGCGTGATCGTAGAAAAGGCCAGCGCCATGCCACTACTGCAGTTCCTGCAAAAGCGGG
Source organism: Terriglobia bacterium (assembly GCA_041476565.1). Classification (GTDB taxonomy): domain Bacteria; phylum Acidobacteriota; class Terriglobia; order Versatilivoradales; family Versatilivoraceae; genus DATKMG01. The sequence continues at coordinate 5,441 of JBGOTQ010000376.1, read as the reverse complement.
TGTTTGCCCCACTGGACATGAAGAGCGTCACCAACATTGACCAGGAGAAGCTGGGCGAGATCGATCCGGCGGGCTACATGCGCTATGGACTCGGTCCTTTGCGGGTAGCACCGAAAGAGGGGAAAGGATGGCTTTTTGCCGCCGGGGAACTAGCCATGTCGGCCACGGATCTAACCAAATGGGATACATCCATCATCGAGCAGAAACTACTGAAGCCGTCGTCCTACCAGCAATTGGCCACCGACGTTCTGCTCAATAACGGGCTAGGAACACAGTATGGTCTTGGGGTCGATGTCAGATCAGAGGCAGGACATCGTGCCTTGGAACATGGTGGGGAAGTCTCAGGATATACCGCGCAGAACGTCGTATTCCCGGATGATCGTGCGGCTATCGCTGTGCTAACGAATCAGGATGCCGCCCGGGCGGCGGGGGAGATCGCCCGCAGAATCGCACCGCTGCTGTTTGCGATCGATGATCCCACGACCAGCGCCAAGCTGGAACAGGCCCGCAAAATCTTCGAAGGCTTGCAGCAAGGTTCCATCAACCGTTCGTTCTTCACCCAGAATGCCAACAGCTATTTCAGCCAGCAAGCGTTGAAAGATTTCGCCAGCAGTCTTGCTCCGCTGGGAGTTGCCCAAGAGTTTACCCAGACTGCGCAGCAGCTTCGAGGCGGCATGACGCTGCGCACGTATCGGGTGAGGTTCCCTCAGAAAACGCTAAGAGTGTGGACCTACGAAATGCCCGACGGTAAACTGGAGCAATACCAGGTGGCGGCGGAATAGCGGGCCGCCCACTTATGGGCCAGACGCAGCCGTTTGCCTGGGAAGTACTCAGATATTGACGTGCGACGGCGCGCCCCGCGAACGGTAGACTCGCTCGGTCGCCTTTTGAAAGTCTTCTGGTTTTGCCGAGTAGCTATCCTCGAATTTCTATGGGTTGATATCCACCGTACAACCTTCATGGAGTTGTCTTGCTGTCAGCCGTGATGAGGCTGGTTAGCCGTTGAGACAATCTCTCCGCAATTTTTCCTGGCTCAGGTATAATCTGCACAACAAATCCAACTGTCTTCGAGGAGGCGGTCCATGAAGAGGGCTTTGTTTGTGATTGTGTTGTTGACGTGTTGCGGTGTGCATCAGGCACAAGAGAAAAAGAGTTCAATCGGCGCCTTTGGTGGCGAGACGCCCGATGAACGAGCCTCGACGCGCGTTCTATATTGGGACTCGGCAAAGGATTCCGCAGCCGGCGAGTTTGCCATCGACTACGGGCGTCCCGTTTGGAAGAAAGAGTACGACGATCCTGCCAAGTTTGATTCTATGACCAAAGGCAAAGTGTGGCGGATGGGGAATAACTTCTGGACAGTTCTGGACACCAGTTTGCCCCTGAAGTTCGTTGGCAAGGAAGTTCCAATCGGTTCCTACTACCTGGGAATCTACCGATCCAGCGATGGCAATCAATGGAGTTTGGCTTTTATCGACCCTGTCAAGGTTAGGGCAGCCCGCCTGGACGGTTTCCAGATCGAAAAGACTCCCGTCCAATTTAAGGTCCCTATAACTTTCGAGGTGGCTAGCACACCGGCTGAAAAACTGACTGTCACCTTTCAACATGAGAAGGACAAGCTTGGGGATGTCACAATGAAGGTAGTCTGGGGGAAGATGACTCTAACCACCCCGATCCAGGTTGTTCTGACCGAGTAATTCCGGCTGCAAAGCCTTCAGATCAGCAATCGGTTCAAACTGTTTCAAAGTTGTGCCGTAAGTATCGAATTCGTAGTCGATCTCGTACTCATGCTCGAAACACTAACGAGTGGCGTCCGACGATTTGAATAGAACAGAACGAACTCGAGCCCGTATTCATTATTGCCTGGCAGATTTTGTCCTCCCTCGGAAGATCAGCAACCCATATATAAATGAGCCGGTGATACCAACCGTCGCTCCGGCCGGTTCCATTGCTCGCGCTGCCGGGAACTTTTCTCAAGAAGATTCCATCTAAAAGATTGTAGAAAGTCTGCAAGAAGCCGTTATGGTATCGTCTTTCCATTGGAAGCAGGATGCGGTTGCTCTGGGGGAAATCAAAGGGCAGCATGGTTCCCCTCGAGCGGGCCAGAAATCTCAGCCTTGGAGAAGGTCACATGAGAATAGTCATTATCGGTGGAGTTCTGCTCACTTTCATCATGCTCATCTCGCTAACGGCCATTGAGGAATCTCAGACTTCCTACCAGGATCTCAAACAGGAAGCCGAAAGGCATTTCGAGAATGGATCTTACGCATTGGCCCATTCGCTTTACGTAAAGATCGACAAGAAACAACTTTCCTCAGCCCAAGCTCGCTGGGTGGATTTTCGGCAAGCAGATACTTTATGGCGTTCCGAGGCAGCGACAAACTCGACCGACACGACAAAGCTCGACCAGGCCAGACAACAGTTGGAGGTGTTGATCAGGGACATCCAACGAGTTGAAGACCGGGACCGTGTGTGGGTCGAGGTCCAGGAATCTCTAGGGGATTTCTGGTGGTCCCGCCGCAACTCCCGTAACTGGAGCCAGGCTTGGATTTACTACCAGGCGGCTCTGGACTGGTGGGCAGGGTCTTCGGATCTGGACTTGGCACGGGCACGTTACCTGAAGATTGTTTGGACCCTGTCAAAACCGCCCGAAGTCGAGCCCTATTACTACTATGGTTATTACGGCAACAACATCCCACTCGAAATCCTGGAGAATACCCTCAAGGTCGCCAAGTCTGGAAATGACAACGCCCATGCTCATTACCTGCTGGCGATGACCCTGCGCAGCCAGGGAGGTGACTGGGAACAAAGACAGCGCGTGCCCGATGAGTTCGAATCGGCGCTGAGGGGAGGGAAATCCACCGAGTGGTACGATGACACTCTCTTTAACTATGCTGATTGGATGGCCAGTCAAGGTCGGGCTATTGCGTTGGAAGACGGCCAGTGGCGGTCGGAGCCGGACTTTGTGAAGGCTTTGGAACTCTATCGCCGCCTCGTGAGTGAATTTCGGAAAGGGGAGACCCGTTACTACGACCAGGCCCAGCAGCAGATTAAAACCATTACCGAACCCGCTCTACAGGTCAGCGTTCCCAACGTGTTTCTACCTGGCTCAGAAGTTCAATACCAGTTGAATTGGCGCAATATTAATAAAGTCGACCTGTCCATATATAAGATCGACCTTCTCAGGGATATCCGGATGAGTGAGAAAGCGATCGATTCTGACTGGTTTCGGAGAGTGGATCTGAGCCAGGCAACGTTGCTCAAACGATGGTCGAAGGTGACAGAAACCAAAAGGGACTACAAACCTGAGCAGGAGAGCCTCCACCTGGAGGAGAAGCTGCCCATGGGAGCCTATCTGCTCGAGGCTACGGGCAATGAGAAGTCCTCCAGAGACATCCTACTGGTGACCGATACCTCGTTGGTGATCAAGAGATCCGGCAATCAGGACTTGACGTATTTCTGTAACGCCTTGACTGGTGCACCCGTCGCAGGCGCCAGCGTCAGAATCTGGCAAGTGGCCCCCAGCGATGGAAGGGTCTTAATTCAGGATTTAGTCGCAAAAACAAACAAGGATGGGCTTGCAGTATTTCGTTCTCCTGCAGGGTCCTATTACGGAGTTTTTGCGGCAGCTGCCGTCAATGATCGGCAAGCCTTTACAGTGGGTTACCATCCTGGATATTACCAGGATGAGCAACCATGGCGGATTTATGCCTTCACAGATAGGCCGGCTTATCGGCCCAAAGAGACAGTGCAGTGGAAGTTTGTGGCACGACGAACCAATGGGCAGATATATTCCACTCCGGCCAGTCAAACGATTGAGTTTGAAGTCATCGATCCCCGCGGGACCAAGGTCAAAGAAGAAAGGGTCGTTTTGAATTCTTTCGGGAGTGGCTGGGGGTCGCTCGAATTAAGCGAAACTATGCCTCTTGGGCAGTATTCAGTGAGTTTCTGGGAGGCAGGCAAGCATCGCCAGATTGGCAGTGCTGCACTGTTCCGGCTTGAGGAATACAAATTGCCCGAATTCAAGGTCAGTGTAAAAACCCCCGAAGAGGATGGAAAAAAGAAAACCTTCCGGTTAGGAGACAAAGTAGAAGTCAATGTTCAGGCTGACTATTACTTTGGGGGTCCGGTCTCTAACGCCAACGTGGAGGTCGTGGTCCATCAGAATCCTTTTTTCCAAGGGTGGTTCCCGTGGCGCGACTATCCCTGGTTCTACGAAGATATCGACGTTCGTTCACCGTACTATGGCGGAGAAGGCCAGGTCATCAAACGCGAGACCCTCAAGACCGACAGTACAGGAAAAGTCACACTATCCTTCGAGACGCCACGCAACGACCAGCAGGATTTTGAGTACCGAATCGAAGCACGGGTCACCGATGCTTCGAGGCGGGAGATCGTGGCCAGCGAGCGGGTCCGGGTGACACGGCAACGTTTTTATGTTTACCCCCGACCGGAGCACAACTTGTATCGCCCGCAAGACAAGGTCACCATCAACATCAAGGCGCTGGATGCCAACGACCAGCCTGTTATGGTTGAAGGCCGGGTCAAACTGACCCGGGATTACTGGTTTGAAATCTGGATGGATCCGGATGGGAATGAGGTCAAAGGGGAAGAACTGCGGCGCCTGCAGGAAAAGAGCCAGATCTTCCCGCCCTTACCAGCTTCTGGAAGAAGGCCCTGGCAGCTCAAGTTCAAAGGTTATCAACAGGACGAGATCCTGACTCGCCCGATGAAGACTGACGCCTCTGGAGAAGCCCAGCTCATCTTTACTCCCGAGCGGGAAGGTTACTACCGGATGAATTGGACCAGCCAGGACTTGGGCCGGGCGCCCATCCGTGCGGAAACCACAGTCTGGGTGGCGCGCAATGCCACGACGGAACTGGGTTACCGGCACGGCGGGTTGGAAATCATCGTGGATAAAGACACCTTCAGGGCCGGGAAGACGGCAGTGGTCATGATCAGCGTTCCGACCCAGGACCGGTATGTCCTCTTCAGTACTGAAGGGGAAGGCCTCTACGATTACCAGCTCGTTCATGTGACCGGCACAGTCAAGCTGATGGAACTCCTGATCGAAGACAAACATGTGCCCAACATCTTTCTCAACGCGGTGATGGTCAGCGATCGACAAATCTTCGAAGACACCAAACAAGTAGTTGTGCCGCCGGTCCAACACTTTCTCAAAATGGAAGTCAAAGCTGACCGGTCGGAGTACCAGCCACAAGAGGAAGGGACCCTCAATATCACAACCACTGACGCAGAGGGGAAACCTGTGTCTACTGAAGTAGCGCTGGGCGTCGCGGACGAATCGATCTTCTACATTCAGCAGGACTATGCGGGCGATCCCAGGCAATTCTTTTTTGGGAGGAAGCGGTCCCACCGAGTGTCTACAAGCAGCACGTTCAACATGAAATCTTACGCCAAATTAGTCGAAGGTCCTCAGAACC
>JBGOTQ010000375.1:0-7358 GCA_041476565.1 Terriglobia bacterium | reverse complement strand
CCCTGGAGGACTGTCGCCGTAAGCTGGAGGAGAGTCTGAGACGACGCGAGGAGTCTTTCCTCCTGTTGGTGGAACGGGGCATCTTTGGGAACTTCCGCAGTCCTTACCGGTCCCTCTTGGAATGGGCTGGTATCGCACTTGAAGACTTGCGCAGCCTGGTCCGGAAGGAAGGCATCGAAGGATCGCTCGAGAAGCTGTTCGATGCAGGTGTGTATTTGAATCTGGACGAATTCAAGGGCATTCAGCCGATCGTCCGCAACGGCCTGATCATTCCCCGTGCCAATTGCGACAACCCGCTTCTGGCTCGCCATTTCGAGGGATGCACAGGGGGTTCGAGGGGAGTGGAAAGACGCTTGATCATCGATTTCGATGCCATCGCTCATGATGCAGTCTCGAATGGGCTCTTCCTTCAGGGCCGGGGGTTAATGAATAGGCCGGCGGCCTTATGGCGCCCCGTGCCGCCGGGGGCCTCTGGTTTAAAAAGGTGTCTGATTCATGCCAAACTTGGTATCCCCGTGGAACGCTGGTTCACCCAAAACAAATGGGATATTCGTACGGGACCCCTGAAGTCATACCTGTTCACGAGTTATGCGGTCTATGGGAGTCGCTTATACGGGAGTCCGCTGCCTGTGCCGGAATACACTCCTGCGCTCGAGGCACTTCGCGTGGCCCGGTGGCTTGCTCGGAAGAAGGGGGAGGGCACACCTGCCTTCCTGGATACCAATGTTAGTTCGGGCATTCGCACCTGCCAGGCGGCAACGGAAGCAGGGCTCGACATTGGCGACTCATTCTTGCGGCTCGGCGGTGAGCCGCTGACCGAGGTGAAGGCCCGCTTGGTCGCCGGGACCGGTTGCCAAGTGGGTTGTCATTACTCGATGTCGGAGACCGGCCCCATCGGGGTCTGCTGTGGGGATGCCCAGTGGGCGGATGAAGTCCACCTGCTATCGGAAAAAATTGCGCTGATTCGCCGGCAGAAACCGCTCGACTCGGGATACAACGCCCTGCCATTCTATCTCACGACACTGCTTCCGCAATCCCCCAAGATCATGCTGAATGTCGATAGCGGCGATTACGGAGAGGTGGAGGTACGCCGATGCGGCTGTCCGCTGGAGCACGCTGGCCTCCACATCCATCTGCACAACATTCGAAGCTACGAGAAGCTCACCAGCGAAGGGATGCACTTCCTCGGAGGAGATATCCTGAAGCTGGTGGAAGAGGTGTTGCCCAAGGCCTATGGGGGCGGTCCGATGGATTATCAGTTCGTAGAACAGGATCGAGGTGGATTGCCGGAGATCAGTGTAATGGTGAGCCCGCGTCTCGGAGCGATTGAAGAGAGCCAGCTCATTGAAACCATTATCGATTTCCTGGGGGCGCGTTCGCGTGGAGAAAGGATGATGGCCGAGCGATGGGCTCAGGCCCGCACGCTGAAAATGGTGCGGCGCAACCCCCTTTCGACTGGCAGCGCGAAGACTCTGGCGTTGCATGTAATTCGAAATACGTAGTCCTTATGGCCGCATCGCCGCACCCGTTAGCGAGGCAGGTTTAATTCCGATGAGAACCGGAAAGGGGAATTTAGAACTAAGAAGGGGGCTTTTGCCATAGAGACCTATGCAGTGGGTTCGGGTCAGTCGAGGCTTGTACTAACGAGCGATCAACAGTCGCTCCAAATCCAATGCAATCATGCCAATTGCTGGAGAGACGGAAACCGGTCAGATTATGTCGATCCCGCGACCTCAGTGGAAATTGCAGCCGAGTTAGAAATACATTTTCCGTTACACTTGAAGGACTATTTTTCGACGCTGCAACTAGCTGGAAAAGAATCCCTGGCAGGGACATTGGTTTTCGTCTTGGAAGGCAATTCCCCCAAGCTGAAGCCAACGAGAATTGTCTTTGATGCACAAACGGGACTCCTCCTAAAACTCGGATTCACAGAATTCCAGGATTATCGTGAGTGCGGCGGCATCAAACGACCCTTTGTTTTTGTCTCGTCGGCAGAAGGGCAAATCACTTTTAGCCGGGTTCAGCATAATCAGCCCATCCCAGCTGAAGGTTTTGAGCTCCAGGCTGAGGCCGCAGCTCCAGGCAGCTCAAAGCAGTAAGATATGCAGCCAGAAAAGAGATGACAATGTGCCAGTGAACAGTGCGGAACCCGTGGATTTTTGGAAGGATCTTTTCACCCCCAATTGGGTGATTCATGTATGGGGGGAGCTAGACGACTATGACACTTAGGGGAACAACTCTCACGAAAAGTTTCTGATCCCCCGGACCCCAGCAACTCCCCCCCCCCCTTTAATACAGCTTTTTGGGGAGTAGGGCTTCAGTATTGTCCAAACGCTTCAGATGAAGATAAGCGTCAGTGCCGTAGCCCTCCATCGATATCACCTGCAGGTCACCTCCAAAGTAGCGGGCGTAGAGTCGGCTGATAGGCAAGCCATAACCCAATCCTGCAAATGGGGCGTGAAAGTCACTGTGATAGGGCGTGTCGGCCAGGGAATCCGGGGGCATTGCTGTGGTGTATAGGTAAGTCCAGATTCGAGACATCCCACTGCGAGGGATTCCACCTCCCTCGTCCGAGACTTTGATTGTCGCATCTTCATGACCTTCGGCTATCGCGATACGGATCAGAGGTAGGTCGTTTGCATTGGACCGGTGAAGCTCCACAACGGCCCTCATGGAATTCTTCAGCAATTCAAACAGCATGTGATGGAGGTGGGAGGGCACGTAAGTGAATGTAAGGTCAGTCTTGCCAAATAATCCGACTTGGGGGGTCACACTGTAATGCTGTAGACAAAGACTTCGAGCGTTGGCAATAGCCTCTTCGGCAACTTCTGCGGGAGAACACTTTTCACAAATTAGTCCTACGAAGCCCGGCCTGGAGTCTTGATGGAGCGCAACATGCTGGCCAATCAGCGTGCGAACGCCAATACGGGACATATAAAAGCAATCCAGGAATTCTTGGATCCTGGGATTGAGGGTGTCACCTGCCAGGGAATGCTTCAGTTCCTGGATCCCCTTCGCCATGATTGAAACGACATTATTATGTCGCTGCTTAATCTGCCCAAGTACCCCTGTAAAACGCCACTCTTCCTCGATGCTCCGCGGACAAGGCAATTCGAGGAGAATCCGGAAAGAATCTCTGTACATCTCACGGAGGAGACGAACCGAGGGCATCTCAGACAGACCAAAAGGCAGTTTTTCTAATTCCCTCGTTCGATGGGCGAGACGGACGGGAAGCTCCTTGTGAAGGAACTGAGCAGCAATCAGGAGGTTTTCCGGAGAAGGATCCGACCCGAACTCGAACAACTGTCTAAGACTGAGAGGTCGTTGTCTGAACTGGGCGAGATAGTGAATCTGGTCTGAGAGATCCTGGGCACTAGTAACAGTCATGGTGGGTTCCGGTGTCTGCACCCACGGGTAAAAGGAAAACAGGAAATCGAGGTCAGCGTGGCGAGGGAGACGCCAGACGAGTCCTCACATCATCCTTTTGATCATGCGTTCAGACTGGTCACGAGTCAGCCCTAAGGGCCGGTGAGCTAAAGGCCCGCCCTCATCAAGAACAGGCTCAAGCTGGTCAAGAGATTGTGCCTGCCGTTGAAAGAAGAGACCAGTGTAAATCCTGTCTCCCCAGACCATGGCCTTTTCACAGGCTGTTTTCCAGTCGCTGGGATCATGCCCTTCATCCTCCAGTCTCTTAATCCGTGGGCGGAAGAAATTGTATTCGTTGTCATGATTGAAGGTGACACAGGGACTGAACACATCAATCAGCGCGAAGCCTCGATGCTGGATCCCCTTCTTCATCAGTTCCACCAGGTGCTTGGGGTCGCCGCTAAAACCGCGAGCCACAAAAGTGGCCCCGTTCATGATCGCTGAAGTGATCGGATTGACCGGAGGTTCCACGCTTCCAAAAGGCGTACTCTTTGTCTTCATCCCGGCGCAACTGGTCGGGGAGACTTGACCGGTAGTGAGTCCGTAGATCTGGTTGTTCATGACCAGATAAGTTAAATCGACGTTCCGCCGTGCCGTATGCAGGAAATGGTTTCCACCAATGCCATAGCCATCGCCGTCTCCACCGGTAACAACCACAGTTAGCTCATGGTTGGCCATCTTGGCGCCCGTAGCCACCGCCAGGGCTCGGCCATGAAGCGTATGCATTCCGTATGCATTGAAATATCCTGGAAAATTGGATGAACAACCGATGCCACTGACGGTCAGGATCTCATGAGGCTTTCGTCCCAGCTCCGCGCATGCTTTTTGCAGACTATTGAGAACCCCGAAATCACCGCAACCCGGACACCAGTCCGGATCCACTTTTCCCTTGTAGTCTTTCGGTTTTAATTCGGCAAAGGGTTTATCTTCAGTTATAACTGTGGACATGTCGTCTCCTCTCTAAACCATAATCTCCTGGAACGGAACGTAACGATTCGTTTTGCCGGCCAATAGCTCCAACACACCATTGACAATGTGGTGGGGCATGAATGGCTCCCCATCATACTTACGGATGTGCCCGTGGGCGGAGATTCCGGTTTCACTGCGTAAATAACGGGCGAACTGACCGGAGTAATTGCTCTCAACAATGATGATGCGCTTGGAACGAGAGAGTGCCTGGGTGATCGCCTCCACGTGAAGCGGCACGATCCACTTGACATGAAGATGGTTTGCTGCTACCCGGGCATTCCGCAACTGCTCGGCAGCCTCCCGAATGACGCCGTAGGTCGACCCCCAGCCGACTAGCGTTAGTTCGGCATCCTGGGGGCCTTCAACCTGAGGAGGTGGGATCTGACTGACGATGTTATTGAATTTCCGCGCTCGCTTTTCCACCATCTTTCGACGCTTGTGAGGATTGGTGTACTCATCGCTGATCAAGACCCCGTCTTCATCATGTTCATCGCTGGCAACAACATGGACATAACCTTCCAGTCCCGGGATGGCCCTGGGGGAGATGCCGTCCTCCGTATCTTTATAGCGGAGATAGCTGTTGGACCTTGACGGGGTAGTGATCAATTCGCCGCGATCAATCTTCGGATGCATGTTGATCTCGCCAGGATCAACGCTGAAGCGGCCTTCCGAGATCAACAGGTCGGAAATGACGATGCCTGGACACTGGCATCGATCCACCAGATTGAAGAGTTCGGGGATCGTGGTGAAGGCATCCAGCGGATCGCTCGGGGCCACCACGAAACGTTCGAAATCTCCCTGGCTTGCCCCCAATACTTGCCACAGGTCTCCCTGCTCAGTCTTGGTGGGCACTCCCGTTGAAGGGCCGGCTCGCATGACATCGATAAAGACCACCGGGACCTCCATCATTCCCGCCATGCCGACGGCTTCCGACATCAGAGCGAAACCCCCACCAGAGGTCGCGCACATGGCCCGGCATCCCGCATGGGCGGCTCCGATAGCCATGTTGGCAACACCAATTTCATCTTCAACCTGGCGAACCATGATTCCCAGCTCGCGAGCGTTTTGTGCCATCCAATGCAAAATCCCGCTGGCTGGGCTCATCGGATAGGCGCAATAGAATTTCACTCCTGCTGCCGCGCCCCCCATTGCCAGAGCTTCGTTGCCGCTCCACCAGGCCAGGGGCTTCGATCCCGTCGGCACAGGAAGCGGAAAGGGTTCAAAGTGGGCCTTGGCGTATGCGAAGCCTGCGCGGGCGACTCCAATGTTCTCGTCTACGACCGCCTGGCCCTTTCGCTGGAACTGCTGGACCAGCGAGGTCTCAAGAATCTGGAAATCCAGGCCCATCAAGGACAGAATCACGCCGAGGGCCACCGTGTTTTGAACCAATTGGTTCCGGTTATTCTGGGTCAATTCGCCGACCGGCATTGGGCATAATTGAACACCCTTGGCTGCTTCACCTGGCTTGATTGTGTCACCGTTGAACACCACACGCCCGCCCTGCCCCATCAGCTTTAGGTGCCGGTTCATTGTGTCCTGATTCAGACACAACAACAGGTCCAGCTTGTCGCCATGGCTGTAAACCTTCTGGTCACTGACTCGGACGGTCAGGAAGATGTGCCCACCCCGGATTATCGATTGATATGCATTATAAGTGTCCAAATGGAGGCCGCGACGTACGAAGATTCGTGCCAAAGTGTCTCCAGGTGTCGCAATCCCTTGTCCGGCTGCGCCTCCTATGGCGAGTGCAAAGTCAAATTTCCCTGAATTCATAACTGAGTCTCTCCTCTTTGACACGCAAGTTTGCTCAAGTCAAAGCGCCTTTGAACGCCTATGGATGAAGTTGGAATCAAGCTCCGCATGTTCTTAGCATTGGTTATGCGCTCCTGACGGCTTGCCTTTAGCCGTCATCCGAACGGGACCAAGGTGAGCAAGGCGACGCCGCTACTCTCCACGTGTACCGGAGTTGTCGCTTTTTGAAAGTTAGAGTCTTAGAATAACAAAGATTGGAGTTGAACGGTAGTAATAATTTTGAAGGGGTGTGCAACAACCTAATCGGAACGCTGCAATCTGAGCCCTTGTAACGGAGTGTTTCATCCGAGAGTCCGGAAGAAGAAACGCCACCCGGAACACCCTATCATCGACTCCAGCACCGTCGTGCGATCTTTGATGAGGTCGCCTGCCTCAGTGTCGAAGGTTTGAACAAGTCTGCCATCGCTCGAGTCAAGCGAATTGCCTGGAATACGGTGCATCGCTGGCTGGGAAGAGCAGCTTTCTGGTCTCGTCGCTTCAAGGATCGGAGAATGAAAAGGCTCGTCACAGGAGAGCTCCAAGCAGACGAGATGCGAACGATCGTCCGGGGTAAGGAACAGCCAATTGGGGTCTTCGCCGTGATTGAAGTCTGGTCTCGGCTTTGGCCTTCGACGGTGGTCGGGGGCCGAAGCTACAGGAACACGCTGGCCCTGTTCCGAGATGTTTCCAAACGCATGAATCCCGGACAAATTCCCCTGATTACCACGGACGGATTCGAGTTCTATAAGAAAGTCATCGAACGCGTCTTTGGGCCAGCGTGTCTCTATGGTCAGGTCATCAAGACACTCCGAAACGATCGTATCATGAAAGTTGAGCGAAGGACGGTGATGGGGGGTGCATGGCGATTGCAGCAGGCGTTGCGTGACTCGGAAGACTCAGTGAAACTGAACACCTCGTTTGTCGAACGGATGAATTTCACGATCCGACAGGGTTCGGCGGACGATCTGTCAGGCACGCTGGAAGGAACATCTCGAAGATCATCTGGAGTTACTTCGCTGCTATTACAACTTCGTCAGGCCTCACCGGGCATTGATATTCGGACGGGAAGTCAGGACACCGGCTATGCAGGCGGGATTGACCACCAGGTGGTTGACGTTCAGGGAGATTTTCTCCTCGACGATGCATTTTTGGGCGCTGCGAAATGTCACGTT
>JBGOTQ010000374.1:0-7388 GCA_041476565.1 Terriglobia bacterium | reverse complement strand
GATGTGTACCACTATTTCAAAGCCCCCTTGCGGACAATGGCGAACAAACTCCAACCGGCCGCGTCACTTCTAGCTGAGATGCTCGAAAACCGGGACTTCTACGGGGTGAAGATCCACAACGAGGATGATCCGTTGGTTCAACAGGCTCTCCAGGTGGCTCAGCACATCGCCAAGGCATTCGAACCCTTTGGATCTCGCTTCTACCGACAGGAAAGGGCTCTCGGAGAATCTCCTCTTAAAGCTGGACTATCCTTCGTTGGGGTCACGCCAGCCCCACGGGATGTCAACAAAACTCCAGCGGAGGAACTAGCCGCAGAATTATCAGGGGAGAAACTCCCGAAAGGTGCCCGGACCAAAGAACAATACCATCACGCAGAAGTGGAGCAGCAATTGCGCCGACAGATCCAGCTTAACCCTTCTGGCCCGTGGCCTGGCATAAGGCAGGCTCTGGAAGCAGGGCAAATCTCAGCACGAGAAGCGAGAAACATAATTACTATGGGACGAGAGAAGCCTCTTGAACGACAGATCAGGTCGCTTCCGGTGGATCAGGCGATTCAGGTATACGACAAGGCCAATGACGAAGAGCGAAAGGTTATTCGGTTCGACATTCTCAAGAAAGTCCGAAACTTTCAAAGGGGTGCGTCAATAGAAGACAAAAGCCGATTGCAGCCAGTGATTCAACGATTCCTCCAGGCCCGGCCAATTTAAGACTATTCTCCGGCAACTCAGGGAAGAGGGGATTTTTGAGCGGCCGCGCCTTGGCAAATGTGGCGGTGAGGATGAAGCAGGCAGTGCGTTAGGTAGCGCACTAAGAGACTAATAGGAGGCCCAGAGTAATCTCAACGAAAAAAGATACGTGTGGCATTTTTAAAGAGTTAGAGTTAAATTGATTGTTGGAACTTACCGATGAGTTTATTATGAATAAACCCTGTCTTAAAGGTGAGGATAAGATGTCGAGACCAATGCCATCAGTCCCGAGGTTGCAGCTGCAAATAGCAGTGGGAGTGGAAAAAGATGGAGATAGTTTCCATGCCTTTTGTCCTGCCTTAAAAGGCCTTCATGTAGATGGTGCCACGGAAATGGAAGCACTGGATTTTGTCAAGGAGGCTATCAGTGTATATCTTGATTCGCTGGCACTGCACGGGGATCCTCTTCCTGTTGGACCCTTTCTCAAAGTCGAGGAGAAAGTGCCGCCTGATGCTTCGATGCGCAACTTGACAATCTCATGGCCTTCTCTGGCAACGTGTGGGGTCAGCTAAAGAATCTCACCGCAGATGATCTAATCAGCGCACTTAAGAAGGACGGCTACACGAAGGATCCAGCCAGCCGTGACGCTACCATCGCCTTCATCAAGTATGGCAATCCCAACAAGCGCATTGTCATTCATTACCATCCAAAGAAGACCTACGGACCAAAATTACTAAAAGCCTTGCTGGACGAGGCGGGCTGGACCGAAGAAGACATGCAAAGACTTCGGTTAATAAAATAGTCCTGATAAGCCACGTGCAGCACTGCTGGAGCCATATCAAGAGAGGCTAATCCAAGAGAATGAGGCAGCTGCAAGCGGTGTCCCGGTAGGCTATCAACCACAACTTACCAATAATAGGCAAGAAACAGGCCAATGACCCCTAGAAGCGCCACGGCTAAAGTAACTGCGATTCCCCAATTAATATCAAGAGATGAGAGATGCTCGACAGTTTTGGAAGCCAACCAAGCAATGAGTAGGAACCCAAACAGCCCGAGGATGATTCCGCCAGCAATGGTTAGCATAGGAAAACTCTCTTGTACAACATGGAGACTACTCGGCAGCCTTTTCCTGAGGGTTCCTCACCTGACAGACCTCTCTGCCCGATCATCCCCCATGCTGTGATCTTGATTGCCACGTCTGAAGTCTTCAGTAGTGCTCACGAATGGATACATGACCGGTTGTGCAACTGAAGCTACCAAACTCCTCTCCTGTGCGGATGTCACGCAGTCTGACAACCGGAAGATATGTGTGTTCGACCTTCTTGCACCACGCTTCTCCGATTCTCTGGACAACATCTGCGCGGTCTGGATATGGAACTACCTCGAACTCGTGCCGGGTTAGATAGATTTCCAGATTGCCACCCTGCAAGAACTCTAGGCGTGGAGCAGCTTCCGGCAGAACCTTCACCAATGCTATGCGAACAGCCTCTTCGGGGGTGCGGGGGTCAGTGAGATTCCCCTGCTTCGATAATGCTAGGCGAACGGCCTCTTCGGGCGTGTGGGGATCGGTGGCGTTACCCTGCTTCGATTTTGCAGCCGGTGGTGGTCCGCCAGTGTCGCGGTGCGATGGCGCGTAGAAAAAAGTGTAGCAGAACCACCAGATAGCCCCGATCACGAGTATGATGAAGCAACCGGAACCGACTATCTCTTCTGATTTGCCCTGTGCCATAAGAAACCCTTAGTAGTTGGGTCAAGCAATTGCAGTAAAGCAGAGGAATTGTGCGCCCCATCGTGCAGGCACCAGGCTTATTGAACAGTTATCCTGTGATTCAGGGTTTTACCGTGATTGTTCCAGCCAAGTCCCATGATATTTGGGAGAGTCTCTCTTTACGAGACTGTGTCCTGACTTCTGGCGTGTATAAACACCCTTGCGGGATCGAGCGCGAATGGCGGGGCCTGCCCTGACTAGAACGCGAGATCAATCTACTACCATGAAAGTGCTTTTTCAACGCCAAAGCTCCAGACAAAGGAATATAATCCCGGCATGCATTCTTACCACATCTCACAGTCGCCGGACAATTGGAGGGGACTTCTGCACCCTGCACTTTGCGGAAGCCATAGCCAAAACTTGATTGCATTCGACATGGTCCGAAAATTGATCTCCGTCGCAGCCTTGAAGCAAAATGAATTCTGTGGTGATTGCTGGGTGAAGCTTGAACGGCGTGAGAAGGCTGATGCTTGAGCTAAAGAGGCGGGCCGAAGCCCGCCCCACTTCACTAATCTTCCGTTCAGGCCTGGGTGTAACTTCCAAACGGGCTTGGTCTTCTGAGAGAAGAAGTTTGTAGAAATTTGCCGATAGGTGTGCCAAAGTAATTCAAATGGTCATAGAATTGGAAGCGCCGGTTGATGTAGACAACAGAAGTGAGATGGAAAGGGTTTTGAAGATCCGAAAATTAGGGTGTCTTGCCCTGGATGTATCAATTCGCGCTTTCGAAATCAAACACCCCTCTCAACGGGAACTTTCCGACCTGACCGAAAAGGTCACCAAGATGTCTCATCTGTTGGATGAGCTGGCAGAACGCAATTGAGTCATCCAAAGGAAACCTCCGTTTTTCTGATCTATTTCTCCTTTTGTTCATTTCGCTCCGGCGCCTAACGAAGAAGATTGTTGGGCTGAGTTTGAACGCCGCGAGAAAGGTGGTCCCTGAAGGAAAGTTGCGAGTTTACGCCCGCCTAGATTCTCCAACCTGTCGAGCCTGATAACCCTCCTGTGGCCT
Organism: Terriglobia bacterium; assembly: GCA_041476565.1. Classification (GTDB taxonomy): domain Bacteria; phylum Acidobacteriota; class Terriglobia; order Versatilivoradales; family Versatilivoraceae; genus DATKMG01. The sequence continues at coordinate 3,924 of JBGOTQ010000374.1, read as the reverse complement.
ATTCCTACCCTTTCCCAATTTCTGTTTGCTGGAGCCTCGTGTTAGGATGATCTCATTCTTTTTTCCCATCAACCTTTAAGGAAGGTGTTTCTGAAAAATGTTCGCCGGCTTGTTTATCCCTCCAGGTTTTTTCTCAAGATCATTCTCATTGTATGGCTCACGCTCGCGGATGCTCTCTTGTTTCTAGATTTCGCCATGCTGTTTGACTTCTGAGGTTCCTGATGTGGAGGGGAGAGGATAAGGGGCAGGCCGAAGCCCGCCCGGGTGCTTCATTTGTCCGGTTCGTCCGGTTTGAGGGTGATGGCCTCACGGCTTGCGGCCCCAAGTTCACCTTTGACCTGAGCAAAACCTTCATTCAACTGCAGCATTGCGCGGGCTTTCGCAAAGACTTCCTTGAACCTGTCCAAAGGGGTCTCAATCTGCGTGAGGCAGAGGCAAATGTCTTCGTCCGTGCAATCATAAAGGCGTTTCAATTGTTCGATCTCGTTAATAGCCAGCCGGGACCGGTAGGGAAGATTGATCCTTGGGGCGATACGGGTTTCAACGGCGGAACGGACCCGCCGGAGGTAAATCCGGCCCACTCGATTAACCTCCGGGTAATCGAGCTGTATCACAGCCTTCTCGACTCGACGTCTCTTTTCGAGGTCGCACACCCCTCCCCGGTTCGGTTGTTTCCAGGCTTTCCCTTCAAATCTCACGGATTCATTTGGTGTTTCAACAACTGAGTAATCCGAATCCATAAAATACTCGCTTCTCACATCCCAGAACATCATCGCCCACCTCCTTTCAAGTCAAACCTTGTTTCTCTACAGCCCAACAGGGTGCGCGGGGGGTGCCAAAATGCCCTATTTTTTGCGCAAATTTGCGGGCTTTTTCGCACTTGATAGTCTTGTAAGTCTATTAACTACAATAGAATGCGTGAGTTTTTCTCAATTCGTAATCGCCAGGTCATCGGTTCGACTCCGATCGTCGGCTCCATCTTATTAAGACTATGGAAAAGTTGATGCTTCACCTCGATAACCCAGGCTCTGACTTAGGCATAAACTCTTTCCCGCAGACGGCCACTCGCATCGGGAAGTTCTGTCAAATAAGAGACCCTAGGGATCCTTCGCTTTAAAATGGATACCAGTGAACCCCTGAGACACTATGCGGGACAAATTCGGAAACCATAGGGCATTCTGACTGATTTTCAGAAACCTTTACTTCCGATTTGTGTCTTTCAGTCTACCCCAGTTGTCCCACCTGGCTAAAAATACATTGCCTCACTCCACCATTAAGATTACCCAACTTATTCATATTTAAGCGTTTATTCTATTGCTGTAATTCTGCATTTCGTCCGAAGATATTCGGCACATCCCTTGCTTCAAAGTCAGCTCAGGAAGCTGATTTTTGCTTAGGGGTTGTCAGAAGGCCAGGGGAAATCATTGGGGGGAGTTCCTTGATGACGAGCCAAAGGGGAAGATCATGAAGAAAGGAAGAAAGAACACCAGGGGATTCTCACTCATTGAGTTGTTAGTTGTGGTAGGCATCATCCTGATCATCGCAGCCATAGCCATTCCAAATCTCTTGAAAGCCCGCCTGTCAGCCAACGAAGGGTCAGCCACGGCTGCAATGAGGACAATTGGAAGCGGTGAGTTGCTGTATCGTTCCAGCCAGGGAGTATTCGCAACTCTAACGGGTCTATCGAATGATAATGTGATTGACAACGTGTTGGGCGGTGGAACTAAAAGTGGTTACAATTTCGCCGCGACACCTGGCGCTATTGCAGCAGCCCATTTTACTGCCACCGCAGCGCCCCAAACCTCAAGTGGCATAGCAGCCTCTGGCAACCGACTCTATTGGACTGATGAAACCCAGGTAATTCGGTACAACATAGGGGCTGCAGCAACGTCTGATTCCACTCCAATTGGGGAGTAGGATTCTCTTAGCGGTTTCGGAGGGCCCAGACCATTTCCGAATTAAAGAGACAGCCCACCTGCTCATTATTATAGGGTGGGTTAACCCTGCCCCACCCTAAGCCGTCCTTTGTTCCCTGAAGCATCTCCTGTCATCAACCCCAGACAGATAAGCTTTGGATGTTCCTTCTTTCTTAGTTCAGGGGTTCAAGCGACGCCGGGTCTTGATTTCTGACAGAAGGCGATCTATTCGGTCCTCCTTCTCTAGGGCTGCCATCTTGTCGTCCAGGTCATCGGCGACCAGTTCAGCCTTCGCCTGGCTGATAGCCTCAGAGTACATGACTTTGCTCTTCAAGCGCACAAAGGCCGCTGCCTTGGATCCATTGCCAATCGCAATTCGAGCGTCAGTGGCTTTGCCCATTGCCCGGGCGCGCCGGTGTCGGGCAATCAGCACTTCCCGCTTTGACTGCGCTTCAAGGAGTTTCTGCTCCAACTTCTGCAAGGCGGACTTCAAGTTATCAGCTTGAACTTTCTGATCTTCGACCTGTTCCAGGAAACATTCGACCAGCTGCCGATAGCTCATGGACCGCCCCAGTGCGTCCCTGGCCAATTCGTCCTTTTGCTTGTCAACCGCAAGCTCGGCTTTGTGCATCCACTCTTGAGCTTTTTCTTCATTTTCCTTTTGTTTCTTCACCAGAAGGTGCTGGTCAGCTAGCGCAATCGCTACCTGTGTTTTGACCTGTAGGAGTTGATTTTCCATGTCGAGGATGATTTGCTTGATCATTTTTTCAGGATCCTCGGCCTTATCAATTAAATCATTGAGATTGGCCCTAATCAGGGTCGCAACTCGTTCTAACAAAGCCATGGGAGTACTCCTTTCTTTCACCAGAAATCCTTGCCTGAGGCTGAATACAGCCTCAGGGTGCAACGGATGTACAGATGAACTGAGGTCTGCACATCTCGGGGGGGGATCACTGCGCAACTGAATCGGGGGGAGGAGCCGTTCTCGTCTCGGGGTCCGTCTTCTTGCTGAGGGACTCCTGACGAGGTGACTTATCCCCCAACGCTCTGATCTTGGAAAACAGTTCTGACATCTGCATACCAGACAGGGTCTCAAACAATGCAGGGACTTGGGCAGCAATTTTTGCCATGTCACCGGTAATCTTGTTAAGACCTGCAGAGTCACCATTGCCGGTGGAGATCACCGTGATCTTGTCGACATTACTCAACGGTGATGCCAGAGCTCGGATAACCTCCGGCATGCCGCTGATCAACTTGTCGACCACAGCCGCCTGGTTATATTCCTGGTAAGCCTCAGCCTTAACATTCATTGCCTTGGCTTCGGCCTCACCTTTCTTAAAGATGACCTCCGCTTCGGCGTTACCCTGAGCTCGCGTGGCCGCCGCCCGCCCGTCGGCCTCCGCGATAAGCCGTTGCCTTTCTGCGTTGGCCAGGGTCTCGATGCGCTGGCGCTCGATCTCTGCCGGTCTTAAGACGGTGGCAATCAGTTCTTTTTCGCGGCGCAGAATCTCTGCCTCTTGCACCTTAATCTCATGCTCCTTTTCCACCTGTTGGACTTTGACAGCTTCGGCAATGACTTGTTGCTGCATGACGTTACTTTGGATTTCGTAAGACTTGTCTGCCTGCGCCTGCTGCTTCTTGACTGTTTCCTGGTATTGGGCCCTCTTGATGGCCAAATCGCGCTCAGCTTCCGCTTGCTTGGCTTGTGACAGTGTCTCCGCCAGAACCCGCTACTGGTCCGCCTGAGCCTTGGCAACTGCGGCTGCTCGCTGTGCGTCGGCCCTTTTGATGGCAGTGTCCCGTTCTGCCTCGGCGGCGGCCACGTCGGCATCCCGTTTGATCCTGGCCACGTCAGGTCGCCCCATGTTGGTGATGTACTCGTTCTTGTCCCGGACTTCCTTGATGGTGAACGAAATCACCTCCAGGCCCATCTTGTTCATGTCTTCTGCACAGGTGGACCGCATCCGATCAGCCACCATCTCTGGTTGCTTCACGATTTCTTCCACTG
>JBGOTQ010000373.1:0-7404 GCA_041476565.1 Terriglobia bacterium | reverse complement strand
TAAAGGGGATAAACCCGCTGCGAACCGCTCCGCGCAACTTGGGATCATACACTCCGGTGTAGGGGTCCCAGAGCTGTCCTGCCGGGTCCGTGCACTGGCCGACCGCATCAAATCCCGCTCCGCACAATTCCCCGAAATCCCCCCGCTTCTCGGCCCGGCTGGGAACACCCGCGGTAAAGGTTTGGGCACTGATGTCGCGGACTCCTTCATAGCTGTCGAAGTAGAACAACTTGTCCTTGATAAGGGGTCCGCCCACCGTGGCGCCAAAATCGTTGTAGCGCCGGCCAGCCAACTGTCCTCCCCCGGCGTTGCTAAACCACTCGTTCGCGGTCAGCACATTGTTGCGCAGGAATTCGTAGGCCGAGCCGTGGATTGCGTTGGTTCCACTTCGGGTGACCACGTTCATGACCGTCCCGCCGGTGAAACCGATTTCGGCGCTGAAGTTCGACTGCTGCACTTTGAACTCCTGCACCGAGTCTACCGAGGGGACATAATTCGGGATCTGAATGCCGCTGTTCTGCTCCGGGCTGGTGGTGCTGACCCCATCCAGCAGGATGTCTGCCGTGGCGTTGCGGCCACCATTGGAAATGAAATTGTTGGGATTTGCGCCACCAACACCTGCCCCCACCTCGTGGATGCCGGGAGTCAAATTCGCCAGGTCGTACACACCGCGGCCCAGCAGCGGAAGCTCGTTGATGAAGGTCCTTTCGACTGCCTGGCCGGTCACAGCGTCTTGGGAAGCCAATGCCACTGTAGAGGCCACTACCTCCACGGATTGAGTCTGGGTTCCCAGTTTCAAACTTGCATCGATGTTGAGGTTCTGACTCACCAGCAGGACCACGTTGTCCTCGATGTAAGTGTTAAACCCCTGCATTTCCACCTTCATGTTGTATGTGCTGGGGGGCACGGAACGCAACAGGTAACGCCCGCCCGCGTCACTGATGGTTGAGTAGGGCACCTGCTTGCCCACATCTGTGAAGGTTATCCTGGCCCCCGGCACCACGGCCCCAGACGGGTCGGTGATGATGCCCGAGACGGTTCCGGTGTACAGTTGGGCCTGCGCTGACCGAGACAGAAAGATCCCGGCCAGTGCCAGGACAAGGCCGAAAATGAACCACTTGGCTCGCATGGTGCCCTCCCTGGTTCAAGCAAGAAGGAAGGATGAATTGTGATTTATGGAAAAGGGACGGGAGATAAGAATCGGAACTGATCGATACCGTCCCCGCTTGAGTAAGCTTTACTCTCGTTCATTGCGAAAATCAAGGACAAACCGTCTGGAATTGTACTGGGTTAAACGGGGAATACAAGGAAACGGGCTCCGCGAGTATTACTCTATTAAGTCTTGATCGCGTGGCGCATACTTCGAACTTTTTACGACATAAGCACCCCATGGGCAAGATGCCCATGCCACGTGGCACGGGCGTCCCGCCCGTGAAGATTACCTCCAGGACTTAACAAAGTAATACTGGGAGCCCAATGTTTGTAGGGAATTCGGTCCTCCTGCATCTCCGCCGCCTCAGCCGGGCGAAATGCAGGGATGGTATCCGCGCTGCCCTGGGTCTCCCACGTCCCGCCCGGCATAGAGGCGGCGGGATCCTAAACTGGGATCCCTTTTCTACAGACATCTGGCTCCTAGCGGAGCCACCACCCATCACTGAACACTAGAACTTGTCCCTCGTCACTGCTTTCAAAAGTTCTCGAGCATCGATACATTGCTATATAAGGTCCAGCCTAACACAGCCAGATGGCGGCCGTCTGGAGAAGGCAGGCCCCGAGGATAAGCGCCGCTCCAGTCCGTCGCTCTTTTCCACAGGATCTCCGTGCGGCCGTCCAGGTCTACAAAAAACAGCACCCCGACCATAGGTCCGATGGCTCCAACAAAGAACCCTTTCCCCTCGATTGCCCAGTCTAACGATTTCATGTGAAGCTCGTGCTGGATTACGACGTCACGAGACTTGCCACTTGATAACGACAATATCTGGATGCGCCTCTCATTACCCTGCACGTCATGGGCAAAGGCGAGCCGCGAACCATCTCGAGTAAGATCCCAGAAAGAATCCTCGACCGTCTTCTTGAGAGTGACCCGGGTGAGTTCCCTCCCTCTCCCCTTCATGGGGTCGAAGGCAGTGAAAATGAATTGCTTCCGGTCGGGAGTCTCTTCGCCTAATACACACGGCGTGGCGGGGGACAAGGAGCATTTCAGGCCGATGATCCCTTTTCCCTCCAACACCATTTCCGGTGCTCCGCCCGATGAAGGCACTCGCATAATGCGAGTCTTCCCTTCGTCAGCATCTTGGAGGTAGAGAATCAAGTTGCCATCTGGGCTCAAAACCGGGTCATGTTTATTGCCAGGTCCAGTGGCGACCGGTTCGGCCGTGTCCTGATCGAGCGCCTGTCGAAAGATATCGAATTGTCCGTTTTCGCCGTTGCGTTCAGAAGAGAAAAGGACAGCCTTGCTGTCCCTCGTCCACGCGCCGGGAGCATCATCGTGTTCGTCGAGCGTCAGCCGTCGCGGGTTCTTCAACCGGTGACTCCTGGCTTCCCATTCGCCCACGAAAACATCCGACTGCCCGGACTTCTTCAAGACCACCAGTCGCTTGCCATCAGTCGTACCGTTGACGACCATTACAACAAATCCAGGCCACTTGGTGATGCGTCTTGGAGGGCCGAGCGTGCGGCCGCTCTTGGGCTCAACCTGGATTTCCCACAGACTGTCGTCATTTGCGAAGACCATGCGTCCATTCGGAAACCACCAAAGGCCCAATGGCGAAAACGCGGGATCGGACATAATCGTGCTCAGCTGTTCGCCTTTGAGGTCTCGGCTTTCGATGGAGACCTCGCCACCGTGGTATCGCTGGTAGACTATCCGCTGGCCATCGGGGGACCAAACCATCCAATTAAGAGATTCACCCTCTGGAGCACTCAGGATCTTGCGGGGGTCCTCACCTTGGGCACCCATGAGCCAGAGTTCGGTCGGAGACCAATTAATGGTACGGATGCCCTTCATAAATACAATCTGCGAGCCGTCGGGTGAGGGTGGGCCAGGTGAGGCATTAGTGCGAAGCAGGCGGGGCGGCCCACCCACCACAGAAACGACCCATGTACTGTAGTTCCCGGATGTTTCATATCGCCCTGCGAGGAATCGGGTGCCATCGGGGAACCACCAGCTGGCATACCAGTTGGTATTCTCTGCCGTTGACCCTTCAGGCTGAGGAATGGCATGCACCACCCCCGTCTCAATCAGCTTTAGATACAGTCCCCTCGGGTCGCTATAAGCCAGAAGCTTTCCATCCGGCGAGATGCCTCCAACTCCCACCGGGTATTCGCTTGGATTGGCCGTGAGTCTGGTCTCCTTAAGCTCAAGTGGTGGTGGTTGGGCGCGACGCGTTGCAAACCAGGTAGCACCAATGCCAATCAAAAGCATCAAGACCACACCAGCCAGAGCCCACTTCCATCTTCGTACAGTCTTGTCGACCTTGACCGATCTATACGATGGCTCAGCAATCGCCCCTGGAGTTATTGCTCGCCCAGACTCCGCGTCCCGTTTCAGGCGTTTCAAGTCTGCTCCCAGGTCTACTGCCCTCGCATAACGCATCTCCCGGAATTTCTCCATGGCCTTGTTGATGATGCGCCGTAGCTCTTCCGGGATGCGGGCCTGAACTCTCGTCGGCCAAGCCGGTGCTTGATGCACAATGGCATCAAAGATGGCCGTTGGAGTCTCTCCGGCAAACGGCGGTTCGCCGGTCGCCATCTCGTAAAGCGTCACTCCCAGGCTGAAAATGTCCGTGCGGTGATCGACCGCTTGATTCAGTACCTGCTCCGGACTCATGTATCTCGCCGTTCCCATCACCAGCCCCGGCGTCGTCTGTGAGGCTGTGCTCTGGCTTACTCCTTCCGAATCGATTCTCTTCGCCAGTCCGAAATCCAGCACCTTCACCTGCCCTTTGCCGGTGATCATCAGGTTGGCCGGCTTGAGATCCCGGTGGATAATCCCCTTGTCGTGCGCCTCTTCCAGGGCCTCGGCAACCTGGATCCCAATGTCCAGGATTTCGTTCAGATTCAACCCCTCACCCTGCGACCCTCTCCCCCTGCCGGGGGCGAGGGAGAAATCAACAGATCCAGGGCCTCGCCCGCCCTGTGGGTGGCGCGCAACGCCGGGTGAGGGCAGGCGGCCAACATGAATCCAAGCCTCCAGCGTCTCGCCTTCCACCAGCTCCATGGCGATCCAGTGAACCCCGTCGGATTCGCCGATTTCATATATGGTGGCAATGTTGGGATGATTCAGAGCTGAGGCGGCTTTGGCTTCGCGGATAAAACGGCGCAGTCGGTCGGGATCCGATGCCACCTCGGGAGGGAGAATCTTCAAGGCATCCATGCGGTCCAACCGGGTATCTCGAACTCGATAGACTTCGCCCATGCCGCCTCGACCCAGCAGGGAGAGGATTTCATAGGGACCGAGCCTCTGGCCGGCCAGGGGCTGAGCTTGTTTCTGAGCCAATGCTCGGGCCGCCAGATTCAAAGCAGGGACCTCCACAAAGCTTCCTGCCTTCTCATGCGCAGCCAGTAGTGCCTCCACCTCCCGATGCAGTTCCTCATCGCCGGCACAGGCCTGTTCGAGAAAGACTTTGCGTTGTCCCGGTTCCCGGTCCAGAGCCTCATCCAGTAGTTTGTCGATCTGTTGCCAACGTTCGGGGGTCATGGCCTTGGTCGTCAGTTATCCATGCATTTGTTAGCTCCGTCAGGAGCGGTCTGTTTGTAGAAAATGTTGTTCCTACCGCATTTCCTAGCTCCGTAGGAGCGGCCTGAAAACACCTCTCAATTTCCTCATTCGAAAATGAAGCGTTCATCGTGAATTGCTAGCACCTTCTGATTTCGGTGGGTCAGCACACCGGTCATGTATTGTTGAGTTTCCTCTCTGTGTGCCACCTGGATGAGGTTCTGCCGCCCCTCGACAGCAAAGAAGATCTGGACATAAATTTGGGTATAGGTATTGGCCATACAATCCGTTCTGGATGCAACAAACAGGCCGCTCCTCACGGAGCTCAAGACAATCTTTTATTGCGATGTTCTACAAACAGGACGCTCCTAACGGAGCTACAGATGATGATGCGCATCAATTTCACAAACAAGGCAGCTCCTGATGGATCTGAGAAACCTCAAATCGAGCCACCATTTCAAGAAAGGTTGCTGGGTCCATTCTGTGTTCGGGAATCCTTACGTAACAGAATCGAATTGACTCTAACTCAGACAATACGCACAACGCACCACCGATCCACGAACCTGAGAAGGAACCACGGAGCTGCTCTGTATTCACCCTTTGCCAATCACACTCTTGCCCCTTTCTCCCATTAGCCTAGGCGTCCCTCCGTGGGCGCTATCCTCTGTCCTCACCCACCTTGCCCTTGATTTCTCTCCTCCCGTCACGAGCTACCGCCTGATACAGCCAAGCCTTGGCCTTGTTCCATTCACGCATCACTGTGATCGGAGAAACCTTCAACACTTCTGCCGTCTCCTCCACACTCAGTCCACAGAAAAAGCGCATTTCCACGATTCTGGCTTTCCGCTGGTCGAACTGCTCCAGATCGCTCAATGCCTCATCCAAAGCCAGCAAGTTGGAATCCGGCGTTTTAGAAACCACGGCTGACTCTTCCAGAGAAAGGGTGCAGGCGCCGCCACCGCGTTTTTGAGAATGCTCGGCCCGGGCAAACTCCAGCAGGATCTGGCGCATGAGTTTGGCAGAGATGCCGTAGAAATGGGCCCGGTTCTGCCACTTCAGCGATCGCGCATCGACCAGCCGGAGGTAGGCCTCATTCACCAGAGCCGTGGTTTGAAGCAGATGGCCGGGTCGCTCCCGCCGCATGTAGGCGTGCGCCAGCCACTGAAGTTCCCTACGCACCAGAGGAATCAACTGCTCTAGAGCGCTGGAGTTACCCTCACTCCAGGAGAGCAGCAACTGAGTGACATCGGAAGAAATCGGGTGTGCCATAGGCCCTCCTTTGTACTCATGAGCCTATGTCGATTGAAACCAATATATCACAGCCAATGATAGTTTCTGGGTCTGTTTTTCACATGAAGGGGGTGAGGAGAGAATGGCTTTGATCGCGTCCAATTGATCGAAGGCTTCGGAGGTTCCACAGGAGTGGGTGACGGGTCGGCCTGAATCCTCGAATTCCAGGATTTCAGGAGGTACGATCCATGAACTGGGTCATCTGTTTCTGGGACCAAACTCACACAGCGAAAATGGGATCATGCGTCCGAGTTGGGTCGGCAAAGACTTCAAGACGGTTCAATCCACGACCCTGACGTTTACCTCGAAACAGGCCGAGCAGATGCGCCTCACTATCCGGCTCCGAAAGAATCTTCAAGGTGCTACCTACAGGACGCTCCTAGCGGAGCTATGAGGATGACAGGGGAGGAAGACGCTTTCTACAAACAAAACGCTCCTCGCGGAGCAGAGAGACAGTGGTGTTCCGCGTTTCCCTGGGTCACCAAGAATCACCAGCTTGAAGGTCTGAAAAGCCAAAATAGTCCAGCTCAGGGCAAGCGGATGGCATCAGCCAGCCGCGTCGCCCTGAGTCGAGAATCCCCAAAAACACCTCAAGCTCTGAAAGAGCGTAATAGCCCACCAGATCTGGTCCACAAGATCTTGAGGCGACATGTCATTCGATGTGACAATCTGAGTAATTTCATCGCGAGACCCTCCTATTCTTCGACCCGCCGGAGCGCTGCACTCCAGCGCAGTTGTCGCCCCTGCCGGAGAGACAGGTTCGCCATCTGAACCACCAGCGCGGCCTGGAACCCGAGCGCCATCGGGGCATTGGGCGTCTTGCGCGTTCGGACACACTCCAGGAAATTCTGGACATGCATCTCCGTGGCGTAACCAAAGCCACGCTCCGACTTCTTCTGGACAGCCGGGGAGTCCTCGGCGCCCTGCAAGTAGACCCTGCACTCTTCGCGGCCAATGTCCATACGTGCTTTATCACCATCCAATTGATTGAGTTGATCGTTGCGCAGTTGGTAGTGCATAGCCGCATAATTGATCGAGAATACCGCCAGGAAATCCTGCGGGTAGCGAGCAACCACCACAACACTTTCCGGCGTCTCCACCCCAGCCCGGTGCGGCTTGCCGGCCAAGGCGTTCACCGCCAGCGGATAACCGGCATTCATGAGCAAGTGTATACCGTCAAAAACGTGTGCGCCCTGGTCGGCCACAATCCCGCCTGCGTAATCGGCGAAAAACCGCCAATTGAAAAAGCGATTCGGATCAAACGGCCGGCGTGGTGCAGGCCCCTGCCACTGCTCCCAATCCAGCTCTCCGGCCAGCTTCTGCGGCACCGTAGCACCAAGATAGTTGTTCAGCCACCAAGAGCGGATCATCCGGACGTCGCCCAAGGTGCCCGCCGC
>JBGOTQ010000372.1:0-7410 GCA_041476565.1 Terriglobia bacterium | reverse complement strand
TCTCTACCACACCGTATCTTAGCTTGGTCCGACCCCAAGTCCCCCCACAAGTCTCCCAAGTCTCCATGCTGGACATTGAAGCTCCCCAGGCTCATTACCACCGCAACCCCTCTATTTCTCCGTGAGCTCGATAAATGCACCATCACTGGTGCCAAGGCCTGGATAGCTGCCGTCATTGATGACCCCGTATGCCAGATAACCTTCGGGAGTTTCTGTACGCGGAAAAATGCGGATGTACCCCAGGCGAGTCCCCGGGGCATATGCCGAGAGCACCTGATTGAGCTGACGCCATTCATAAGAGCCAAGCGATGCGTCGATTGTATTGACCTTCGCTCCTGTAGTCCCATCGTAGAATTCCAGTGCAAGAGTGATGGGATTGCTGCTGCAGTTGACCAAAGCCAAGTTGGAGCGTACCTCGTCATCCTGTCGCAGGGGAGTTAACCAGCGCTCTCCACTGGATGAAGGGCGTGCAGTGAAAGCTACACCGTAGCGGCCCTTTTCGGGTGTACCGACTGTCAGCACACGGGCTACAGCATAGAGGTCCCGGATGTTCCAGCCAGCCAGTTCCAAAGACCCAACCAGATCGTTTCCCTCAGGGCCAAGCTCAATCACCCCTTGCTGACGAAGGTACTTGATCAAATCCGGAATAATCAACTGCTTTCGAGGACCTAGCGAAATCGGCAGGCGAACGGTATGGTCAGGGGCCGGCAAGCTCCCGGAACGAAGAACCAGTTCAAAATCGAGAGGTGTGGGAGAAGCGTTAGTGTTCAAGAGAGTCAATTCTGTGTTGAAGCGGCTATTGGACACAATGACCGGCAACCACCAGCCACCGGGAGTAGAGGGGGAGTAATTCAATGGATTCGATGGAGGAAGAATAGAGCCATCGGAAGTGACCTGATCATTTACCACCCCATAGATATAAATCGGCGGTGGTGATATCTCTGTAAAAAACAGGGAGTGGACCCAGACGGACCCTTTCTGTAAATTGAGTCCTTCGGTCTGCAGTATCTTCGAGTATTGAAAGAACTCTCCCGGAGCAAGCTGTCCGCCCAGGGTCTTGGCTAGAACGCCCTCTTCGTCATAGACCTCAACATTAAAGGTGGTGGAACTTTCGTTTTCGTCGCCCAGGTTTATTAAAGCCAGGTTTGAGCGTTCCTGCTCATCCTGCCTGAAGCCGCCTACGTAGTAGCCCCACAGTGCTTTTTCCTTCTGCTGCCCTAAATAAGCTACGCCATAACGCCCCTGTGGCGCTGGAGTTGTGGTACGGGCTGCCACTACAAGATCGCCCATATATTCCAGGCTCGAACAGGTGATCTGCAGCGAGCCTCCTACATTTCCATCGGGAACCTGTCCTGTAGATTGTGATTTCAGCCAGGCAATCGCATCCGGAATGAACGTCTGCTGCCCGGGCGGCAAAGACAATGTGAACGAGGCGCGGCCTCCGCCCAAGGAGGGCGCGCCAAAGTATTTGATGTTCATATCGGCGGGCCATCGACCGAGGTTGGTTAGAGTCAAATCCGTAGTGAAAAAGGAACCGTTCACACCAGCAGTAGAGAGTACACTGGGAACAATGATCCGTGATGGCGCATCTTGTAGCACCTGGAATTGAGCTAGCAGATGTCCGGTCAGTTCATCTAGAACTTGAACAGAAGAATCTCGTTGGTAGATTTCCCCATTTTCCTGCAACAAGAGATGTAAGATACCGGGGCCTACTCCATCGAGGGGTTCTCCTAGCTGAACATACCGCTCCCCTCCGTAGAGAAAGAGTTGCCACTTTCTTTCACTGCAGCTTCCCTGGCATTTCAATTCCGCTTGTACGACCCCGCCTCTAGCCGGGACGTGCAGGGGTGCCGGTTCAACCCGGAGATTGCTGTTGTTTATAGTGAAAACAGCGCTGTTCATTCCGGAAACACCGTTGGGTCTTTCCTCCGTAACCCGGATCAGACAGCTGGTCGAACCTAAATCAGGGATAGTCCACTTGTAGCTGCCCACATTCCGGACTCCGGAGGCTATCAGGGAATAAGTCAGACCGCCGTTAATAGAAAATTCGATCTTTACGGTGGAGGCAAATCCGGTATTTCTCCAGCGGATCGTCTCTGTTTGTGGCTCGCCTAAACTCCAGGAAAACCAAGCCTCACCTCCTGCTGGACTCGTGACTTCCATTGAGCTAGGACTGTTTTCCCGGAACGTGATTTCGAACACTCCTCTATCACTTGCGGCAAAAAGGTGATTGGGATCTGTTGGATCAAATGCAAAAGTCGTTGCGCTTGGGCCATCGAGACCTGCATCGGCTGAGGTCCAGGATCGTCCCCCATCGCGGCTCTGGAAGACTGTGTCAGCCGCCAAGAACAACCTGTCATTGGAAAATGGACTGACTTGCAGGCTGTTTAATGTCCCGAACGACCAGCCGGAGGATGTGAATTCCCCATCCGGGCCAGTCCTGATCAAAGACTGCTCGGATGAACCAGGGGGTTGTTCAATCATATAAAGAATTTGCGGGTTTAGAGGAGAAAAGGCCATCGATCGAACCTCACTGCCAGCACCAAACCAGGTCTTCCCGAAGTCGTTGCTTCTATAAAGTGTGGTTTGATTCTTCTCATTCGGATTGACAAGCAGATATAGAACTTCCCCTTCGAGGGGATCCGATACCAGGTGGGAATTTGCGCAACCACCCGAAAGTTGTTGCCAGGATTCCCCATGATCATGGGTTTGGTACATTGCATAATTGGAACAAGCATCAATTAAGTTGGGATCAGTATGGGAAAAAGCGAATGCAACAACTGTATTTCCTGTGGGATCTTCAGGACGCAATGCGGATTTCTTCCAGGAAACTCCCTGGTCGCTGCTTTGGAAAACGGCGCCCCCTCCGCCAGCGAATATAGTTGGAGCCGAGGGCTCTTGTTGAAGTGTGTAGATTTCGGTGTCAATCCCCTGGCTCAGTCGTTCCCATTGATTCAGGGAGAGGTTCCACCCCAGGACATCTTGCCCTTCTACGGCCACCAGGAGCATGCCGGGGTTCTCCCGGCAGAAGAGGAGACTACGCACCATTGCATGCCTCATTCCCTGGTTGAACGGCTGCCAGGATGCTCCGGCCTCCTGCAACCGGATCACTCCCGAGCCGTTAACTCCCGCCAGGAAAACTCCTGGCGCGGAGGGATCCGGAGAGAATCTGCTGCCGACAATAGTGAAACGAGGCAATCCAAAATCCAATGGTTCCCAGTGATCTCCCTGATCTTGGGAACGGAAAATCTTGCCGGAACTGCCGCCTGCATAACATGTAGATGTCTGAATTGGATCAAAGCTCATCCAGAGGATTCTTTCTGTAGAGTCGGTCGGCTGCACATTTCGCCAGCTTCCACCCCCATCCCGGCTGATCCAGATCCCTCCATCTCCACCGACGTAAACACTGTCTGGTAATCTGGAAGAGATTTCCAGAAAGGCCAACTGACCAAAGCGGAAGTTAAGATCTGTTAGCGTGGCCCAATGCCCCCCCCCATCTGTGCTCTTGAGGACTTTGTCAGCGGGATAACTGCTGGAAAATCCCCAAATTTCCTCTTTGGTGGGGTGGTGACTCACAAAGGCAAAAGAGAAGAAAGAATTATCCGTCGATATTACAGACCAGCTATCGCCTCCATTCAATGACTTTAGAAGGCTGTTGCCAGTCGAAGCATAGACGGTTTGTGGGTTGCGAGGATCGAGAAGAATAGACATGAAATAAGAACAACTGCCGTTCAGGCAAAATGATTTCTTTTCCCAATGTTCTCCCCCATCCGTCGTCTTGGACAACTCACCTGACAACAACAGATAGAGTATTTCCGCGTCGGAGGGATCAATGAGAATCTTGCCATTGGTAGAAGTCCAGTTATCCCCCAATTCACGGATCATCTTCCAGTGTAAACCCTCATCCCTCGAGATATAGACTACGGCTTGTTGGCAAAGAGCATACAAAACAATGGGATTGGACGGGGCCCGGACCAATTGGATACAGTCAGCACCATCGGGACCAATCGGGGTCCATTGATTGACTCCTGCATAAAGTGGCAGGGAAGCAATGAAAATACACAGTTTGATTTTCAGGATGGTGTGTGTCATTTTGAGCGCTCACCTCTCCGAAGGCATATAATGTTCCTCAGATTTTGTCCACGGAATCTGCCATTGCCAGGAGGGAGGCAACTCCCCCAGTCAAGGCCAGACTGCCAGAATCTTATTCGAGGTCTGTATAAATCACCGGCGTTTGCATTGTTCGCAGTTGACATATCGTTCTGGAACCTGAGAGAGACACACTCCGGAATGAGATCCCTTTCTTCGAAGGCATGTTTCATTAGAGTATGCAAGGCGGCGGCCCAAAATGTATCGGGGGAACCCCGTGCCGCACTCAAAAAGACCAAATGTTTGGGGGAAAGATTGTCTTTAAGAGAGTTGGTTTGGACCTGGTTTATCGGCCCGGATTCCGGCTTGTATGTTTTTGCCTCAATTAGATACTTAGGAATCAGCGCAGAGTCCCCTTATGATGTGACACTGGATGACGTGGCTTCAGCAAGGAACCAATGCCCTGCCCAACAAAGAACCATAGACATCCCTGAAATGCGGAGGAGGCATCAGCATGAAGTCACTTTCAAGACGAGACCTAATGGGTTGTGCAGGTGGGCTAGCCAGTACCATGGCTCTAGGGTTGCCGTTGGATATAGCAGCTGTTTCACCATTTCCTGGAGGACCCCAACAAAGAAAGCGAAAGCTCAAGGTGATCGTTACCGGGGGGCATCCTGGTGATCCGGAATACGGTTGTGGAGGGACGATCGCCCGTTATACCGACTTGGGTCACGAGGTTGTCTTGCTCTACCTGAACCGGGGTGAGCGTGGCATCCCCAATAAGCCACCGTCTGAGGCTGGTGCCATCCGCACGGCTGAAGCTGAAAAAGCCTGTGAGATTTTAAAGACGCGTGCTGTCTTTGCCGGGCAAATCAATGGCGAGGTCGAAGTGAACTCTGCTCGTTACGACGCATACCGGAAGATTATCGAGAGGGAACAGCCGGACGTGGTGTTCACCCACTGGCCCATTGATAATCACGAAGACCACCGCGCCGATTCGCTCCTTGTCTACGATGCCTGGGTGCGAATGGGGAAGAGATTTGCGCTTTACTATTACGAGGTTTCAAACGGAGAAGATACTCTGCATTTCAGCCCCACTCACTATGTGAATATCACCCAAACCGAAGCGCGCAAGCGTGCTGCCTGTTTCGCCCATGCCAGCCAGGAGCCCGAAAGGTTTTATGGGTTGCAGGAACAGGTCGCTCGGTTCCGTGGCATCGAAAGCGGATGTCAGCATGCCGAGGCGTACATCCGCCACGTGCAAAGCCCCGACGTATTACTCCCCCTTGCACTGTGACGTGGCATTCGACCAAATAATTCCAACTGAGCCTAAACGATCGCGATGAAAATGAAACAGCCAAACAATCGAGTCGTGCATTTGATGATGGGTGTGTCCTTTGTATTAATTTCTTACGAAGCCTTGGCCACAACCGCCAAGGGGCCTCTAAGTGTTCTTCTCTCCAATCCCCTGTACTTTACCGACGGGAGCGGCAAGGCTATTCATCTCACCGGCTCCCAAACCTGGGCCAATCAACAGGATCATGGGATACCCCCCCCTGTTTTTGACTTGAACGCTTACCTTGATTTCCTGCAGGAGCACAATCACAATTTCATCCGGCTCCGTAGAAAGGAGCTGACCCGTTATGCTTTTGAGGGCTTCTTCAAGAGCCAATTGATTTACGTGGACGGACCTCAGCCCTGGCTGCGCACGGGCCCCGGTATGGCGCTGGATGGTCACCCGAAGTTTGATTTGAACCGGTTCGCCTGGTAGAATGGGGTCGGACCAAGTGAAGCAGCTGATTCGCTTGCAGATCGTCAGAATTCAGGCGCGAATCTGGGCCTTAAATCCACTTTCTTGGGCGGAATAAGGGACCTTTAAGAAAAGGACTTCGTCATGGCCAGAGCCAACCGACATTATTGGGCTGGGCAAATTTGGCACTTGACCCATCACTTTCACCAGCGACTGCTTCTCTTGAGGTTTGCTCGTGATCGTCAGGCTTGGATCGACTGGCTTTTTGAGGCCAGAAAACGGTTTGGCCCGGAGTTTGTTGAGACTTTCCAGAAGTAACTGGGGGGCAGGCGCAAAGGGCGAGAGATTTTGCCCGCTGAGTGGAGATGCCATTTGAGAGAAAGTGAAGCTACTTATCGGGCCCTATGGGGTGGCAAAAAGGGCCATTTAAGCCTTGAAGACACTCTCTTGTGGAATCGAACGCTCCACCACACAATGTCTTAGCTTGGTCCGACCCCATGCCTCTTCCCACCGCCAAGGCGTGGCTCTACCGCGAACTGACTGGCAGGCCGGGAGATGGAACCCGAACGTTGGAAACAAGTCGATAGCGTGCTGCAGTTGGTGAGAGAGCGTCCGCCCGAGGAGCGCGAGGAGTTTCTGCGGCAGGCGTGCGCAGGCGACGAGGCGCTGGAGCGCGAAATCCGCTCTCTGCTGACGTCACAGCAGCAGGCAGGAAGCTTCCTGGAGAGCCCGGCCATAGAAGTGGCCGCGGGGGTCCTCGCTCGCCAGCAGAGCAAAGACGCGCAAGAAAGCCACGATTTCCCGACCGGCCGGACCGTCTCCCATTACCGCATTGTCGGAAAGCTGGGCGGTGGCGGGATGGGCGTGATCTACAAGGCGGAGGACAGCCGTCTCCAGCGCTTTGTCGCTCTCAAGTTTTTGTCAGGCGAACTCGCTTGCGACCCGGAGCCCCTGAATCGTTTCCGGCGCGAGGCGCGAGCCGCTTCCGCTTTGAATCACCCCAACATCTGCACGATCTATGACATCGGCGAGCAGGAGGGCCGCGCCTTCATCGTCATGGAGTATCTGGAGGGCGCCACGCTGATGCAACGCATCGCCGGGCGCCCCTTGGGGATGGAAATGCTGCTGGCGCTCGGAATTGAGATCGCCGATGGGTTGGATGCCGCCCACACCGCAGGCATCGTCCACCGCGACATCAAGACGGCCAACATTTTCCTCACCCAGCGAGACCACGCCAAGATTCTCGATTTTGGATTGGCGAAAGTCCGTCCCGTCCTCGACTATCGCGCAGGTGCCGGCGAAACGACCCTCACCATCGAAGACCAGCTGACCAGTACAGGCAGCGTGCTGGGGACGGTGTCGTACATGTCGCCGGAGCAGGTCCGCGCTGAACATTTGGACGCGCGCACGGATTTATTCTCGTTCGGGGTGGTGCTCTATGAAATGGCGACGGGCAAGCTGCCATTTCGCGGGGAAAGCGCGGGGATCATTGTCGATTCCATTCTCAACCGCGCGCCTGTGCCTCCAGTGCGCCTGAATCCCGATGTGCCGGCGGAATTGGAACGGGTCAT
>JBGOTQ010000371.1:0-7427 GCA_041476565.1 Terriglobia bacterium | reverse complement strand
TGTTTTTCCTGGCGAATTTGACTGACATGATTTTGAGGCGCGGCAGTATAGAAGGGCGGGCCGTGCGCTTCCGGCGCACCCTGGAAAAAATGGGCCCCACGGCTATCAAGGTTGGACAACAGCTTTCCGTTCGTGCTGATGTCATCCGTTACCAGTACTGTGATGAACTCAGCAAGATGCTGGATCAGGTGCCACCCTTTCCTGTCGAACTCGCGGTCCAGTCCGTCGAGAAAACTATTGGCAAGAAGCTGGAAGAGGTCTTTGCCGTCTTTGACCCTTTGCCTATTGGCTCAGCATCACTGGCCTGCGTCTACCAGGCCAGGCTGCAAACGGGAGAGTGGGTCGCCATCAAAGTCAAGCGCCCTGGCATCGGAGCAAGAATGGCCACGGACCTCCAGGCAATTTCTTGGCTTTGCATTGTTGCCGAAGTATTGGGGATCGTTCGATCCGGATTGACTTACAATTTCCGCCAGGAATTGTGGCGAATGCTGACCGAGGAACTGGACTTCTGCTTGGAAGCACGCTATACGGAGATCTTTCGAAGGGCAGCCAAGAAAAGCAGATATGTATCGGCGCCTCGCGTTTATCATCATTTGTCGAATTTCGACGTTCTGGTGACGGAGTTTATTTCCGGAATATTTCTGAATGAGATTCTTTACGCCATTGAGAATGACGATCAAGAAGCCCTAAAAGCGTTTAAGGCGCGTGGATTTCGTCCCAATAAGATCAGCCGTCGCATGCTCCGGGTCTTTTACTGGGAGTTCTATGAGAGTCATTTCTTCCATGCAGATCCCCATCCCGCCAATATCATCATTAAGCCCGACAACACCATGGTCATGATCGATTTTGGCTCCTGCGGGGCTATTTCCGATCGTACCCGGCGAAAAATGCTGTCCTTTACGCGGCACATGGCTGCCGACAGCGTTCAGGGCATGGTGCAGGATACAATTTCAATGGTGGAACCTCTCCCTCCCATCGATGTCGAGCACTTTTCCAATGAAATGATGAACATCTTTCGGGATACGTTCATCGCCCTTAAAAGCAAGAACGCTCCGTGGTATGACAAATGCAACGGTCGCGCATTTATGAAAGTCATCGGGTTAACGCGGAAGTACAACATACCCATGACGCTCGATACGGTGCGGATATTCCGTGCTAACTTTATGTACGACACGATCGTCTATCGGCTAAATCCGAAGCTCAATCCCCAAAAGGAATTCACAAAATGGGCAAGAATCGCGGACCGGAAAGCCCGGAAACGGGCCGTAAAGTCTGTCCGAGATCGTCTTTGGGGCCCCCTCGATTCCGATTTCACTAGGCTTGAGGAATTAAACACGATTATGGACGGCGCGCTGAGCCGAATACAGAATTTCCTTGACCGTCCGGATTATAATTTCATTTACAGTATCGGTAAGATGGCGTTTGTCCTCTCAACCATTGTCAAGAATTCGATACTCGCTATCGTGATGGTAATGGTCCTGGCCGTCCTGCGCATGTTCCATGTCTACCTCATGGGACCCCAGACCAACAGCAGGATACCGCTGCTGGATGCGATTAAGTGGGTGTTGAATAACAAGATCATCCTGACCGGCTTCATCATTTACCTGCTTATCACCGTCAGGAAGGTTTTGTTCAGAGTGGAGGACCTGGATGTGAACTAGTTTCCGTGCAGGAAGGTTTCGGAATTGAGCATATTAAGTTGATCACTTTCGGGGATCGCCATCAAAAATAGGTGACCGCCTACGGGTCCGAATGCATGAAATCTCGTACTCAGGATTTCTAAAAATGATCAGAGGAGACCCGGCTTGAGAGTCAAACTTCTCCACAGTAGCACCGGTGAAGACTTACAGCTTCAAGCATTGACGACGTTCCTCGTCAACGATTGTATTGCCATTGATGGAGGAAGCATTGGATTGGCCCTCGCGACACAGGAAATGCAGGCCATCCGTAATATCGTGGTAACGCATGCGCACTGTGACCATATTGCTTCCCTGCCTATTTTCATTGCCGAGACGTTTACTGAATCGGACGCGCCTGTCGTTATCCATGCTCTTCCGGAAATTGTTTCAGCGCTGCGCAATTTCATTTTCAACGATCAGATATGGCCAAACTTCGAGAAGATCCCGCTCAGAAGCGGTAAAGGACCGGCCCTGGAGTTTCGGACCATCACACCAAGAGAGCCATTCGAAATAAATGGAGTCAGCGTAACGGCCGTAAGGGTGAACCACGTTGTTCCCACCGTCGGGCTAAAATTGCAGGACCATCAGGTCGCTGTGATCTTCACATCCGATACTTATATCACCGATGAGATCTGGGACTTAGCTCGAGAAACGGAGCAGCTCAGGGCAATCTTTGTAGATGTCTCCTATCCAAACGAAATGGAAAGTCTCGCGGCGGCCTCCAAACATCTGACCCCGCAATCCCTGGCCTCTGAGTTAGTCAAGCTCAAACGGCCGGTGGAAGTCTACGCAACCCACATCAAGCCAGGCAGGCGCCACCAAGTTCTGTGGCAGCTAAGGGAACTCAAAAGTCCTCCAGTATCCGTCGCTGAAATGGGACGCGTGTATGAATGGTGAACTCATTGTTCTGGGCTGAATCGAGCCGTCAGAGGAGATATGAATCCGAGGTTTTTGGTCGTACACTCAGGCACGGGGGATGAGTTTGCATTCAGTGTTAGCGGCAAAGAAACGCGCATCGGTCGGGCCCTCGACCAAAACGATCTCGTGCTGAATGATCACAAGGTCTCACGGCGGCATGCGATATTACGGCAATCGGGCGATTCCTTTGTGCTGACGGATCTCAAGAGCGGGAACGGGACTCTGATAAAGGGGAAAAGGATCACCGAACATCCTCTCGCTTACGGAGACGTTGTTTCCATCGGTGATTTTCTCCTCACCTTTTACGGAGCCGGGGAAAACACTGCCATTCAATTTGACGATCAACCACTTGGGAATACTCTCATGCTGCGCACCCCCGATTCTATCGTCCCGCGTATTGCCCAAGGAAACGAGGCATCCGGTTTATCTGCCGAGCCGTCTGTGTTAGTGGCTCCTGACAATCTTGAGACCTTGAGAAAGAAAGCAGAAACTCTGACCCACCTCTATGAGTTGAGCCAGGTGCTGAGTTCGGTTTTTTCCCTAGCCGAGATCTTCAAAGGAGTCAGCAAAATGCTCTTTAGTCTGACCCCTTCTGACCGTTTCATTGTGCTCCTGAAGAACCCTCAGAGCGGGGAGCTTTCGCCGTTCGTGACTGAATTTCGTGAGCCAGGCATTCCACAATCAGGTGAACGGATTTCGATTAGCAAGACGGTGCTTGACCGGGTTTTGTCAGAGAGGGTCTCTCTCCTTTCCCTGGATACCCAGTCCGATGAACGATTGGCCCAGGCGCCTTCAATCCTAATGCAGCAAATCCGATCTGTCATGTGTGCTCCATTGCTGGGTAAGAAGGGTGTCCTGGGTGCGATCTACCTCGATTGCCAGAAGCGCATGAAAATGTTTAGCACGGACGATCTGGATTTATTGAATGCGCTCGCCGTTGAGACGTCAATGGCGGTGGATAACGCCATAACCCATGAGCAACTCTTGAAAGAAGCACTGGCCAGAGCCGCTTACGGACGCTTCATGCCTCGGCATGTGGTCGATGAGATCCTGGCTAATCCGGATGCTTTGAGCCTGGGTGGAAACAATCAGCTTGTGACAATGCTGTTTTCAGACGTCCGGGGATTTACCGCACTGTCCGGCGACCTCCCACCTCAAACGGTGGTCCGGCTTCTTAACCGGTATTTTTCGGAAATGACTCCCGTCATATTCGAGCATCGGGGGTTGCTCGATAAGTACATGGGAGACGGATTGATGGCATTGTTCGGGGTCCCCTACCAGAGCCAGGATGCTGCAGCTAACGCCGTTTCGGCCGCTGTTTCTATGCAGCGACGGGTATCGCAGTTGAATGAGGAATTGAAAGAAGAAGGGCACCCTCAGATTGAGATAGGTATTGGCATAAACACAGGGATCGTCACAATAGGATATATCGGCTCCGAACAACGCACCGACTACACCGCCATTGGTGATGCCGTTAACCTGGCTTCACGGTTCGAAAAACTGGCCCAGCCCCAGCAGATCCTGATTGGCCAATCCACCCTGGAAGCGATCGGGGACCGATTTCCTATCAAAGCCTACGGTGAAACTCGGGTTAAAGGAAAGAGTGAGCCTGTCCCCGTGTATGAAGTTCTCTGGGAAGAAACGAAAAGATGATTGACATAGGCACTTGGCTGCGGGAAGGAAGCTTTCGTGACTATTCCCAATTGAGCCCTTTGCGACCTGTGCAGCCGGAGTAACGCCTGAATGAAACAAAGAGAAAGGTAAAATGATCAGGTCTCCACTCCCACCCATGGTTCCCGGACTGCCTCTGCTGGGCAGCATCTTGGCACTGTCCAGAGACGCGGCCGGCTTCTTTATTGAAAAGTACGAACAACTTGGACCTATCTTCCGGGTGAAAGCCTATGGAAAGGAGTACACCGTCATGGCGGGCCCTGAAGCCCGTCAGTTCCTGATGACCGTTGGCGAAGGAAATTTCAGCCGGAAGGTGTTCTATAAGCAGTTTGCCAAGGAACTGGGTACCGACAGCTTCGTTCTCGGGGAGCAAGGAGCGCGGCATGCTCAGTTGCGCGAAATCATGGCGCTGGCCTTTTCACGCCAGGTCGCTGCTGTCTACATCCGGCGTATGGTGGAAGCCATCCAGCGTGAAGCCAGTGCGTGGAAACCGGGTCAACGTCTCAATGTGATGGAGACCATGGCAGCCCTGGCATTCGAACTATATGGGTTGACGATGACTCATCGCTCACTGAAGAATCACTTCAAGGACGCCATGGTCTATGCCAACACAATCATGCGAGTCGGGGCCATGGTGAGTCCTGCCTGGGTACTCCACTTGCCTGGCTATCGAAATGCCAAGAGGCGCGTCTTCTCTCTTATGAATAGTCTCCTCAATGAGCATCGATGCCAGGTACCCGAGGAGCATCGAGAGATCGACATCATTGATATGCTCCTGACGGTCGTCGGCCGTGAAGGCCGGACTTTGAGTGAAGCCGAGGTCATTTCTTCAGCGCTTTACGGTTTTGTGGGAACTCTAGTCTATACCAACCGAGTGCTTTCCTTTCTCCTGTATGAGCTCTTGAAGAATCCCGAACTCCTGGAGGAAGCAACCAACGAGGCAGAGGCAGTATTTGCTGGTGGCCTTTCGGATATTCAAATGCTCCGGCGCATGAAAGTTCTTTACGGTGCCTACCTGGAATCGCTGCGTTTCCATCCCATTGCATTGGGTCTCCCCTATTGTGTGGAGCAGGACTTCGAATTCGCGGGCTACGGTGTAAGAAAGGGACAGAAGGTTGTGATCAGTCCTGTGCCGATTCATTTTTTGACTCGTTTCTACTCAAATCCGAATTCCTATGACGCGGCTCGCTGCACTGAGCCGCGCAATGAGCACCGCTCTCCAGGCGCCTTTGTGCCTTTTGGGTTTGGGAACCGCATTTGTGCAGCCGTCGGACTGGTGGAGATTATCACCATGACCGCAGTAGTTACATTGCTCCACACAGTTCGCCTCCAACTGGAGCACCCGGCCTATAAACTCAAAACTTCTCTCGATCCCCTGCCAGGACCCGAAAAAAAGTTTAGGGTTCGCGTTCTTGAGCAAAGATCATCTGCAATCACGCCTGGCAGACGCTTGCCCGACTTGGAGGAGCAGCTCTCAACCATTTTACCGGAGTTAAGCCGGCAGCAACTGGACCAGATCTTGTCCAAGGTCAATACCATCACCTATCAAGCTGGCACGGTCATTATTCGCCAGGGCGACCTGGCCGACACCTTCTTTATCCTCATGGAGGGAGAGGTGGAAGTGTTGAAGGAAGAACCTGGAGGCGAAACGAGACTTTTGTCGCGATTGGGTGCCGGGGATTATTTTGGCGAGATCGGACTGCTGCAAGGAGTGCGACGGACTGCGACCGTCCGGGCAATATCTGACGCTGCCGTCAAGGTTCTCATACTCGACCGTGAGACGTTCACCCGGATAGTGTCTGAATCCGACCTCGTCGCCGGCGAAATTGCCCGCGTGGTGCAACGCCGCTCCATGGCTACGAGACTCTCCGAGGTCTTGCCAAGGCTGAGTGTGGATCAGGTCTCAAGATTTCTGTCCAATTTTGTTTTGATGCGCTACAAACCCGGGGCCACGATCATCCGGCAAGGGGAGCCAGCCGAGAAGTTTTATATCATCTCCGGGGGCCGCGTTGAGGTGGTCAACCATCGTCCAGGCGGCCAGGATGTGATGATAGGCGAGTTGGGCAGAGGGGAGTGTTTTGGCGAGATCGGGCTGCTGCTGGGCCGTCCCCGTGCAGCCACAGTCCGGGCAATGCTCGAGGACGAAGTGGAGGTGATGGCGCTTGATAAGGACAACTTTGCCAGGCTCATCTCTGAATCTGCTTCCACCAGAGAAGATTTGGGTATGGTTATGTGCCAACGCATTGTTTCTTTGTTGGAGAAAGTGAATGCAATCGAGCCCGGGACTCAATGAGCAGCAACCAGCTCCTAACCGGTTACCTCGAGGGGTGGCAAACCCTATTCGAGGCTTTCTACCAGAAAAACCCTAGCACAACTGGTTCCCCTGTGACCGGTAGTTCAATATTACTGAAAGTGATGTTCCTGCGGCAACTGTATGGGCGGCCTCGTAGTCAGGCTGTTGTTTGTTTCGTGTTATTGCGAAGGTCGGCCTGGACTATCGAGCCCAGCTACCGAATCCATCGCTCCACCCAAGCAGCTCGTCGAAAAGCAGGAGCGGCGTGCGCCAGGCAAACAAGCCCGAAGACTCAACGCGCTTCACATGGCCCGCCTCATTCTGACCACCTTGGAATTTCAGAGTCGAACTTCGCGCAACAGGTCTATTTAATTACTGGGGGTACCGTGGGGCATCCTCCTTCAACCTTAGTATTGTATTGACGCTGAAGTGTCCGATAGAGCCCGCCCTGAACCTTTTCCAACTCACTGTCAGTCAGGTCCTAGACCGTCTCCTTCGACCCATCCCTTGAAGGGGATGAACACCTCCTGCGGCCTGTGATAACCATCCCCTTCAGGGATGAAGATCAAGAGGCCACCTCTGGTTTCTGGTTAGCATGAAACAAGCTCCTCCACTTTCAGGGGTTAAGTATAAAAACCCGAGAAATGAAGGTGGCTCTCATTTCATGAACTTCCATCGAAGAACTTCGCACCCCGTCTTAGTCAGCGAGGCACCTACGGTCGCCTTTGATTTTGATAACGTAAAAGTGACCCACCTGAAGGTGGTGTGATCGAGCAAAAGTGACCCACCCTAAAGTCGGCTCTGGTAAGCTCGGTGGAATAGACCACCAAGGAGCAACCAGGGAGAAAGGATGATAGGGATGGATC
>JBGOTQ010000370.1:0-7480 GCA_041476565.1 Terriglobia bacterium | reverse complement strand
ATGTGTCATAGCTTTAAGTTGACCTCAATCTTTCTACTTGCTTCAGCCCTTTTGCTGGCTCAAACCGAGACTCGCCCATCTATTTATGGGCCCATCACCGCTGCCTACCAAGCAGGCAGGTTCCAAGAGGCTGAACAGAAGTTACGGGAAATACTCGAAAAGCGACCTAGAGAAGTTCGGGCATTAAGTCTGATGGGCGCCGTCCTGGACGCACAGAAGCGCTACGAAGAGGCTGAGAGCTATTACAAGAAGGCACTAGAGGTGGTGCCAAACTCAGCCATTTTGAACAACAACCTGGGTAATCACTATCTGGCGCAAGGCCTGATTGAAAAGGCCCAGGCAGCGTTCTTACGGGTGGTTGCGGTAGAACCTCGTCATGTCAATGCAAACTTGCAGCTTGCCGGTATCAATGTAGACAAGAAGAATGGACAGGCAGCTTTACGTTATCTCGGCCAGCTTCCGCCATCAGAGCAAGGTTCCGTTCCCTTCCAGCTTTTGAAAGCCCAGGCCCTTTACTGGGCCGGCCAGAAAGCTGAGGCAGCCAATCTGATTCGACTGATCCAGCAACAGGCTCCAAGCGATCCCCGAATTGTCTTCTCGATAGGCATGGCTTACGTGGTTACAGAACAGTTCGAAGAAGCTGAGAAGGCCTTTGGTCGCGCACTGGAATCCGCACCTGGGAATTTCGAGATTTTGTATAACCTGGGCCAGGCCGCTGCGCGAGCAGGGCATTTCGACCGCGCCCAGGAAATCTTTTTGAAGGCTGTCGAGAAGAAGCCGGAGGATGTCGACAGCCTTCTCGGCTTGGCTCGTGTTTACGCTGATCAACACCAGGACGGGCTGGCGGTTCCAGTACTGGTTCGGGCCAATCGTCTTGCGCCTCAACGATCCGACATTTTGTTGCTGATGACTCAAGTCACTTCCAATTTGGGTTTCTATGGGGATGCAGTCATCGCATTCAATAAGTATCTCCAGCTTAAACCTGATGATGCCGTCGCACGTCGGGAGCGGGGATTTTCCCTGGTTAGGAACTACAACCTCAAGGCCGGGATTCCCGATCTTCGCTGGTATGTCGAGACGCACCCCTCCGATCCAGTCGGGTATTACGAACTCGGTGTGGCTGAATTCGTAGACGAGAAGGTCGACTCGCTCGAGCACTTCAGCCGCGCGTTGGAACTGAATCCTAAATTCGATGCGGCCCGATTTGGCCGGGGCGTTCTGTACCTGGACCTCAATCAGCCGGCCAAGGCAGTAGAGGACCTTCAATATTCTCTCAAACAGGAACCAGAAAACGTTCGAGCCATGGAGCAGCTTGGCCGTGCCTTTCTGAAACTGGAGAAACCCGACGAGGCTGCGGGAGTATTGAAGAAAGCAATTGAGTTATCCCCGCAGGACTCGGCCCTCTACTTCCAATACAGTCGAGCCATGCGCAGCCTCGGGCGCTCCCGGGAAATGGCCGAGGCTCTGGCGCAATTCGAGAAGCTGGGCGGGGGAAAAAAGAAGAGTATGCCACGTAGAGGCTTAATCGATTTCTTTAGTCTTTCTCCCGAACAACAGCGGAGTCGCTACCTGGACGGTCTGCAGGAGGAACTTCGCGAGCGTCCCCAGGACTTCGAAGCGAAGACCCGTCTGGCAAAAGCCTGGCTTGAGGAGAACAGGACCGGAGATGCGAGCCGGCTCTTTGAAGAGGTTCGTCAATCGGTCTCGGATGGCAAGATTCTCGCCCGAAGCGGTCATATCTTGATCGAATTCGAGCAGTACGAAGCCGCCAAGTCAATGCTGGAAACTGGAAGGAAAAACACGGGGTTTCCTACGGAGGGGCTTCTGGACCTGGCGTTGGCCGTCTTCCACGTGGCTGGCCCAGCGGAAGGATTGAAGCTGCTCGACGAGGTGCCCGCTTCGGACCGGAACGGAGATTACTACCTGCTTCGAGCACAACTGCTGGATGCTTCGAATCGCTTCGAAGAGGCAGTGGGAGCGTTGAATGAAAGCTTCCATGCCAATCCCACTCGTGTGGACCTGTACCTGCAAGCCTCCCAGTTCCTGATCAAGCATGAAAGATACCAGGAAACAATCGAGCTTCTGCATCAAGCTTCCTCAATCATCCCAGATGTCCCCGAATTCCAGCTGGTGGAAGCTATGACGCTAATGCTGATGACAAAAGTCGGGGAAGGCAGGGAGAAATTGACGCAAATCCAGTCCCGGTGGCCGGAATGGTATTTTCCTTATCTGATCAATGGGATCAACCTGCAGAATCGCCGCCAGGCCACCGAAGCCAAGCCGCTATTGGAAACCGCCATTGCGCTGGGGGCAAAGGAGGCCTCGGCCTATTACTACCTGGCTCTAGCCACCATGGAGCTGGATCCCAAAGACCACGAAAAGGTTGATGAATTGGTTTCGCAAGCGCTAAGGATGGACCCCGATGATCCCTATATCCTCTCCTTATCGGGTCGAAATGCCCTGGCCCGGGGGGACTATGTCACTGCCACGATGCATCTTCAGGAAGCCGTCCGGTTGAGCCCCGATCTGGTTGAGGCCCATTACGCCTTAAGCCGGCTCTACCGCGCCACCGGCGATCGGGAAAAAATGGAAGTGGAAGTGGTGAAGAGCGAGCAGCTCACCAAGCGTTACCTGCCTGGCGAACCAATACCGGCACAGCTTCGTGAACTCCTGTTCACGGTGCGCCAACCGGCCCGAAGAGGAGAACCGTGATGGGTGACATACCCCTGGGGCGAACTCCCGTTTCGCCTCACGAAACAAGAATAGTCGTGGATCCACGAAATCTGCACATTGATCGTTTTGCCTTCAGCCCGTAAGCTCAATCGATAGACTATGAGGTCACGTGCCACCTCTGTGCCTCTGTGGCCAAAAGCAAAACCACTTCCCTCAGGCCGCCATGGGCGGCTCAAAACCTGAAGAGAGGACTGGAAAACGCAGGACGATGTTCCGCTTCAAGTCCGAGGGGATCTGTTGAGTGTGATTCTCCAAAAACTCATTACCTATTCGCAGAAAGAGCTTCAGTTTGTATTCTTCTCCATCTTTCTGCTGGATCACCACCCATTGTGTGCTGTTTCCAGGCTCAATTTCATAAACTTCCACCTTGGATTCAGTCATGGGCGTTGGAATACTCTCGATATATCGGGTGCGACATGGTGAATCCGAGAATACCGAGAAATTCATCTCTTCTCCACCATGGTAGAATTTGCAGTTGCGCAAGTCCATATTCCCTCTCTGTTTATATTCGCAAGGGCACGAAATACCTCATCTTGTCTGCAAGACTTTTACCACAGGCTAATCCCGGTGTCCGAAGAATGCCTTCAAACCGTCGATTTCTGGACCTAAATTGTCATTAACTCCTGGTCAATTCAATTGGACTTGAGAGCAGCCGAAGCCCGTATGAGATCTGAATGCTGTTCAACTAACTCCGATTCCTCAGCACCAAGGGCAAAAGGGTCCTTTGGCAGTGCCCAGTACCTTACCGCAGAGGCGCTGAGACGCAGAGAAAGAGACTGGGCCTGGTTGGAGGCTGATTAACGTCTATTGATATCGCAGATCGTCACCATTGGAATCTTGGCCGGCTTGAGGCCAGGACAGAGGGTCAGGCGGGAAGATGAATAACGAATTCCGCTCCCCCATCGTCTTGATTCGCCCAATCGATCTTCCCATCGTGGGTTTCAATGATCTTTTGGGCAATCGGCAAGCCCAACCCTGTTCCGCCGCGCTTGGTGGAGTAAAAGAGTTTGAACAACGACCTGGCATCTTCCGGACTGATTCCGGGGCCTGAATCTCTCACCCATATTCGGACCTCGTCACCGTCCCTGGCAGTACCCAGCCGGATGACGCGTTCGCCCGTGTCTTTTTCACGGACCGCGTCCTGAGCGTTGACCAGAAGATTTAAAATGGCTTGCTTCAAGAGATCCCGGTCGGCGATGACTTCAACAGGCTGGGACGGATTCTCGAGAACCAACCGTACACCGCTTTGCTGACATTCTCGACTGACTAACCGGGCGATTTGGTCCAGAATCTCCGAGACAGAAAACCGCTCCTTCTCAAGTGAAACTGGTTTGGCATAAGTAAGGAAGTTTGTTGCCAGGCGGGCCAGCCGGCCCATTTCTTGCTTGGTTCCCCTGAGCAGTGTCGCCAGTTCAGAGTTGGCATCGGGATCGACTTCCTCTTCGATCATTTGCAGATTCAGGTTTATGGCGTTCAACGGATTCCGGATCTCATGTGCCAGCCCACTGGCGAGCGTGCCAAGATAAGCCAGTTGGTCGGAAATTTGAGCTTCCGCCTCCACCAGTTGTGCCCGTTTGAGCAACCACAAAACATACAATAGAGCCAGACTCAGACCGGCGGCAACAATAGAAGCACCGGCTAGAATCCGTCTCAAAATGGCGCCACGCAGTAAGCTGAATTGCTTCTCTAAAAGCGGGTCATTGAGGCCTAAGTGCACAATCAGTTGGGATTGGTCATTCAGGACGATAGGTTCCATGACATCGGTCAACGTGTCGGAGGGAGAGGTCAGCGAGGGAAGTTTCAGCGAGGGAGGACGGGGATTCCTGGGGGAAAACAGAATCTTGGAAAAATGATTTTGCTCCAGCTCCATTCCCCGCTTGATACTCTCCCAACGGATATCACCTCGGATGTCTTGAATGAAAACATAGAGAACCTCCTCCTGTTCTGCCAGCAAAGAATCCAGGAAGCTCTTCATCCGTGCATTGAGACGGCTGTCAGTCAAACCGTCCGTGGATGGCATAGCATCGCTCAGGCTCTGAATCTGCTCACGGATTTGCTGGGCATTCAAGGCAGCAATGGAGGTCATTCGAGAATTGATGCGGTCGGCCAACGAGTCCAGGGCCAGACGAACAAGGACAAGACCCGTAACAGCGATGATGGCCAGAAAGAGAATCGAGCTGATGTAGAGATGACGCCTGAAAATTGGCTTCCCTTTGACGATTTGTCCTCGAAAGGATTTGTTTTCTCTCGTCATCTTGAGAAAGGATCTCCTGCCAGGGCCTTCCGTTAGCACGGCTTCGAAGTGCCCGAATCTATAAAAAGATTGTCCCGTACCTGATGATTGGATTCAAGACGAAATCCTCAACGAACATACGAATCACGTACCTAAAGGCTAAAAGGAAGCGGCATCGTTAATGGAGGGAGGCCAGGCAGTAATTCCACATTCTGCCTGGCCTTGGGCTTGCGAGAGAGTCTGGCGGGAAGATCAAGAATTCAATTACATAGGTATTGAGAATGAAGGGCTTATTTCTCTGCCGATGTACTCTGCAGGCTTTCCACTTCACTCCTCAACAGCGTGATTTCGACTCGGCGATTGGCTGCCCGACCTTGACGCGTTTGATTGCTTTCAACTTCCTTGCTGGCTCCCAACCCAAGAATAAACATCCGGAACAAGGGAACCTGGTGTTGAGTGGAGAGGTAACGAACCACGCTCTCTGAACGTCGCTGGCTCAGCGCCAGATTGTAGCTCTGTGTTCCGGTCTTGTCAGTGAATCCCTGGATTTCCAGCACGTACCCCTTAGATCCCGTGACCTTGGCGGAGAGCCCATCCAAAGCCGCCTTGGCCTCGTCGGTCAACTCGGCACTATTTAACTCAAAGGTGACACTAGCATTATCGACGGATTTGTAGCTGTCGATGTTGCTGATCCTCTGGTTGAAATTGGTTTCGACTTTGGAAATCTGCGACTGATTGTTCTGGGCCATCTGTTGGGCTTCTTCGGCCTTCTGAGTTGCAGTAGTCGCTTTTTGATCGACTTCATTGGCTCTCGTCTGGACCGTCTGGATCCCGGCTTGGGCTCGACTGTCGACGTCCTTAATCGCGTTTTCGTTTCGCTTGGTCACCTCTGTTAGTTCATCCACCCTCCCGCTGACCGGATCAATTTGTTGCTTCACGTACTTCTTTGTGGCGCAACCGGAGACGGTCAACGCAGCCAGTAACAGCAAGATTCCCGGTAGAGGTCCTTTCTTTGTTCCAATCATGTTGGTTCTTCCTTTCTGATAAT
Organism: Terriglobia bacterium; assembly: GCA_041476565.1. GTDB lineage: Bacteria > Acidobacteriota > Terriglobia > Versatilivoradales > Versatilivoraceae > DATKMG01. The sequence continues at coordinate 1,466 of JBGOTQ010000370.1, read as the reverse complement.
TCTCTGCCATCGAAACCTGGTCCCGTCAAGAGTACTGGTTTTATCTAAGCCCTTTGAGATCAATTGACGTGACTTGTCTGAGCAAGAGGAATGCCAAATGAGTGAGTCTCTTGAATTGCTCTAAGGGCTTTTCATTCAATGGATTTCTGGAAGCACCAAACCAAATCTACTGGTTTCTTGATGGCTTGACTAGATAAAAATTACAGGCAGGGAGGATTTTTTTCATTTAGAGCCGCAACAATGCAACATGGGCGTGCGACTATTTTACGGCTCGGAACGGTATGAAGGGACTGTCCAAGACATCGGCTCCAGAACAGGGCTGGAGGCGGAACGATAGACAGCGACAATGTACTCGGCGCGTTCCTTGGGCCTGGAGTAAATCCGCTGGTCGGGGGAGAGCCCTCTTTCGGGGTCGGCTTGAGTGAGCAGAAATTCAACGAAATGATCCAGAGTCAATCCATATTGCTTGGTTTTTCTGGCTGCAATCCCATCGGCTTCTTTCTCAAAACGCCGTCTAAGGTCTGCCAGTCTCGACGGGCTATAGCCATACCCGGCGAGTTCCGCCGAGGCTTCGTATAATTGGAGATCATGACCTAGAAAGGCATGTGCGTATTCGTGGGCGATGGCAAAAAAGAGGCTGCCACTATCGACGGTCGAAATAAAGTCCTTATCGACCAGGATGATCCCCGCGCTGTTGCTAGTGGCATACCTGGTTATCTGACCCACTGAAACCACGTACTCACAGCCAAAGGAACGGTTAAGGGCATCCTGGAAATCAACAATACGCCTCATTCTCTCCGCGGTGAGGCCCGTCGAACTGGATCCAAAGCCGGCGATGGCAGAGAGACCGATCCAAGCTGCTACGATCAGGACGGGATTGAACGATCTATGCATGCTGGTTCCCTCCAGGTCTTTCTTTATTCTTATCGGCGGGATCGATTCCGGACTATGCGGAAAAGTGATCATCTCTGCAGGAAGGCCGGCCATACGCATTATACTTGAAGAACCCAAGGATAAAAGTAACACCTGCGTCGAGGACGCGCCATCCGCGCATATAGATCCAGTAGCGCAAGTTGCCAACTTGTGCTACAAAAGCGCATTTTCATAGAAGTGCCCCATGACCTTTTCAAGCTCACCATCGCAGATGAAAATGTCCGTCTTGGGGGGAGTGTGGGAGCCGATCTCCGAGCGGCGACCAATTTGACCGAGCAACCGCCGCGACGGAGCGCGGCGGCCACCTTGAGGCCCGTATTTTCACGAAAGGCTTTCATCTTTTTCATTATCGGCTTCTTAGATTCCCGAGAATTTGCACGAGAACGGCCATGATCAAGATTCGACCTGAGTCCCCTCTAGTCTTTTTTAGGGAGTTTCCTTCTTTTCCCGAAAAGCCATGCTACTCCGATCCCTACTACATAAAGCATCAGCATAGGCATCGCGAAAACCATCATGGTCGGGATGTCTGTTGT
>JBGOTQ010000369.1:0-7485 GCA_041476565.1 Terriglobia bacterium | reverse complement strand
TTTAATGCGGATGGCAGTGAAGCAGAAATCTCCGGGAATGGACTGCGCTGTCTGGCTGCCCACATTTTTCATCGACGACTGCACGCCGCTGCGGAACTGTTGGTACAGACTCGGGCGGGGATTAAACGGGTTCACATGGTTGGTGCCAGCGGTACCGGTTTCTCCTTCGAAGTGGAGATGGGATTACCCATCCTGGATCCTGCTAAGATCCCATTTCGTCTTAATCCCCCGCCCAGTTCGCTTAATGGATGTAAGTTGCAGGTAGGGGAAGAGCTTTATTCTGTTACCGTGACCTCCATGGGGAACCCGCACTGTTCGATTTTCTTGGACAGCTTCGAAAGTTTCGACTGGAAGAGAATTGGGAGCCAAATTGAAGTTCATCCGGCATTTCCTGAAAGGACGAATGTCGAATTCATCAGGATCGTAAATCCTGGTACTATTGAAGTGCTATTCTGGGAGCGTGGAGTTGGGGCCACAATGTCTTCAGGGACCGGAGCTTGCGCTGCGATGGTGGCCTCGGTGCTCAACGGTTTTGTGGCCCGAAAAGTACGAGTTGCAGCTCAGGGCGGAGACCTGGAAATCGAGTGGAGACCGGACGGCCTCCTGAAATTGGTCGGGCCTGCGAGAATGATTTGCGAGGGGGAGTATCTATTTGACGATGGCTGTTGAGACTAAGACTATCCATGTATCAACCCAGGGGTTCTGCGACATTATTGACATCACCTCAAAGGTAGAGTCGGCTTTGGCCGCGAGCCATATGTCGGAGGGCACTGTCACTGTGTTTGTGCCAGGTTCCACCGCAGGGTTGACTACCATCGAGTACGAATCGGGTTGTATTCGCGACCTGAAGCAAGCTTTCGAGCGGGTTGCCCCCATGGATGCCCATTATGAACACAATGCTCACTGGGGCGATGGAAACGGGTTTGCGCACGTCCGGGCTGCCATGCTCGGGGCCTCTTTGCACATCCCCTTTTCCGGAAAGCACCTGCTCACGGGAACCTGGCAGCAGATTGTCCTGGTCGATTTCGACAACCGTCCCCGTAGGCGTGAGGTGATTCTGCAGTTTGTGGGGGAATAAACTACGAAGCGTTCCGTTAGTGAACAACAATCGCGGAAGTTGTCCAGCCATGAGGAAGGAATGAGCAATGGCACCGTCGTTTGAGAGCGCGATTGCACATCCTTCAATCCTCTATCTTCCTCTAGGAGTGCTGGACGCCGCCAGTTGTCTTAACAGATCCACCAGCTGTTCAGCCCAGCCGGCTCCTCCCTGGATGGTAGCAACCAGTTCGTCCATGGATTGCTTCACGGTCTCGTAACCTATCGATTCCTTGTATTTCCGAACCTGCTCTGATTCCTCAGCCGAGTGCCGGACACTCTTCTCGAGCTGGTCAACCAGGCCGGTTAATTGGTTCAGATGCTGGTGCAAGTGCTCGGCTCCCTGCCCAATATGTCGCATTGAGGATTCAACTTCCCCTACGATCGTAGTTGCGAATTGAATGAGAGCTCCGAGATTGTCTAGCTCCTGGGATTGTGTTTCGGCAACCTTCATTTTTTCCTGCTGATGGGCGGTCTGCTTGAGGAGTATGTTGAGCCTTGAATTGAGCAAGGCGTTCTCCTCTTCCAGGCGAGTCAAGTCAGCTTCCAGGAGAAGTTTCTGGGTTTCAAGCTCCCTGAGCGCATCCGCGTAAGAACTGGTTGCCGAGCGGACCCTCTCAATCAAATCCGTGAAGACGGGATCCTTCAGTGGCACGGACTCCAGGCCCTCAGCTGGCAGCGATCCAATCGCTTCAGACACCTTGGACAGCGAGATTGAAAGGGACCGTGCTACGAGGTGGGCAGCCAGAAGAGCCGCGGCCAGGAACAACCCAAATAACAGCGCCAGTTGGGTGCGAAACTGGTTAACAGTCAGTTCCAGTCTTCGTGTAGAAATCCCCACCATGACTGTACCGATCCTGAGTTGTTCGTAGTAGATGGGACGGCAGACGTGAGTGACCGGTTCCCTGTTCGGGGCCAGGAATTCGAACTCGGAGGTCCAGCCGGAATCGCTCCGTATTGCCCTTGGAAAGTGGGGCTGCAAGCCCGCCAGTATCGGCTTGTCTATTCCGCTGTCTGCAAGCACCTTGCCGTCTTTGTCCAGGAAGACAATGTAGAGAATATCCTTGTCGCGGATCAGTCCCTTTGCGAGTTGATTCAAGGCAGATTGGTCATTGACGGCCAGCGCACCGATCGCCGATTTGTCGAGAACCTCAGCGGCAAGTTGTCCTCGCCGGGTCACTTCATCCCCCAAGTGTGCTCCCATGTGGCCGGGCAGCCACACGATGAGCACTAGAAAAGGAATTGCAAGAATCAAGAAGGTCAAAATCAGCAGCCTGGTTCGCAAAGGTATTAACCACCTCCGCTCTTTCTTATCGGAAGAATTCAGGCGGCCTGCACTGTTTGCTGACTATTGAGGTTGGATCGAAAAGATCCCGCAAGCATTCGGGCAGTGCAGACTCTCCGTGCTGAGGCGAAATCTTCCGTAGCGGCACGGAGAATCTGTATCCGATGAGGAGCTTATCTGGAGTCTGGTTCAAAACGCGGCTTTCGAAATCGTTGTCCCCCGATCAAGCAGTGGCTACTTGCGCCTTGCCGACCTCGCGGGCTTCCGGGATTTCAATAAGCCGTCCTGTGTGGACATCATAGATATAGCCGTGAATGGGGATCTCTCGAGGAACCAGTGGATGGTTGCGGATCCGACGCACATCGGCTACGACACTCTGGTTCTGATCGTGGATAGTCAACCAGTCCATGAATTCACCCTCCGTGGAGCCGGGGCCGGCGCCAATGTCTTTCCAGGATTTCCCATCGAACGAAGCAGTTTTCAGGCTGTTAGCCAGCAGGCCTCGCATGATGTCATCGGTGAAGGTCAACATCCCACATTCGGTGTGGTGAATGACCAGCCACTCCCGTGTACCCAGGAGTTTATAGGAAATCACTAGTGAGCGGATCGCATCGTCGCTAGCTCTCCCTCCTGCGTTTCGAATTATGTGGGCGTCGCCTTCAGACAGTCCGGCAAACTTGGCCGGATCCAGTCGCGCGTCCATGCAAGTCAGTATGGCCAGATGTCGGGCTGGCGGCATCGACAGTTTGCCTTTGTCAGCGAAGGTTTTCACGTAGCCGGCATTCGCTGCCAACACTTCATCTATAATCTTGCTCATGGGTATCCCCTCCAAAAATCAAATTGAGTGTGGTTTTAGTGATAACACAAATCGGACACGGTGCAAACAAATTTGGGGCGCCTCATGGAGCCTGATTCGTTGTTAAGTGTTCACACTTCAACGCGTTGACAGCCAGCAAGTCAAAGACAAAATCCGTTTTCAAAGAACATCTTCTTCGGTTCCATTTTGACAACCATTCGAAAGGGTACCGCCGTTCCCTTTGAGGCAATGGGAATGCTGCATTCGCACCTTAGAAGGATACTCTTCTCCTTTCCGGTAAAGTAGGGCTGTCCATTATCGTCAAGTCGGCGGAAAATCAAGAGGGGGTAAGGACTTTTATCATTGGGTTGAACATAGGCGGAGATGGGGACAGTCTTGTCTGAACTTGCCAGGGTGGTTCCCCCCTGGAACTCAGCCAGGCTGGCTCGAAGGAAAAAGCCGTGAATGTCATGAATCTGTGAGATCCCCGGGGGTTGGGAGGTGTAAGACAACTGGATTACGATCTCTTTTCCAACCGGCAAGTTGATCATCTGCTCCACCTGGGCCTTCGCCTCTGGAACTTTCAGGAGTGTCATCTGGCCACGAGCCATCCGGATGGGCTTGGCAGTCAGCAAAGTAAACTGGAAGTAAAGATAAACCTCTCTTTCCCCCGTCTGCGGTTCCTGCGAAGCCCGCTGCTGCCCTTGAGTCAAGCCACCTGTTCCAGAAGAAATATTGGTGGCGGGTTCATAGATGCTAGTGTCGGTAAAAACGAAGGACCAGGGTGACCTCGTCAGGAGCTCTTGGCACTCCTTTTGACTCCAAGAGGTGTAATGCGTTTTCTGCCAGGACTCAGCGGCGTGGAAGGAAACCGCTAGACAAAGACATGCCAAAAACGGAATTAATTGTCGGGCTTTCATGATTGCCTCCAGAGCGTAGAATGAAATGATTTTGGTGGTGCAGGCACCCATTCACCCCAATCAATTAGCGCGGTGTGGTGGAATTGCCTCTCCTAAAGTTGGAATTCCCCAGCAAGGTGACTTCGGGATTATCGAATTGAACACAGTATCTTGTAGATGGCATGCATTCTGAGACGATCTTTCCATTCAGGTCTGTTCTTCGAAAGATAACTTGGGCCACAGACCTGGCACCAATTTGGTCGAAATAGCGAGGGACAGACTGGAAGTAAATTGTGGCGTTGGGTTCAGGTTGTGGTAGTTGCTGCAGGCCCGCTACAAAACTCCTGTTTTCCTCGGTCAGACTTCTTACCCAGATCATCATTGGCTGAGTCCATTGCTTTTGGAGGGTGTAGTGGGTGTAGCCAAGAGCGAGAAATAAAATCGCAGCCCCCGTTTCAACCAACCAGGAAGCGCGCCTGATCCGGAGTCTCTCAGCCGCCTGTTTGATAGTCAAGGCAATCAAGCCTCCAATGCCGAACGAAGGGATGTACCAGTAGTAAGGGAGGCGTCGATTCACCAGCACGATCACAGGAATAAAGGAGACAAATACATAGAGGGAAAAGAACAGGGCTGCTCTTGACCGTTTCAAGAAAAGGAAACTGAATGCAAGGCCCCAAATCAGCAACCAATCACCGGGGCTCAATTGGACTCGAAATAGTGAATTGAAGTACCAGGCAAAACTGCCCGGCATATCAACCAAGGAGTAGTCAACGTAATAGGGGTGGGTTGGCGAGGCTTGGGAATAGGGGACCAGTCCGCCCATCACGGGGACTTTGAGTAATAGATAGCCGAGAGCCATGGCAAAGGGGATGGTCAGCCGCTTGATGAGTGGCCCCAGTCGCAGAACGATGGTCTTCCAGCTTCCATCGGAGAGACTGGGCCACCAGGCACATATCAGGTCTTCCCGAACTGTCAGGTCATAAGCCAGCCAAAGTAAGGGCAGGGTTACGGCCATTTCCTTAGTTTTGAGGGCAAAATAAAAAATGACATAACACCAGAGAAGGCCTTTCAGCGAAGTGCCGATTCTGGCATAGACCCAGAGGCCAGTCCACATGAGTGCAGCACATAGCACTTCACCCAGGCAGGCGAAATTGAAGAAAATCTCTCGAAAGGCGATTTGGTAACTGAACAGGAGAACTGCAACTGCAGCGCCGTATCTTGAACCTGTGAGTCGCTTCAGAACCAGGTAGACTAGGGCCACATTAAAGGCATGCAACAGCCACTTGAACCAGTGATATGGCCAAGGGTTGAGCTCGAAAAGATTCCAGTTCACCCAGTATGCCATCATGTAAGCGGGCCGGAAATAACCGGAGAGAGGGTTCAGGATGTGCCCCAGCATCGACCAGAAGGTCTGTTGTTGAACCAGAAACATGCAGTTGAAGTCGTCGTAGTAAAAGTAAGATGACCGATACCAGTGGAGGCAAAGTACGAGAAGCAAGGCTATGACAGAAAAGTAGAAAAACCATTGCAAACCGCGTATGAAGCTTTGGTTCCTCATTGCAATTGCTGCCCCTGTTTCATTTCAAGGTCGTCAGCGTGAAAATGGAATTCTCCTTGATGACTGCCTTGAGTGTGGATCCTTCGACGCTGATTTCTCCTAAATGGACACAATCTTCCTGGCGGCTGGTGCGGTAATAGGTCAGGGACTTGCCTAGGGTTGCTGCCGGAAGACCCTTCAGGGTCACATTTAGCTCGACATCGCTTTCGACTGTGCTCATACCAGTCAATGTGTATTCGCCCCGGTCCGGTGAAACGAAGGCGAGTAGGAGGATGTGTTTGAATGGTGCGTGCCAGGCGGCAAACACGTCCTTAGGGTCAGAGGGAGGCGGGGTAACATCGACCCGCTGGAACCCCGGGCGAACAAAACGGAAGATTTGCTTGGCGGCATAGAATCGTTGCTTTGGAGCGTAAGTCCAATTCGTACGATTTGTCTTTATCAGCCCGTAAAGGGCCCAAGCCGAATCGTGCTTGTGGTAGTTGTCGTAAGCATCCCAGACCAACCCGGCCGAAGCCCCGTCATGCAGGAACTTCAACAGACGCCGCGTTGAGCGCCACGCCACGCCAAATTCAACTTCTTCCGACTGGTCCAGGTCCCCGTACTCAGTGATCCATAAAGGATCACTTCTAAAAGAACTCGCCTGAATCCTGGTGAGAGCCCGGGCAAAGCGACTTGGCTCCAAGTACCAGTTACCTCCGTCCTCGTCCCCCCCGTTTCCATAAGTATGTGTGGCAAAAACAGCAATCCGCCGGGCCAGGTCCGTGTCTTTGAGAATGGGTTCCAGGTAGTCGAGGATTCCTCCGGCATCATCCATGACGACCAGTTTGACGTCACTCATCCCGGCCTCATCCAATTTCATCAGGATGGCCCGAATGGCTGGAATTGCAGAGCGGATGGGGATCTTGGGACCTTCAGGAAATCCCAGATCGGTTTCGTTGAAAGGAGACAACAACGTAAAGCGGAGCTTCTCGTTTTGGCGGGCCCATTTGGCCTGGCTGACTACCATTTCGGCATAGCCCTCGAAGTCTGTCAGAGTTTGTCCGTCAGACCCTGCCAGGGCCCTCGGGACCCTGCCACTCACGTTGAGGAAAAGCTTGACCTCTTTCGAATCCAGGTAGCGGAACATCGCCCAAGCGTCCCTGAAATCCTGGCGGGTGTAAACTTCCCTTAAGTATTCCGGCGGGAACCGACCGCTCTTGTCACGCTTGGCTGGATCGAGCCATTCGGCCAGGCCGAAGCAGTCGAATCGAAAGAGCGTGCCTCCCATGTCGTCAACGAGCAAATCCAGTGCCGGTTTAATGTTCCCATCGCGCCACTGATCCGGGTTCAGGTTGGCGCCGAAACCGTCGATTGTCTGATACTTTCGGGTGGCGTCCAGAGTCGCCAGCTTGACAATGGGGGCCTCGGCTGCATTGCCCGCGACGTCGATGGCCAAACACCAGACGAAAATAACGGTGACCCTCCAAATGAATGAGCAGCACCTTTGCATTGCGGCCTCCTGCAAGTCTTTGCCTTTCCTTAGCCGACAGTCTGAAAATCCACAACAGTTTACATCGAATGCTTTGTGGGGCAAGAGTTTTCCGGACTGTGTCCATTGCCTCGAACTTTTTTTGGCCTCCTTGAAGAGTGTAGCCTGATGCTGCCCGCGGAATTCTGAAAGTGATCTCTCGATCTAGGATGTTAAACATGTGTCATTCAGCCTCAGCCGGTTTGATCTTGCATCCTGCGTCCAGGACACCTCCTTCTCCTTATTGACACGTGTCTAACGCGATGTATCATTGTGATGCGAGAAAGGAGACCGCCATGGAGGAGAAGAGCTTACGAGTTTGCTCTGACCTTTTCAAGTTCACCA
>JBGOTQ010000368.1:0-7497 GCA_041476565.1 Terriglobia bacterium | reverse complement strand
CACAAGTCTCGAGGTCACCCACAGGTCGGCGCCGGAATGGTCGATCAGGCTGGAGGTGGTGACCGTGAAGCCGACAAACAATCCCAGCTCCACTACGATCAAAACTACCGAGAATACAATTCCCGTGAGCGTCACCGCCAGCCGTACCTTATCGTGGAATAGATTCCGTCGTGCCAGAGGAGGCATGGCTACTTGGCCTCCTTGAGCAGTCCGCGCAGAGTCACATCCAGCATTAACGCTGCACGCTGTTCCATGGGACGAAAGTCCACCCAGATTTCATGGAACTTGGCAATTTGGAGTGAGATGACTCCATGCACTGCCGCCCAAAGGGTCTGCGAGATCAGGTCCGTATCCTTCAGTTCTTGGCGAAAACACCCGGCGTCCATCGCCTGCTGCACCGTTAATTTAAGAAACGCGTAGGCATCAACCTCCGGATTCCCTTTCACCTCACAGTCTCCTTCATTAAGCTCCCCCGGAGGATGAGGCGTCATGAACATCAGCCTGTAGTGGTTAGGGTAGCGGGTGCCGAACTCCACATAGGTCCGGCCGATGTGCATTAGCCTTTCTACGCAGTCCGTAGGCATCTCAGCGTCCTGAAAGACTTGAGCCAGACGAGCGAAATCCTGACGGCACAATTCCTGGAAAAGTTGTTCTTTATCAGCGAAATGCAGATAAATTGTGGTTGGCGAGTATTCGATCATTTGAGCCAGTTCGCGCATGGACACGCCGTCGTACCCTTGCTTAATGAATAGTTCGCGCGCTGCGTCCAGAATCTTGTCTCGGGTCTCCAGCTTCTTTCTTTCGCGTCGCTCCTTGACTCCCATCTAAAATAACCTCGTTCTCTTAATAAACATCGTTAACTTAACGACGTTAATTTACAGACCATTGTTTCCATTGTCAAGGATTTTTTTTAATGATGGGCTGTAATAAGGAAGTTACAACTGGAGGGGCGCGCGGGTGACCGCCGTCACCTCGCGAAGCCAGAATTACCCTGTAACAGACGAATTACATTGGGGATCCTGCAGTTGTGGAAACACCCATTGGGAAGCTGCCCAGCCTCATCGGGGAGCTAAATCCAAAGGGAAATGGTCAATCCCCACACCTGAATTTCACTCTGATGCCGAGTGGCTTTGAGGATGTTGTGATGGTGGCTCTTCCGTTAGATGAGCGCAAGAGGGTGCTCTTCTTTATGGAATCGACTTCCTCAAATGGCGAATAGGGCCTACAATCCAAATGCAAACAAGGAGAATTAAGCACATTCGGCAACGGCGACAAATCATTAAGAGCCTTTCATGCCCGCATGGGGGCGCAACGTATGATGAAAATCCTCTCCGACGAGGGGGTAGTGGACCGCAGGTCCGCCGGAGTGGGTTGAAAGCTACGGACTTCCGATTCAAACCCACCCCTGGCGCTTGCGCGCCTTCCCCTCCGTCGGAGGGGATTTTCAAGAGAGGAAGGAAGAAATGAGCAGACTGATGATCCTGGCCATTCTCGCGTGCTCCATTTCGCTGACGCAGGCCTGTGCACACGGGGAATCAACCAGGAACTTAGACGAGTTGTTTTCGCCTCCCCATATATCGTCCATCTGGAAAGGGACTTCTTGCGACCTCAAGGGCTTGGGGAATGCGGTCATCGAAGCGACGTTTTGGAAGGGGTATGCGACCACAGGCTTAGAGACAACGCGGTTGCCAGTCACCGATTGGAGCGCCTGGAAATCGCTGCAATTTAATGTCGAGAATCCTTACCCAGAGCCAGTTTCCGTTTATGTTCGTCTCTCAAACCGACTCGATCATCCACCAGCAGAAACGTATACAGCCGGGACCTTTGATGGCTATGTGATTGGGCCCGGCCGCAACATGGTCGAAATCAGCCTGGAAACGATGCGATCCCCCGCGGAGCAACCCATTGATCCGCATCGGATCGCGTACCTGGGCATTGTGTTCCAGCCTTTGTTTCTGCGTGACGGGATGGAGCTCAGATTTGCCGAAGACAAGACCTTTCGTCTCTCTAAACCGCGGCTCAGCATGGCTCCAGCGAAACTTCAGAAGCAACCCTATGGTGAACTCCTCTTTCAAGAATCCGAGCCGAGCTTGATTGCCCTGAGAAGAAAGCTGGCGCTGGAGCTGGACGCTCTTCGCGGAAGAATCGAGCAGTCCCGAGCCCACGGAATCGAGACGGCGTACGCAGAGATTTATCCATTCCTCAGCCAGATTGCGCTCAACACCCGCCTGGTTGCTTTCTGGCTTAATCGCGCCGAAGAACAGCGCAAGGCACTGGATTTCCTGTTGGAGGGCACACACAAAGCCGGTCAGGAACTCCAAGACATGATCGAGGGCAAGGCCCCGCAGCGTAAGGTGCCACCTGTTCCCGATTACGGGAGGCTTGCCATTCGCGAAAGCTACTTCCGCCTGGGTGATGCACCGATCCTCCTTTTTGGGATGCTTTATAACCAGCAAGGCCCCCTGTTGCGCTGGTTCGCCAACAGCCAGACCGACTACGGCACGCAACTGGTGGCCGGCGGGACCCGTCACGATGTCGAACGTCAGCCGATTTGGGAAGCTTACCAAAAGTATCCCGAAACGCATCGGGTCGGTTGGGACCATGCCGACCACATTATCCGCGATCGCAGTTCCTGGGAGGTTGTTGGACCCCCAGTGAGTGTCTGCCTGGAAAGCCCTCATAGCCGCGAAGCTGTGGCCAAAATGATCGAAGCCTTCGAGCAGGCAAATGCCGGCGACCATCAACATCTTGTCCAAAACCTGGGGTATGAATACACCTACGTCTGCTATTGCGAATTTACAAAGCGCCTATGGACGGACTGGCTGCAGCACAAGTACGCGGATGTGGGAACTGCCAACTCCATTTGGGGAACGCACTTTGCCAATTTCGTTGCGGTCCCTATGCCGAGGCAGGAGGAAGCAGCCTCCAACCACGCCTTGTGGTTTGACTGGTCGAATTTCAATCTCTATCGATTCTTAGAGCAGGTCCGGTGGACGCGGGACCAAATCCGGAAGTGGGAACCCTCAAAACCCCTGACGGTCGGGTCGCCCTATTTTGATTTCAGCCCTGCATTCTGGACAGGCGTCGACGAGGAGGCACTCGCGGATTCCGGGATCACAGGCGCCGTCCTGGAAGAGAATTATGAACTCGATACTCTGATGCCTGAGTATTTGCACGCCCTGGCTGGCAACAAGCCGGTCATCGACTTCGAGTATCACGGTGTGGTCCATCAGATTCTGCCCAGTTTCCTGCATGGAGATGCGGCCATTTCCATGTGGTGGTGGAACAACCGGAAGCAATGGAATCCGAACGAGCCGATTAATGAATGGGCTTCTTCCTTTCCGCAAAGTTATACCATTCCTCTCCGGGACATCGCGAAGGCCATGCGCGACGCTTTGGACCTCCGCCGCTTGAGCCGCGAGATCGCGGCGCTCGGCAGTGCCCCGCGGCCTGTCGTGCTGTTATATTCGAAATCTTCCATGCTTCAACAAGTGCCGGAGAAGTCTCGCGAAACGGACAGCTTTCCCTATCTCTCCGAGTTGCGCCGCATTTACAAAGCGTCCCAATCTGTCGGTCTGTACGCCGGATTGACAACGGAGAAGAAGATCCTGGCTGGCGACTTGCGCCGAAAGAAGATTCTTGTTCTGACCGGCGCGGAATTCATTCCTGCCCGCGTGGTCACTGGGATTCTGCAATGGGTGGAGCAGGGTGGAACCGCGGTCGTATCTCCCGATTCTCTGCTCGCCGATGAGTACACCCGACCGTCAGAAACCCTTCACGCTCTCGGGGCCCGTTTGATTGGGCGTGAGCCTCCACAGCTCAAGCGCGGGGAGCGCTTGGTGACCGATTACAACCTCGCTGATCTACCGAAGATGTCTCTCTGGCAAGACAAAGGAAAGCCGTTCACCGCGGGGGGAGCCCCTCTCCAGGCTGCGGGAGGCAGGCAAATCCTGGAATGTGACCCTTCGCTGGTCCTGGCTCGCTTCCAGGATGGCTCGCCCGCATTGCTTCGAGTGCCCAAGGGCCACGGTGCAGTCTACTGGCTTGCCGCTCCACTGGATCCTTTGAGCTGGAGGCGTTTCTTGGCTTTTGTAGCAGACAAGGTCGGTTTGAGGCCCGACATTCGTGTGGCAGGCGAAGAGGGGGACGTTGTGCCCGATCTTGAGTATCGCGTGACTGTTCTCGAGAATCGTTGGCTGGCTTACTTTTACAACGACTCCGACCGGGACGTGCGGGTCATTCTCCAGCCTGCTTTCTCCTTCACTCGCATCCTCGATCGCCGTGCAGAGACTCAGCTTTCGGGACCGCAGCTGTTTATTCCGGCACGAGAGACCGCCATCCTGGAATTTCGGTAGGCCCTTGTCTTTTGCTGTCCATTAGGATTACGCGAGGCCGGTTTCTGCGGCAGACTGAACGGGAGAATGCGATGTTTCGGTGGCAAGCCACGCTTTGGGCGATCCTGCATTGTGGGAACTGCCTGATCTTGTCATCTGTCCAACTGGCTGGGAATGGTTCAATCCCGGTTCTTTCACCCCGGTCGATTAGAGGGATCGAACAGAAGGCTGTGGCTCAGCTGGGGACACTGGAGGGATATGCGTTTCGGGAAGCCGATGGAGAACCGCCGTTTCGCCCCCTGACCGTGGAGTTGATCGACCAAGGCAAGACGAAGTACCGTAAGACGACGAGGGCGGACGGTACTTTCTCATTCGACAAGATACGGGAGGGACGCTATACGATACGGGGACGGTTCGGCGACTTTACCGTTGTGCAGGACGAAGTCACGGTGACGAGTGGAAGGAAAAATTTCGCGGCGGTGATTCTGGTGAAACGGCGAGCTGGAGCATTGGCACTCAGAACGGTGACTGCCGATCAACTCTCAGCGCAGTCAGACCGGGAGCTGGAGAAGAAACAGCGCCAAGCAAACAATTTGGCCGCCAAGGGGGATTGGGCTGGGGCGGCGCGCCTGTACGAACAGGCAGTAGCGGCGGGCACCCAGCCCCTTCTATGGGACGCGCTGGGACTTGTCTATCTGCAACTGGGGAGGGAAGAGGAGGCATTAGACGCCTTCGAAAAAGCCATCAAGCAAGACCCAAAATATTTGCTGCCCTACGCGCATCTGGAAACGGCCTACCTGGAGGCGCGGCGCTACAAGGAGATGCTGTTGGTGGCCAACCGTGCCCTGGCGGTCGACCCGAAGTGGCTGACGGCATATGTCTTCTTAGGGGAGGCCCAGGCGGCAATGGGAAACCTGAACACAGCCTTGCGGTCCGCTGAGACTGCCTGCGCGCTGGCGCGAAGAAGAGCTCCAGGTCCCTATTTGCTTCTGGCAAAGATCCAGTGGGCTCGACGGGATTGCGCTGAAGCTCGCAAACACATGGAACACTTTCTCGAGCTGAATACGTCAGCCCGAAAACGCCCGGAGATACTGAAATTACTTGAAGGGCTGCAAAGGTGCGGACCGATCCCATGAGGGACACATTTGTAGGCTGGTACGTGCTTGGCTCGCCGCCCCTCCGAGAGTCATGAGAGGCTTTCGTGAAAATACATGTTTTGATGGAGGGTCGCGCTCTGTCGCGACCGTGGCGCCGACGAAGCGGCGCCCTCCAGCATTTTCATCCGCAGCTACCTCCCTGGAGGTCAATATGAACCGAAGGAGATTCTTTAGAAATGCAGGCAGTGTCCCGGCTATAGCTGCTGTTGTCGCAGGAATGAGCGATATTGTGGCCCAATCACCCATCAAGCGAGTCGGCGGTCCTCGACTTAAACTGAGCTGCAATTTGTTCTCCTTCAACGAACTCTTGAGTAACGGCAAAATGACCCTGGACCAGGTGCTGGAATTCTGTGCCCAGGCGGGATTTGACGCTGTCGATCCGACCGCCTACTATTTCCCGGGCTATCCGAAAATACCGGAAAACGATTACCTCTTCGAGATCAAGCGCAAAGCCTTTTTGTTAGGACTGGACATCAGCGGGACCGGAGTGCGCAACGATTTCACTGACCCCGACGATGCCAGGGTCAAGACAGACATCGATCTCGTGAATCAATGGATCGAGTGTGCCGCGCGTCTAGGGGCCCCCGTACTTCGTGTTTTTTCCGGCAAGGGGGTGCCGAATGGTTCCCAGAGAGAACAAGTGCTGGGGCAGTTGGTAACGGCCCTGAAGAAGTGCGCTGAATATGGTGCGCGATTCGGAGTTATGCTGGCACTGCAGAATCATGCCGATTTCATCCAGAATGCTGATCAGCTGATCGAGATTCTGCAATTGGTTAATTCTCAGTGGCTGGGCGTCCACCTTGACATCGGTAGTTTTCACACGGCCGATCCCTATGAAGACATCGCCCGCTGCGCACCTTACGCCGTGAACTGGCAAATCAAGGAAGAGGTCAATGTATCAGGTCAGGAACGAAAAACTGATCTCAAGAAGCTCGTCAAAATCTTGCGGCAATGCGGGTACCGTGGATACTTTCCTCTGGAAACGCTGGGTGAAGGCGACCCAAGAATTAAAGTTCCAAGATTTCTCGAAGAGGTCCAACGTGTCCTCGAAGGCTGACTCGCATGATCCCGCTTTTACAACCTTCACAATTACTATTCTTAGTGTTCCGATTGGCATGGCGGGTACAACGGTGATCGTCGCTAGGACCATCGCCGAGGAACGGCTGCATCGCACCAAGTATCCGGACTACTGCAAGTATGCCCAGGCGACAAAAGCACCCCTGATCCGCAGTCATTGGGCGCAAACGAACAGCGAAGTGTCGAAGGTAACCCTGCTGCAGGAGAAAGGCTTGCTACTGTCTGGGAGCATAGGCGTGCTTCCGCTCGACCTCCTCCTTGATGGTGCACAGGGCATGGTTCCACACGACGTCGTGCACGAATCCTGGAAACAACACTCTGGCTCCCTCCCACACAATCCGTCCCGCCAAGCCCTTGCCTCTCTTGTGATCGAAGGCCGTGTAGATCGACAGCCTGCTATTTCCGTCCTTGGTTGGCGCGACGTTGAAGATGAGTTGGCCTTGGTTCACAAGCCGCTCGTCGAGTTGGTACAGCAAGGTCGCAAGGCCGACCCTCTTCGTCAGCCGCAGTTCCGCGTCTAACCCCATGAGTGGTATCCTGTATCGAATCACCGATCCGACCTGGTTGGGCACTCCCTCGATCCGTCTAACCTGGATGAATCGCAGGTTGAGGAACCCTGCATTGGGGTGGCCGAACCTGGCCAGCTCCTCTATGATCTCTTCCTCAGAACTTCGGATCTTGATCACGTACATCCGTTCGAAGTCAGGCGACTCGCCAAGTTCCATCCCCAGGCTCGACACCAAGCGCTCCTTGAGTGCCTGGCGCTTCTCCTTGAGTACCACGGTCGGGTACCGTCCGTACTCCCCCCATTTCAGACCGAAGAGCACCTCGAACGCCACGTTCCTCAGCGTGACCACCGCACCTATGAGAATGGATCGCAGCACGCCGTAGCTGCACATCTCCCGCAGTACTTCCCGATAGTCGGCCGT
>JBGOTQ010000367.1:0-7526 GCA_041476565.1 Terriglobia bacterium | reverse complement strand
GTTTCCTATCTGGTCATTGTTCTGACATTGCACCGCCAACGCATAGCGATTTTCCGTGATTTCTTTCGAAGGCTAAGAAGCTGATCCTGGCCGAGGGCGTTCGGAAGCTTCGGCCCGGTGTAGTGAAAGCTGTTTCACTTCGGGCACTTTCCCAATACACTGGAGTCCGAGTGACGAGGAATCGTGCACGAAGCAGTTTAAAATCTGCGAGGAAAGAATGACAATATTGGCAGGTATGCTTGCTCGTGACAAGAGCACCCCATTCTCTGCTGCGGCTTGCGACGCCATTCGACGAGTGATTTCGCGAAATCCCGCTGACACCGTGAAGGAATTTCGTGACGAACGCGTGTTTCTGGCCAAAGTGGACATCGGGGCATACGGGGAGCCCGCCTTCCTGATTAACGCCGGCGGTTCGGTGTCTATGCTTGCCGGTGAGCCTTTGGTTCAGCGGAACGATCGCGATCTAAGTTCTCGAACCCAGGACTTGCACCTGTTGCACACAGAGTGGGACCAGGATCGGTGGGAGATTCTCTCGAAAACGCGAGGTGTCTACTGTGCGGTTCATTACCAACCAGCAAGGGGCAAGCTCACCCTGATGGCCGACAAGCTGGGCATCCGGCCTCTCTACTATTGGAAGGGACGCGATTTTGTTTTCTTCGCCACAGCATTGCGAATCCTGGAAGAACTAACGGCCGTCCCTAAAGAGATGGATTTGCGCGGTGTTTCTGAAATTGCCTCCTTCGGCTTTCCGCTTTCCGACCGCACTCCTTACACCGACATGTTTCTCCTCAAGGCCGCTGAAGTCATCCAGTTTCAAGGATCGAAAATCACTCGCTTCCAATACTGGAGGTGGGACCGGCTCGCGCCCTCCACAGCGTCTGAACAAGTTCAACTGAAAGAAGCCTTCGATCGGTTCGACACAGCCATCCGCATCCGGCTTCGGGGCGACAAGACCACCTTTGGGTTTTTGAGCGGCGGGCTTGATTCCCGTTGCATTACCGCTGTCCTCCGCAGCCACGGTACGGCGGTACACACGTGCAATTGGGCCCCGCCTGGCACGCAGGACCAGGTGTTCGCCGCTGAGTTCGCTAGAAAGGTGGGAACGATTCATCAAGAGATCGACATGAAACCGCAGTTAATCGACACTCTTGGCAAGACCTCTGCTGTCGTGGAGGCCTGGAAAGCCTCGAAGGACCGGCAGACCCTTCCCGCCGAGCGTCCCATGCTGGCGTGGAGTGGGGACGGTGGCAGCGTTGGCGTGGGACACGTCTACTTGAACCAAAGGGTCGTCGACCTGATGCGTGCCGGAAAACAAGAAGAGGCCATCGACGGTTTCCTGCGAGAGCAAAAGATCAGTGTGGTGAAGCGCTTGTTGAGGCCGCCCGTGTCAGCCATGGTCGCCAACGTCCCGAGACAAGGTATTGGCCAGGAATTGGACGACATTCATTCAGCCGATCCAGCCCGCAACTTTCATCTCTTCTTGATGCTAAATGATCAGCACCGCCATCTGGCCGGATACTTCGAGAGCATCGATGTGCATCGGCTGGAGCTTCACCTTCCTTTTTATGACTCGCATTTTCTGGAAGCCGTTCTCTCCAGCCCAATCGATCTGTGCCTTCGGCACCTCTTTTATATCAGATGGCTCGATTACTTTCCACCCGTCGTCAAGTCTGTACCGTGGCAGGCCTATCCTGGCCACGAACCATGTCCTGTCCCAACCACCAAAACTCTGGGCTATCAATGGGACGATAGCTTCTCGAAGTACTGGGCCAGTCTGCAGAGGAAGACCCTCCTTCAACAGGCCCGTGAGATGCTGCGTGCCAACAATTTTCCGGATGCCATTACGAACCGGAACTATTTGCGGCTTGCGACTTGGATTTATTGGACAAGACTCGATGATTATGGCTACGTGATCCGGTTTGCCAGCACTTACTACAAATACTGGGCTCTCAGCGGAGGAAGATATGTGTTGCCAGGAGCTGTGACAGATGCTGTCGGAAGAAACCTGGAATCGTTGTAGAACCTTTCAAATGCTTATCACTCGCTAAATCTAGATCATGCTGGAGTACATTAAATCCAAAATCCCTGTACCGGTGAAGCGTGCGGTGAGACAAACCGTCTGTGATCCTCTAAAGCGCAAGATAGATGATTGGCAGTTGCACTGCTCTATCAACAATTTGCGCGCAAGCAGTACAACTGAAAGGAAGCTCTTAAAGGCACTTCACCGTGCGTGGGGCAACGAGTCTTTTTCGGCAGATTTAACCTACATCACTGAGCTCGCATCTCGTGTAGAGAAGTGTAGCAGTCCAATCCTCGAGTGCGGGAGTGGGGTTACCACAATTGTGGCAGGAGTACTTGCTGAAAGACGAAATCTTGCAGTCTGGACCCTGGAGCAAGACTCTCAATGGGTTCAGTTTGTTACTCACAGATTGACAGGGAACAAGATTCAAAACGTGAGACTCATTCATGCGGCACTTCGGGAATATGACGGGTATGTATGGTACGACATTGATAAGGTTGAACTCCCGCCGCATTTTGAACTGGTACTTTGCGATGGACCTGCTGTATTTGAGAGTTGGGGCCCAGCACACATTCAAGGGCGTTATGGCCTCTTGCCCTTGCTTGCAAGCAAAGGAATAAGTGTTGGGGAGGTTCTGCTCGACGATGCCACAACACCCAGTGCCGCAAGTGTGTTGGAACGGTGGCAACAAGAGTTTGGAACGAATCATCATCTAGTTCATACATCAGAGGGTGACTACGCAGTTGTAAGTCGTCACGATTAGCATTAGTTTGGCATAGTAGGCGCATTGATAGCCCGGGAATCGTCAAGCATTTGTGTGAACAGATACAACTCACGGATCTCACCAGAACGAAACATATCCCTTGGTGCGCAAATCCTCCCACTCTGAAACTCGAGTACAACGGACCCACATTAGTCTGCTCGCCAACAAGATTGCGTGAGAAATGAGAAACATATTAACCATTGACGTTGAAGACTATTTCCAGGTTAGCGCCTTCAGTCCGCATATTTCGAGGACATCGTGGGACCAGTTTGAAAGCCGTGTGGAACAAAATACCGCGAGGGTCTTGGCATGCATGGCCAGGAAAGGGACGAAGGCAACTTTCTTTGTCTTGGGATGGGTTGCCGAAAGGTATCCTCAGCTGGTGAAAGTGATTCAGGCAGAGGGCCATGAGGTGGCCTGTCACGGGTACAGCCACTGTCTGGTTTATGAGCAAACACCCAGAGAGTTTCGAGGCGAAACGCGTCGCGCCAAGGCCGTCCTGGAAGACATCACGGGATGTGCCGTGTGTTCTTACCGTGCTGCGAGCTACTCTATTACCCGGAAATCAGCCTGGGCCTTGCAGATTCTGGCAGAAGAGGGCTTTAAGTATGATTCCAGCATCTTTCCGATTGTGCATGATCGCTATGGAATTCCCGACGCGCCAAGGCATCCAATCCGGATCAAGCTCGCCTCAGGTTACGAGCTTCTAGAGTTTCCTCTTTCCACACTCAAACTCTGGGGCCTGAACCTCCCGATTTCTGGTGGCGGATATTTTCGCCTTTTTCCCTACATGCTGACTCACCTATGCATCCGTCGGCTCAACAAGATGGATGCGCTTCCGGTTATTTTCTATTTACACCCGTGGGAGTTTGATCCCGATCAACCGGTTCAGAAAGTTGGCCGGCTCTCCCGGTTCCGGCACTACCTGAACCTGCACAAGACCGAAGCCCGCTTTGAGAGGCTCCTGGCCAGCTTTGAGTTTGCGCCGCTGGTGACTGTGGCGGCTGAAACACTCTTTGCCGAAGTGGAAGGGCGCTGGTTTCTCGGCACAGGCCAGGTAGAGGCCGGCGCCCATTTATCGCTTGAGTCACGGCGGAGCTGCATCGCGAAGAAGTGACTTATAGATCGCCGAAGAATCAAATAAGCAACCGAGATCGGGTTGCACAGCCCAGGTCCCGCAAGTTTCGAGAGAACATTTATTTTCTTCTCGCACCGAAGTAAAAGAGGGGCCGTTGATCTTGTCTTGACCAATAGCGTTTCAACTCGGCAACCGCAAAACCATTTTCCGGAATACCCACTTCTCGACGATGAGCCTCCCAAACTCCCTTAATGGCAAACGTCCCACCTGGCTGGAAGTCGATTTGTGCCAGCTTGAAATAAACTTTCAGGCACTGCGCGCGTCTCTCCCGGGGCACGTCAAGACCACGCCTGTCATTAAGAAATGGAGCTTTGAGAACGTTGTCGAGTGACAAAGCGGCGGCGACGGTGGCGTGGGGAGAGCGGTCTTGTAGCGATGGCAGCCGAGTCGAAAGCGCGAGGAAGATGTCTCGATAGTGATGCGCCCAGACCCCCCCGTTGGCAAACGGGACGATCTACATATTGTATTCTTGATATAAGCGATGCCACTTATAGAAGGTGTCTCGATTTCTGAAAACTCCATTGAAGGTTCTGCCATTCGTGTAACGCCTCTTTCTGAGGCCGTGAATCACGCGCAATGCTGGGACCGGTTCGTGCGATCACACCCACAGGGGACCGTGTTTCACCTGCTGGCGTGGAGCCGTGTGGTTGCGTCTGCGTTCGGTCATGAGCCCTGTCACCTGATCGCGCTCGATGTAGGATCCGGCGAGGTCGTGGGCATTCTGCCGCTCTTCTTCGTGCGCAGCCGATTGTTTGGGAAAATGTTAATTTCGACTCCACAGGCTGCTTATGGCGGAGTGCTTGCCAGATCCAACGAGGCAGCAGTGCTGCTGCTGCACAACGCGGCTGGCCTGGCTCGGCAGAAGCGAGTTCGATTTCTGGAGTTGCGGCATTTTCAGAATGCCCTGGCTGAGCCGTCGCTGGCGACCAAGGATCTGTATGTCACGTTTCGGCAGGAGCTGTGGGATGGCCCTGAAAAGATTTATCAGGCCATCCCGAGAAAGACAAGGGCAGAAATCCGGGAAGGCATTCGCAACG
Source organism: Terriglobia bacterium (assembly GCA_041476565.1). GTDB lineage: Bacteria > Acidobacteriota > Terriglobia > Versatilivoradales > Versatilivoraceae > DATKMG01. Next base: position 2,568 of record JBGOTQ010000367.1, on the reverse strand, counting down.
ACCTGGAGTTTCGTGTCGACGCGATCGGCGTTGACGAGTTTCACGGTGTCTATTCCAGAAGTGTGCGTGAATTGGGAACTCCGGTCTTCTCCAAGAAACTGTTTTCGAGCGGCCTTCGCGAATTCGGGGCCGACTGCAAGATTTTCTCAGTTCATTGGAAAGGCAAGCTAGTCGCTGGAGTGTGGACTCTGTTTTATCAGGGAGAAGTTATCCCTTACTACGGGGGCTCCATCAAGGAGTACAACCGGCTGGCGGTGAACAACTTCATGTACTGGATGCTGATCAAGTACGGTTGTGAGAACGGCTATCGGCTGTTCGACTTTGGCCGAAGCAAGAAGGGCAGTGGGTCGTTCAACTTCAAGAAGCGCTGGGGAATGGTGATGACTGACCTGCCATACCAGTACGTACTGGTAGAAAGCCAGTGCATGCCAGACACGTCGCCTCTGAACCCGAAGTTCACACTGGGCATTCAGATTTGGCGGCGCCTGCCACTGCTTGTGACTAACACCGTAGGACCCCTAATTTCGAAACACCTGATCTGAAAGCACTTGCTAATGTATTTCTCTTTCGTGTCAGTTCTGACCTCCAGAACCTACTCTCAGAGGCTCAAGGAGCGGTTCTACCGGTCGGAAGACCATCCTTACCGCATCTTCCAAAGGGAAATCGAGCAGTACGTCAAGCCCGGCGACGTTCTCCTGGATGCGGGCTGTGGGAGGCAGGCTGAAGTCCTCAAGCAGTTTCGAGGGAAGGCAGGGCGGCTAATCGGCGCGGACCTGGTTCAATTTGACCCGGCTGTCCTGAACACCGAGCTTGAACTGTTCAACAGGGATCTGGCCAATCTCCAGCTGGAGGCGAACTCGGTTGATGTCATCATGTCGCGGAGCGTTCTGGAGCATTTGCCGGAGCCGCTTCGAGTCTACTTGGAGCTCTATCGAGTCCTCAAGCCGGAGGGATATTTTATATTTTTGACCCCGAACTTGTTTGACTACACGACTGCCGTTTCTAAGGTGATTCCGAATCGACTGCATCCCTGGATTGTCTCCAAAACCGAGGGCAGAGAGGAGCAAGATACCTTCCCAGCCTATTACCGATCGAACTCGTTCAGGAGTGTCAGCCGACTTGCCGCGGAAAGCGGATTCCAGGTCGTCTCCCTTCGTTATCTCAGCCAGTATCCCTCTTACTTCATGTTTAGCCCTCTCCTGTTTCTGCTGGCCACGAGCTATGAAAGGCTGATCACGAGATTCCATAGCCTGCAATTTCTCAAGGGATGGCTTTTAGCGGTCCTGAAAAAACCGTGATCCGAAGTTCTACCTTGACGCTGTCTCTTTGGTCTGTCGGACCTGAGATTCTTGGAAATTCATGAGCGCTATTTGTGGACTGGTCAACGACACTTCAGGCAACCACCAGCTGCCTGAACTGCTGCGTGCGATGACGGGTGCTCTGCCGCTCCACTCAGACGCGGGCGCCCGTTATTGCGTCCAGTGCGAGAGTGTCGGGCTGGGGGTCTACCAGCAGTTTCCACTTCCCGGCGAGGACGCTGATCGAGCTCGCAGCATTTACGAAGATGAGTCTCTGGCGACGGTGTGTACTGCAGAGTTCTACAACGCCAGGGAACTGGCAGAATCGCTCGGCGGCAGCCTTTCCCAGGACTCAGGCGAAGCTGCCCTGCTCGGCGCCGCGTATCGTCGTTTTGGGCTGGAATGCTTTTCGCGGTTGGAAGGACCATTTGCTTTTGCGCTTTGGGATAAGAACGAGAAGCATCTGCTGCTCGCGACCGATCGCTTTGGCATCCGGCCCCTGCACTACTACTACGACGATACCCGGTTCATCTTCGGATCACGCATCGCGGCTCTCTTGACGGTGACAGACCTTCCACGACAGATCGACCTCAATGCCGTTTATCAGTATCTCTATTTCAGCTGCATCCCCACGCCAGGAACGATCTATCGAAAGATCAAGAAACTTCCCCCTGGACATTACCTGCTCTATTCACAGATGGGTATTCGGTTGCACCGCTATTGGCGAATGCAATACGAAGAGGACCATGGTCGTTCGGTCAGCTACTATTCCGAGTGTCTCCGTGAGCTCCTTTCCAAGGGGGTGCGCGAGCAGGCAACTTACAACGGTCATAATGTTTCGAGGAGTATTGGATGCTTCTTGAGTGGCGGCACCGATAGCAGCACTGTAACGGGATTAGCGGGAAAGGCCCTGAATCAGTCGGCGCGATCGTTTTCCATTGGGTTCACGGAAGATTATTTCAACGAAATCGAATATGCCAGAATCGCGGCACGCCACTTTAGGACGCAGCACCACGAATACTTCGTCACCCCGGAAGACACGGCGGCACTTATCCCCAAGTTGGTTCAAGCTTACGACGAACCATTCGGGAATGCTTCGGCCATTCCCACTTTTTACTGTGCCCGTCTGGCGCAAGAAAACGGAGTCGACGTGTTGCTCGCTGGTGATGGAGGCGATGAGCTCTTCGGTGGTAACAGCCGCTACGCGGACGACCGAGTGTTTGAAGTGTATCAATCTGTGCCTGGATGGTTTCGCAAATACTGCTTTGAG
>JBGOTQ010000366.1:0-7552 GCA_041476565.1 Terriglobia bacterium | reverse complement strand
GCAACGAATATGTGGTCGTACGTCCAGATCAACTCCCGCAGTTGTACAGGCGATTCACCGGGAGTTGACTTTAGGAAACCACGGCCCTGTCAACCAGAATGACGCCAACAATGATGGGCGGTATTTAAAGCATCCATGGAAGAAGACCTAGGCATGAAATCTCCAGTGATCAGTAACTCCGGTCGTCTTTCCCGCCGCAACTTTTTAGGCCGAACTCTTGGTACAGGGTTAGTCATTCCTTTCGATTCGCTGTTTTCCGGCCGCCTGACAAACACTCAAGGAATGAAGAGCAGCTCACCCCCAGTGTCTATTGCTATTCTTGCGGAATCACCAGCCGGACCGCCACCCCTCGGAGCTCCCGTCGAAACCTGTGTTCCTTTTGCCCGGGGCCAACTTCTCCGCCCAGAGAAACTGGCCGTCTTCTCCCCCTCTGGTCAACCTGTGATCACACAAGCCCGAGTGTCCATGGCGTGGCCTGACGGGAGCATTCGTTGGCTGGCGGTTGCATTTGAGGCCCTCTCCGGCCCTGGGACGTACATCCTCAAGGAAGGAAAAGCACCGGATGAAACTGAGCTGGTTTCTCAAGGTGATAAGGGTTTGACTCTTGACAGTGGAGAAGTTGCTTTGACCTTTCTCAACTCTGCTGGAGGAAACACAGCGACTCTCTTTGCAAGGGGAGCCGACGGTCAGGCTTGTCAGGTTTCAAAGGGGGTGCCTTTCGGCGACCTGGTTCTCACCCGGCATGACGGAAAGACCTTTCGTGCCTCGCTAGCTGGAGATGCACGGCAAATCATCATTGAAGAGCGAGGCCCCGTGCGCGCAGCCATCCGGTTCGAAGGAAGGTGCCGCGCCCATGATGGGACTGCACTATTTGACTTTGCAATCCGCTGGACTGTCTTCAGGAAGCGACCTGAAGTGATTCTGAGTGTCACCTGGATCAACACCTGCGCTACGCCCTCGGAACAACTGCGCGACATTCGAATGGTCTTCCCTTACGAATTTACTCCTCAGCGATTGGTCTTTGGCTGCGAGCGAGGGGTCTATGATGGCCCTTTCCTGAAGGATTGGCCGGTTTACTTGCTTCAGGACGACTGCAATCGCTACTGGGCCAAGACGTTGAACCCGGATGGACGTGTACAGAATCTGTCCAGCGGGGGCTGCAATGGGGAACACTGTCCTGGCTGGCTTTACGTTCAAAACTCCAGCCGGAGCCTCGGAGTCTGGGTCCCAAATTTCTGGGAGGAATACCCAAATGAACTGTTCGTGAAGGCAGGTGAGCTGAGTGTCGGACTGTGGCCAGAACGAGCTATAAACCACTTGGTAACCAAACCGCTGCTCCCACGAAATCCTTTTCAGGAACAACCCTATTCGAACAGCAAATATTGGCCGGTCATGCCCCATCCTTATGTAGCCTTTATTGATGCTGAAAAGCACTGTCTGGATTCGCGTCAAGGGATGGCCAAGACCCAGGAGATTGTGTTAAGTGTCTGGGCCGGGAATGGGGAGATGCCATCATTTGAGAAGAAATGGTGGCGCAAATCGCTTCGCCCCGTTCGCGGCCATCTCGACCCTGTTTACGTGACCGGTACGGGAACCTTGGGGCCCCTCTGGCCTCGCGATCCTAAACGCTTCGCAAAGTTCGAACAACTGTTTGATGAGAGTTTTGCCTGGTTGGACCGCCACATTGATTTCCTGCAGTGCTATGGAAAATTTGATTATGGCGATTTCAAGTACATGACCCCTTCAACAGATTATATGTGCCATCCGGGTACGAAGTGGGGCGAAATGGGGGAGATGCCGAGGGAGGGTTATTGGCACAACAACGAGCGGGATCCCTTGCTGGGTTTGCTGCTTTATCATTTCCGAAGCGGAAATCCTGGGGCGTGGGAGCGCTCCAAGCTTGTTGCCCGCCACCTGCTCGACGTTGATATTTCTCATTACCCGAACTGGGGGATGTGGACCCACAGTTATGGCCACTGTTACCTGGCATTGGGCGAAGCTGGAGAACCTGACCACTCCTGGCTCTTGGGGTTACTGGCCTGGGCCGGGGCAAGCGGTGATCCTCTGGCCTGGGATTGGATAAATCGATGTGGCGAGCGACTGCGGGAACGGAAAAGGGACTTCAGCCATGCCGACGCCCGCACGGTTTCAGTCTACTTGCACATGATGTGCCAGTTCTACTCTTACTCGGGTCAGGCACAGTACTTGAACGCCGCGCAGGTCCCCGCTGAGACCTTGCTCAATCTCCAAAACCCGAATGGAAGCTGGTGGGCGTACCTGGACAGGTCTCCAGAAAACAATATAGAAGGCTTTGTCGAACATGTGGTAGTGGCATTGGCTGATTACTATGCGATTCGCCCCGAGGGTGAGATCCTTAAGGCCCTTGATCGGGCATTGGTTTACCTTTTTGGGGGAAATGATGAAAAGCCTGTGGACGTCGGAGAAACTCCGCTGGTGCTTTATGCGCTGGCTGTTCTGGCGGAGACGACGGGTATGCCCAGGTATGCTGCGCTTGCGGCCGGGATTCTGGGCAAGCTCCATGACAAATTGAACCTCTATTCCGACCCATACGGCCGGGGAGACTCGTGGGCAAGCTGGGGGGTCAATAACCCGGAGATGGCTCAAAGTACGGGTCGCCCAGCCCAGTTCCTGGGCCAGACCCGTCCCTTGACCCCGGCCTGTACACTTGCGTACGGTCAACAATGCCTGGGCGCCATTGCCAGGATACAGAAGAAATCATGAACACTGTTTTACATGCTTTTTGCTGGAGTGTCCCATGACGGTTTCGAGCTCAGCACCGCGGATGAAAATGCTGGAGGGCCCCGCTTTGTCGGGGCCGCGATCGCGACGGAGCGCAACCCTCCACCAAAACCGCATTTTCATAAAAGAGCCTAATCCCCTCCTGGAAGGCTGTAGGCTTTCCATTCAATTATCCGGGGCCTTCAGGCTGACTCTTTCTAAATGAGCGGTATTCATGCGGAACGGTTCCTTGTTCAAGAGTTTAGTTCTTCTAACTTTCTTCCTTCAAGGGCTGCAGGCTTCATTGTGTAAGCCCCCAGAGACAGAGCTTGAACAGAATTTCGCTACCCCGCCGGTCGTCTACGCTCCATCTTGTTTCTGGTGGTGGTTTGGATGTCCTTATACGGCCAGGGACATACATGAAAACCTGGACAGCATGAAGGACGCTGGCCTGGGCGGGTTCCGGATCTATCCGGTCTACTCATTCCCAGCCGCAACATCTCCCGCCGGCATAGAAAATGCAAGTTACCTCTCTCCACGCTTTCTGGAGATGGTACGTGAAACGGTGAAGTATGGCCGGCAACTCGGCCTGGTTGCAGAGTCACAACTGGGGACAGGCTGGCCGTTTGGAGGTCCGTATATCCCTCCGAAAATGGGAGCCGGACAATTGAAGTTTTTTGCCTTGGATATCGAGGGGCCCAGAGAGTTTTCAGGTGAAATACCGGGAAAGGCCAAAGCGCCAGAGGAAATCCTGGCAGTGCAGCTTGCGCAGGTTAATGCCGAGGGTGGGCTCGACCTGGTGACTGTGCGTGACCTCACGGCACAAGTCCATGAAGGGAAACTCGTGAAATGGCAAGTGCCGCCGGGTCGCTGGAAGCTTATGACCTTCATTGGCGGGTACATTGGAATGTCTGTGAAGCGGGCATCTCCAGGTGGAGAAGGCCTTGTCCTGGATCACTTCAACCGCGAGGCTCTCGACCTGCATTTGAAGCACAATGGGGACGTTCAGGCCCCCTCCCTTCAAGGTGCGTGGGCAATCACGATGGACAGCTGGGAGGTGTTCGGTTCCAACTGGACATCTGATCTTCCGCGAGAGTTCCAGAGACGCCGGGGCTACTCTCTGCTCCCCTATCTGGCAGCCATCTTCTTCCCAACGGGGGAAACTGGAAAGCACGTCCGTTACGACTTCCGACTCACCTTATCTGAACTGGCCCTAGACAATTTCTTCCGCCCTTTGAAGGACTGGGCCTATGGGCGAGGCTTCAAGACGCGCATCGAAGCCCACGGGACGCCCGCCGATATCCTGGAGGCTTACGGAATTAACGATATTCCCGAAGGGGAAACCTATGGTCCTGAAGATCGGCGGCACATCAACATCCGTGACCGTAAGTTCGCCAGCTCGGCTGCCCACCTTTATGGACGAAACGAGGTCTCTTGCGAGAGTTTCACCTGGTTGCGCTATCCACTCTTCCTAGTCACCCTCGAAAACATGAAAGCCGCCGCGGACGCCATTTACCTTGATGGAATCAACCATGTCAACTATCACGGGGTTCCTTTCTCCCCTTCCTGGGTTGAATCTCCGGGCTGGTATTATTATGCCGCAACCAATGCCAGCCCCGGGAACACCTGGTGGCCTTACCTGAAGTACCTTTCCGGATACCTTCGACGGGCCAATTATATGCTGCAACAGGGGGCGCCGGTCATCGATGTGGCCGTGTACTTGCCCTATGAGGACGTCTGGTCAGACGCCTTTGGAGACTGGTTCGATCTGGCAGGCGCCCTCGAAGCTCACTTGAGCGGGAAAGGCGTTTCCAGCAGTTCAGCTATACTCGAGGCCCTGCAAAATGGTGGGTTCAGCTTCGACTTTATCAATGCCAGTCGGATCAAAGAGGCTCGAATCGATGGGCCTCTGCTTTGCGCGGGACCGATGCGCTACCGGGTGGTGGTACTGCCGGCACTAAAAACCATAGAGCCAGAGGCCCTGCATCGTTTGCGCGACTTCTGCCGCTCCGGCGGGACTGTAGTAGGGACTGATCGCCTTCCGGACGTTTCTCCCGGATTTCAGAACATAGAAACTGAGACCGGGCGTGTACGGCGACTGGTTCGCGAAATCTTTGGAGGTATTCAAGATCCGACTGCGGCTCCATGGCGTGGAGAATCTCGTGCCCGTGGAAATCTCTGCGGGCGGGGTGAAGGTGTCTATATCCCTCCGGACCCGGCTCAGTCTCTGGTTCCGCAAGCTCATCTCCTTCCTCGACTGATCTCCAGAGTCGTCACACCCGACTTGCAAATTGACCCACCAGACAACAACGTGGGTTTTGTTCATCGCGACGCCGGCAGTCAGCATATCTATTTCATCGCCAATGTCAGTGACCGCGAAAAGTCGTTACGCGTTACTTTCCGCATTGCGGGTCTCCATCCCAGGCTATTTGATCCCGAGACGGGCGCAGTAAGACCTTTATACCTTTATCAATCCCTGGGAAGCCTGACCGAAGCTCAACTTAATCTGAAACCCTGGGGCTCATTGTTTGTAGTCTTCAGCGGCAACCCCGTGGTCTCAGCACACTCATCCAACCTTGACCATATCTCCACAATTAATGATGACGGCAGGAGCGCAGAAGGAGAAGTCTCAGGAAACGGCAGTTTCTTCCTACGAACTTCCCAGGGACTTCTTCGAGCTTCAGTTAGTGACCTACCCGCGCCCCTTGCCTTGACTGGCCCTTGGCTTTTGGCTAAAGAAGGGAAGCCCGCCGGGACTTTGGAGAATCTAGTCAGCTGGACCCAGTTTGAAGGTTTTGAAGATTTCTCTGGAACAGCCTCTTATCGGACACAGTTCAGCCTTGCTGAGATCTACGTGAACCAAACAGCCCAATTCAGCCTGGATCTTGGAGACGTCCGCGATATTGCGGATGTCCTGGTAAATGGAGAACCGGCTGGAGTGCTTTGGAAACAACCTTTTGTCGTGGATGTCAGGCATTGGGTCAGGGCAGGTCAAAACGAACTGGAGATCCGAGTGACGAACCGGCTCATTAACCGGATGCGTCTGGCGGCGAGTCTTCCCCTTCCCTACCCCGATCTCAAAGACCGGGTGACTCAACCAGTAGCCTCAGGACTACTGGGTCCGGTCTGGCTGAGACCGGCGCGACGCCTAGTTTTAACCCCCTGAAAGGAATTGCCTGATGACCCCACGAGAACGATGGCAGGCGCTCTTCCGAGGCGAACACCCGGACCGTGTCCCCTGTGACTACTGGGGAACAGCCGAGGTCACAAGCCGATTACTTAAGGATCTTGATTGTGCGTCAGAACGGGAACTCTGGAAGCGCCTGGATATCGATAAATGCATCTATCTCGCCCCCAGGCACCCCCTGGCCAAAGAGGATACCTGGCATACGCCTTCCCTATTCAGCGTTTGGCAGATTGAAACTCGATTGATTCCTTATGGGGACGGAATGGGAAGTTACGAGGAAGTTGCCACATCTCCTCTGGCACGTGCCAACTCGGTGGCTGACATCGAAGAGTTTGCCTGGCCCGACCCTAGGGACTGGGATGTGAGCGACTTTCGGCGGGAATGTGAAAGTTGGGCAGGATACCCAATCCTGGGGGCTTCCTACGAGCCTTTTTATCTTTACTGCCGGATGCGCGGGATGGAACAGGCCTTTGAGGATCTCGTCCAGAACCCTCCATTGGTCGAGGCCACAATGGAACGGATCTTTGAGATTCACGCCGGGATCGTTCGGCGCGCACTCGAAGTGGCTGGTGACCTGATCGACTTTGTCTATGTGGCAGAGGATTTAGGTACGCAGGAATCACTGCTGATGAGTCCATCGACTTTTCGGCGGTTCCTCAAACCCTGGCTGACCAGGATGGCTGAACTTGTGCACAGTTACGGAGTCAAGGTTTTCCACCATGATGACGGAGCAATCCGGCAACTGCTGCCGGATTTAATCGAGGTTGGGATCGATCTACTCAACCCCATCCAATGGCGTTGCCGCGGAATGGATCGCCTGGAGTTGGCCAGGGATTTCGGCCAGTCGGTGGTGTTTCACGGCGGCGTTGATAACCAACAGACCTTGCCCTTCGGGTCGCCAGAGGATGTCCGGAAGGAAGTCTCTGAGAATCTCAACATCTTCCGGGATTGCAGAGGGTACATCGTCTCTCCCTGCCACAATATCCAGGCCAACACTCCAACCAGGAACATAGTGGCCCTCTACGAGGCTGTGCATGAGTTTGGGTGATGATCCAGGGCATAGTTCTGGGTATCAAACGCAAGGGCTTAATACCAACTTGCAGACAAGAGGATACATTGAGCCAGCCCCTCACCCGGCCTGCGGCCTCCCTCTCCCGCCGGGAGAGGGGCACGGGGGTGAGGGGGAGATCTGCAATTCTAACGCCTTCCATAACCATTTGAATGCAACCTAGTATAACAAGTACAGAAATATCACTTTGAGGATTCGACTATGGCCTCGCGCACTCATGACCACTCCGACAAAAACCTAAGCCGCAGAAGATTTGGCCAAATCATGACAGGTCTTAGTGTCCTGCCAGCGGTTGGATCAGGCACCCCTGAACCCGGATCCGGCGCGGGTTTAGGGAACTCAGACCACAAGTCAGTCCCTTCAATGGGGCATGCCATTCCTGCTCAATTACCTCCCGTCTTTGAAAAGATGGGGGATGGCACCTTACTATGGTCTATTGGTAATCCCCTTTTTCTTCAGCAGATTCGTTTGGACCAGGGACTGTTTTACTGTTCTTCCCTTCTGAATCGGCGTACCGGCCGGGAATGGATCCACCCGACGAAAAGGTCAACGGAATT
>JBGOTQ010000365.1:0-7587 GCA_041476565.1 Terriglobia bacterium | reverse complement strand
TACCCAATTCCGATGCTGGTTACGGAAGCCGCGCTTAATCGCGTTGGAGTTCGACTGGAGGAAGCTGCCTGGCTGGTCGCGGGGTGGAAACGCACCCTGTGGTCGGTTACTCTGCCACTGGTGCTTCCCGCCGTCGCCGCCGGATTCCTGCTGGTCTTCATTCTATCCTTGGCAGAATTCAGCGTCCCAGCCTTGTTGCGGGTGCGGGTATTTGCCATTGAGATCTACACGCAGTTTAGTGCCTTCTATGACTTCGGGGCCGCCACGGCCGCAGCCTCCCCATTGCTGGTGGTCATTTTGATCATTGCCTACCCGATCCGGTGGCTTCTCGGCGAGAGGATTGTCTCTTCCAGGCGCAGCCTCAGTTTGAGTCCGCTCATGACGCCCTCGAGCTGGTTGCCTTTCGGAAGACTCTTTTCATTCGCCGTCTTGATGGTAGGCGTCCTGTTCCCGATCCTCAGCCTGGCTATGAAAGTGGACAGGCCCGGGACACTGTGGCGATCAATGGGTAATTCCGGAGCGGAAATCTGGAGCAGTCTTGCCCTGTCTGCGGCTGCCGCAGTTCTCGCAGTTGGTCTCGGACTTTTCCTGGGTTACTGGAGAGCCAGGACGAATGTGCGCTGGAAGAGGGTGGCAGATGCGGTTTGGATTTCGCTGTTTGCCTTGCCGGGTACTGTCCTGGGAATCGGACTGGTCCGGCTTTGGAACCAGCCTGGACTTATGGCCTTCTATGGGACATGGGGCATTGTGATCATAGGGCTAGTGGCACGCTTTACTCCGATGGCCGCTTTGTTACTGGCTGAGAATGTCCGCCAGCTGTCTATCTCCTGGGAGGAAGCTGCGGTTGTGCACGGAACCAAATGGTGGCGGAGTTTTGGAGGAATTGTCATTCCCAACCTGAAGAAGGGTCTCTGGGCGGTCGGCTTTCTGATCTTTGTGCTGGCTTTCGGTGAAGTTGCCATCACCATCCTATTGATTCCACCCGGTAGATCGACACTGTCAATGAAGATCTTTGCCACCATCGCCAACAGCCCGGATAGTGTACTGGCATCGTTGTGCCTGTTCCAGACCACTGTGATTTTGGTTCCCCTGTTTATTGCGAGTGGGATGGTTCTCCGCCCCCGCAGGCTGCCTGCAAAAGAAGCGAGAGGACTTTACCTATGAGTCCGTCCGAGGTCTTCCTGAAGCTTAAAGCACTCTCAAAATCCTTCAACGGACGAAAGATCATAGACTGCCTGGACCTTGAAGTCCATGCCGGCGAGGTCTTCTGTATTTTGGGTCCCTCTGGCTGCGGCAAGACGACCCTCTTACGAATGATTGCCGGACTCGAATTGCCAGACCAGGGATCAATTGAAATAGGTGGGAGAATAGTGGTTGAGAATTCAAAAACCAAGGTCCCTCCGCAAGACCGAAAGATAGGATTTGTGTTTCAGGATCTGGCACTTTGGCCGCACATGACCGTGGCAGGCAATCTGGAATTCGTCTTGGCTGCCCGAGGGGTTAAGAGAAGATCTATGACAGCCTGTGTGAGCAATATGTTGAACCTGGTCAAGCTTTCCGGTTTTGAAGATCAGTTTCCGGAGACCTTGTCTGGTGGAGAGCAACAGCGTCTCGCCATTGCCCGTACTCTTGTCGGGAATCCCTTATTGGTTTTGCTGGACGAACCATTGAGCAGCCTGGATTCTCAATTGAGAGGTCAGCTTCGGCAGGAGGTACTTCAGTGGATCAAGGAATTGGGTGTCACTGCTGTGTGGATTACTCACGATCAAAACGAGGCCGTTACAGTTGCTGATCGAATGGCCATCGTTTCCAAAGGCTGCCTGATCCAGGTCGGAACACCAGATGAATTCCGAAAAAGATTTTCAGACGATTCTGTCCGACAGATCCTAATGGATGTCTCTTCAAATAGAGACTTAGGCACAAATTGGAGGGGATGAGAATGAAAAATAGATTTGTTCCGTTAATAGCCGCTATCGCATTGGGACTGGGTTCAGTCTCCTATGGGCAGGCGCAAGATATAGGGATTGACACAAAGAAAATCGAAGGAATCACAGGCGTCAAAGGCACACTCACTGCTTCTGAAGGTGTCTTCAAAGCGAGCTTTCCCAGGACCGATGTGGCGGTGACCGTGGACGGCTGGAAAATGAAGCCCTTTATGGGACTGACTTCATGGGCAGCTTTCAAGAAGGGCATGGCCAAGGAGGCCATGGTCATGGGAGACCTGGTCCTGTTTGAAGATGAAGTCAACCCGGTGATGAGCACCGCCCTGAATAGTGGGCTGGAGGTCACCGCTTTGCACAACCATTTCTTTTATGACGATCCCAAGGTCTACTTCATGCACATCTCGGGAGAGGGCGCTCTTGACACTCTGGCGCAAGGGGTACGCGAGACCCAGGACAGGATTAAAGAGATCCGTACTGCCAACCCTCAACCCCAAAAGGGGTTCAAAGGTCCTCTTATCCCCAATGAGAGCGCCATTGACGGCAAAGCCATCGAAGAGATGCTCGGGCAGAAGGGACAAGCCAATAGCGGCATGTTCAAAGTCGTCATTGGGCGAACGGCCAAAATGCCTGGTGGCTGTGAAGTTGGCAAGGAGATGGGGGTGAACACGTGGGCAGCTTTTGCAGGCAGTAACGATAATGCTTTTGTCGATGGGGATTTTGCGGTCTTAGAGAGCGAGCTACAGCCGGTCTTGAAGGCCTTGCGTGCAGCAGACATCAATATCGTGGCCATTCACCACCACATGACGAATGAGCAACCGCGGTACCTGTTTCTCCACTACTGGGGGAAAAGTTTTACCACCCAGTTGGCAAAGGGACTAAAGAGTGCCTTGGATGTGACAAAGCCTTAAGGCTTTCAGGGAACAGAAATTTGGAGGTTAAACATCAAATGAATCTGCATGCCGCCTCTTCCCGTTTCCAGAATGGCCCTAACTCAGCATTTCTTCACATCTTGGGAATGGGAAGGAAGTATCCAGGTCCACGCCTGGATATGTGCCTTGATGAATAGATTTCTGATACGCAGCATCTCAGTTAATTGAACGAGACACGACCAATGAAATGGATAACGAGGGAAAAGGTAAAAGTTGATCGGGTCGCTTGCCCATGGTTGATCAAACGGTTCATTGATCCAGAAGCCGAGTTTCTTTTTGTGCCTGCTGACCAAGTGTTGGCAACCGCACAGCGCGAAGCAGCCATTCCCTTTAATGTGGGCGATGTGGAACTTGGCCACCATGGTGGTAGATGTAGCTTTGAAGCCATCTTGCGAAAGTACCAGATCAATGACCCGGCTCTCCACTTGCTGGCGCAGATCGTGCATGGTGCCGACGTTACTGAAGACCTCTATGGCCGGCCGGAAGCACCAGGCCTGAAGGCCATCGCTTCAGGCTTCCGCTACCTGGGGCTCAAGAATGATCGTGAAGTCCTAGACCGGGAATTTGTGGTCTACGATGCACTTTACGCTTATTGTTTTCAAATCGAGACAGTCTCACCCGGGAGAGATTGAATTGCTCCTCATTTTTAGGAGACACCTCAAGAGCTGCAGTCACACCTCAAGAAGCCACCGCCTCGCAGTCCGCTGCTTCGTGGCCTTCCTCCTCGTCCTGATGCCTGTGTCCGTCATTGCACAGAGGGTCGCTCTTCGGGGCCAGGTCGCCGACGAAAGCGGTGCTGTCGTCCCTGGCGCAACAGTAGAACTCAACGGTCCATCCGGCGTCAGAATTGCAAAAACCGGCGCCGACGGCAACTATGTATTTGCCGATCTCCCTCCCGGCGATTACACCGTTCGTGCATCCGCTCCGCAGTTGATACTTCGTGAACCGGTAGCCATTACGTTTCGCTCAACCTCGCAGACACTGAACCTTGTGCTGTACGTTCTGGCAGAAAAGCAAGAGGTGACTGTGCAAGAGGACTCCAAACCAACCCTCAGCACCGAAGCATCAGGGAACGCGAGCGCGGTCGTCATGCGAGGTTCGGATCTGGACGCGCTCTCAGACAACCCCGACGACTTGGCTGCGGATCTACAGGCATTGGCGGGCCCGGCAGCCGGGCCGAACGGCGGAGCGATGTTGATTGATGGATTCAGTGGCGGCCAGTTGCCCGATAAGAACTCAATACGTGAAATCCGGATCAACCAGAATCCCTTTTCGCCGGAATACGACAAACTTGGATTCGGCCGGATCGAAATCTTCACCAAGCCGGGAACCGGCAAATTCCACGCCGACCTGGGCTACAATTTCGCGACTGACAAATGGAACTCGCGGAATCCCTATGCGGCTGAGAAAGCCTCTTTTCAACTGCACGAGCTCCGGGAGATGTTGAGTGGTCCCCTTGGAAAGCGCGCCTCATTCAGTTTGACCTTCGCGAGGGAATGGGTGGACAACGGGAACGTGGTGAACGCCGTGATCGTCGATCCCAACACGCTAGCGGTCACGCCATTCACCGATACTCCCGTGGCGGAACTCCGCCGTACGAACGTCAGCCCGCGTGTCGACTTTCAGCTCAGCCCGAACCACACGTTGAGTGTGCGCTACTCCTACAACCGGGACATTGTGCGCAACACCGGCACCGGCGGGTTCAACCTGGAGTCGCGCGGCTACCACAATGACGCGATAGGCCAGACGTTGCAGGTGACCGAGACCGCTGTGGCCACGAACAACATCATCAATGAAACCAGGTTCCAGTACCTCCAGCCGACAGTGGTCTCGCAGGCCAACTTGCCGGGCTCTGCGATTCAGGTTTTGGGCTCGTTCAACGGCGGTGGCAGTCCCATTGGACGCACCACTGATTTGCAGAACAACTTCGAATTACAGAACAACACCTCATTACTTCGCCGCACGCATTCGATCCGGTTCGGCATCCGGCTCCGGACAACTGCCGAAACGAACGTTTCCCCGCAGAACTATGCCGGCACGTTTACTTTCTCGGGAGGGTTGGCTCCGCAACTGAACGCCAGCTTCCAGCCCGTCCTGGACCCTTCGGGCCAGCCCGTGATGGCCAATATCAGCTCCATCGAGAGCTATCAACGCACTCTATATTTCCAGCAGGCCGGCTTCCCCGCCTCGCAGATACGCCAATTGGGGGGCGGCGCCTCACAGTTCAGCATCAACGCGGGCAACGCGGAAGTCTCCGGCAACCAGATCGACCTCGGAGTCTTTGCCGGTGACGACTGGAAGATCGGGCCCAATCTCACGTTGAGTCCCGGACTGCGATACGAGACCCAAACAAATATCCACGATTGGGCCGATTTCGCGCCTCGGGTCGGAATCGCCTGGGCGCCAGGCGGCGGAGCAGGTGGCGTCCGGCCTAAAAGTGTCGTCCGTGCCGGATTCGGCATGTTCTACGACCGATTTGTCCTCGGCAGCGTACTCGCGACCGAGCGATACAATGGGGTCACTCAGCAGCAGTACTTTGTCCCGAATCCTGATTTCTATCCGCTTGTGCCGCCGGTTGGGTCGCTTCCCGGACCTCTGCCTTCCAGCACAATCCAGACAATCAGCCCCGCTTTGCGTGCGCCGTACCTGATGCAGTCCGCTGTAAGTTTCGAGCGGCAACTGCCTCTCAATACCACGATGGCCGTTACGTATGCCAACTCGCATGGAGTTCGCATGCTGAGATCGCGCGACCTCAACGCTCCCCTTCCAGGCACCTACGACCCCGACGTTCCAGGCAGTGGTGTCTATCCGCTGGGCAGACGAGGCCTGGTCGTTCAGATGGAGTCCTCCGGGCGATACAACCAGAATCAGTTGATCCTGAACGTGAACTCCAGGGTGAACAGCAACCTCTCGCTCACTGGCTCTTACGCTTACGGACACGCGCTGAGCGACACCGACGGGCTCGGAACCTTCCCGGCGAACCCCTACAGCATGGAAGGCGAGTACGGTCCCGCTGTGATCGACACGCGCCACCGGGTGTCGTTGAGCGGCACGATCAATGTCAAATGGGGGTTCCGATTCAACCCTCTGTTCACTGCCAGTACGGGGCCACCGTTTGACATTACGGCGGGCCAGGATCTGTTCGGCGACACGCTCTTCAATGACAGGCCAGGAATCGCAACCGACCCGACCAAGCCCGGCGTCGTGCGAACGCCTTATGGACTGCTCGATCCGAATCCGGCGCTTGGGCAGCCGCTCTTACCCCGCAACTTCGGCCGCGGCCCCGGCCTGATCATGCTGAACATGCGCGTCAGCAAGACCTTCACTTTCGGGTCGCGTGAAGGCCACGCGCCGGTCTCGACCAATCCCGCCGGGGTGTCCGGAGGGTCTGGCGGGGGTCCAGGCGGGCCGGGCCGTGGAGAACCTGGCAGCCCCTTCTCGTTGGGCGGCGCGAGTAGCGGCGCCGCCACGGCAAATCGCCGCTATAACCTGGTGGTCTCGATGCAGATTCGCAACCTCATCAACCACAACAATCCCGGGCCGATCATCGGCAACATCACCTCACCCCTTTTCGGCCAGGCCAATCAGCCCGCCGGCTCCGGCAACGCAATCTTCTCCGAGAACGCCAATAACCGGCGCCTGGAGTTGCAGATAAGGTTCACGTTCTGAGGGCTGTTGAATACAGTGAGGGCAGAGCGCATGAAGTTCACATGGCCTAGGCAGAACCGCTTTGTCGTTCTGATGTGTTGCGTGACGCTGGGTGCGCAGCCTATTGCGTCCCCGCAAGCAACCGGTCAATCCGGACGCCCGATCGGTGTCATCCTGGCGATTGAAATATCGGCCAAGCGAATCACTCTCAAGACCAAGGCCGGGCCGGAGATGGGAATCGAGTTTCAGGACTCGACTCGCTTTCTCCGGGTCGTTCCCGGGTCGCAAGACCTCAGCGGCGCAGCGCGGATCACTCCCGCGGATGTGTCGACGGGGGACCGGATTCTCGTACGGTGCCACCGTGGTGGCACGACCAATTCCTTTGTTGCCGACATGATCGTCGTCATGAGCAAGGCGGATCTGGCCAAGAAGCAGGAAGCCGAGCGGGCCGACTGGGAAGGACGCGGCATCGGAGGCGTCGTCACTACGGTGGACCTTGTTTCCAGGGAAGCTACGATTCGAGTAGGCGACATGAAATCCGGTAAGGCAGTGGTGCTGGAGTTGCCTTTGGACGTGAAGCTCCGGCGCTACTCTTCCGATTCCATCCGGTTCAGCGACGCCCGCGCCAGCCGCTTGGAGGAGTTGAACACCGGAGATCAGGTGAAAGCGCGCGGAACCCGTAGCAAGGACGGCACGGGTATTGTCAAGTTGAGAAGATCCGCGCAGACTGGGTAGATGACAACCAACGTGCCCAGCTATCGCGGATACCGATTTCCACCTGATATCATCAGCCATGCTGTTTGGCTCTACTACAGATTCTGCCTGAGCTTCCGAGATGTGGAAGACCTCCTGGCAGAGCGTGGGGTCATCGTCAGCTACAAAACCATCCGACAGTGGTGTCGAAAGTTTGGAACCGAATACGCTCGGAAACTCAAGCGACGACAGGGTCACTTGGGCGACACCTGGCACCTGGACGAACTGTTCGTGACTATCCAGAGTAGGCGATAGTATCTGTGGCGGGCTATCGACCAGGATGGTGACGTGATTGATATTCTCGTCCAACCTCG
>JBGOTQ010000364.1:0-7643 GCA_041476565.1 Terriglobia bacterium | reverse complement strand
GGCCGGCAACCACCTGGGCCAGTTGTGGATTGGCACCGCAGGCGGTGGATTGACGCGTTACGATGGCCACCGGTTCACGACACTGACGACGCGAGATGGCCTCCCCAGCAATCTCGTGCAGGCGATTCTGGAAGGCCGTTACCTACGCTGGTCGGCGTTGCAGTATGAGCATTCGGAACAAGCCGCTGCCGAGTGGCTCAAAAATGAAACGCATTTGAAATACTCGCGCAAGTATTTCCAGGATGTGCTCGGCGTTTCTGCTCCTTTTCTCGTCGACCGCGGTGGGCCGATTCTTTCCCTGCAGATGGATGATGACCAGGCCATCGGTGCCGCAAACTACAACGGGCCGAATTTCTGGAGGTACATGGATACTCTGCGGCAGTTCGCCAAGCAAGCGATCGATAACCGGCCCACTATTTACTTCCTCGACGCGGAACAGATGCGCTTGAATGCGGAAGCAAGCGATGCACTGCCTGAACCGTTTTGGAACCAGGGGCAGGATTATTCCTCGACGGGTCCAGACGGCTACTCAACCCCCGCCGAAGCAGCTAAGAACAAGTATTTGCTTGAGATTCTCAAGACCCAGCCTCTGTTCATTCCAGCTCACATCGAGTTCCAGGCAGGTTGGTGGCCCGTGCTGGACGATACATTCGCCCGCCTGGCGGATCCATCCAATACGCTGATGGCGTCGCGGGTAATGTTTCAAAACGGCCTGAAGGGACTGAGCTACTTTCCTCCCAACGATACGATCTACCCCTCCGGCTACGCTGTGCCATGGATCAACCATTTCTATGTTTGGGAAGCGGCACTAAACCTTGTCGGCCAGGAAGCCGACCGCGCGGTTTACATGCGGCGTAACGGACGGCTGATCGCAGGCATGGGACAGCTGCTGGCCTCGTCCCACCTGCTGCCCGACGCGGCCTTGGTGTATCCCATGGCCACGTTTCCACAGGAGCCCATGACCAAACCTGAGGCGCTGCACATCGTGACGCAGGCCGGCCGCCTGTTGTGGGCTGGTGCGACCGAGCACTACAATTTCGAGCTCGTTGATTCTGACCACAGCCCGCTCGAGAATTTCCAGCGCTACCGAGTTCTGCTCGCACCCAACATGGTGAACAACAAGGAAGAGCTAAAGCGCTTTCCGCACTTGCAGTTCTATTCGGAGAAAGCACAGCAGATGTTGAGCGACTACGTCTGCTCTGGTGGCACACTCGTCATTTTCCCTTCACTGCCCAAGGGGAAGCTCTTTGACAATCTGCTGGCGCCGCTTGGCAAGGAGCGCCAGGTGGCGGGCGAAAACACCCTTAAATTTTCCGACGGGACCACGACGCGAGCCTTAGGTTTCCACTCGGTTCTGACGCTGCCTAAGAACCTGCAAACAGAGGTGAAGATTTTTGTGCGCGACGTACAAGGCCGCATTGTGGGTGCGCGCATGGCATACCAAAAGGGGCAGATCATTTTCTTCGGCGCGGATTTTTCCACGTGGAGCCTGCCCGCCGGAACAGAGTTCATGTCCGAGGGGACGCAGAAAGCCGGGGCGCTCGACTATCGAGAGGAAACTCAGAAAGCGGCCCGCTTGGCGCTGCCCGCATTGATGAAGGAAGCTGGTGCGGGACGAAAGGTTTATCCCCGGATGGAAGAGGAGAAAGCTCGCGACGTTGGTCTGTACGTGACGGAGCTGATAGCAGATGCCGGCAGCCTGCCGTTTGAGAAGCGGGCAGATGCAAACAGCTACGGGTTTGTGGGCGTCACCAACCTGAGCGTGGAACGGGCCCGCACGGCGCAAATCGTTCTGACCGATCCGCGCGCCAAGGACCTGACCGCTGCACCGGAGCGCTCCATCCACTTGCCTCGCCTGACGCTGCCGCCGCGCGAATCTTTGATGCTGCCCGTGCGCGTGCCTCTCGCCAATTCCTATTGGCAGATGGCGCCGGGAATCGAGCCGACCGATGAAGTTTTTTTCGCCACGGCGGAACTGAGCCAGATGAGTTACGATGGCGCGGCACTGAAGCTGGAATTTACCGCGCCTACGGACGGGGAAGTGGCGTTGCGGCTGTCTCGGCGGCCCGAGCGCGCCGCGCTCGACAGGCAGCCCGCGACAATTCAGGAAGATGCAGGGCAGCATCTATATATCGTGAAAATTGGGCGCGGGAAACCACCGCATTTCCTACGCACGCTCGAACTCGCCTATCCGCACGAAGGCCCACGCCTCACGGTTGAACCGCGCGAGCCCTGGATTGCCGGGGAGACACGTGCCGTTCGCGTACGCGTGGAGAATCCCGGCCCAGAGATGCTCACGGGCGAACTTAACTTCGTAGCTGGTTCGCTTTCTCGTTCCGAAAACCCACCACTCGAAGTGTCCATTCCTGGTAAGTCGCGCCACGAATATAGTTTCCCCGTGGAAATTCCGGCAGATATCACCCCAAACCAGCCCGTCGACCTCGACGCGACGCTGCGCCAGAAGGATTCTGCCATCACCTGGACGCAGCATTCGCAAGTGACCGTGCATCACCCATTTGACTTCAGGGTGGGGCCGACACTCACCTTCCCGCTGCGCGAGGACGTGTAGGTACCTATCGAGCATCCGATGCTAGCCAGTGTGGAGCTGCCGGGTAAAGCCGTTTTCCAGGTACACGTAAAGAACTGGCAGAATCATGAACAGGCAGTGACGGTCACGGCAACCGGCAACAACCTCGCGCTCACACCCTCATTCACCCAGGTAGTGCTGCCCGTGAACGCCGAGCGGAGTGTCGAGATTCGTGCCGCGCCCCAAGGGGAGTCTGGAACATATCGCTTTATGATAGATCTGCGTTCCGGGGACTACAAGGCGCACGAAGATGTTGTAGTGGCGGCGTGGCACACTGGCGAGGCCGTCGCCTTCCAACTCGACTATGACCGCGACGGTTTTCCGGACATCATCCTGGAAAACTCTGCGGTGCGTCTGTTCGTCAGCCCGTATGACGGTGGCCGCGCGTTTGCCTTCGTTAACAAGGCGACAGGTGCAAACGCTTTCAACTCGGTCGGGGGTATGCGTGACAACTTTACCAGGCGCGTCGAGCCCGAAGACATGCGCAATCTGCCGGATTGGACACGCGCGGGCTGGCTGGGCCTCTACAACCGCTCGTATGCGTTCCGCATCGTCACGGCGGGAGGCGCCAGGGCCGTGGTGCGCCTGGAATACTCGGCGCCGGATATCTATCCCAAGGGGGTGAAGCTGGAGCGCACACTCACGCTCGCGGGCGATGCGAACTATTACCTCGCTGAAACTTCCTTGAGTCCTGCGGGCGTGTCTGAACCGCAATCCTATGCGCTAGAGAATTCCGTAACCTTCAAGATATCCAACAAGCCGGAAAATTTCCGCCAGTGGTTTGCCGAAGGTCGCTCATTGGAAGAGTTTGTCCCCGAAAGTAATGTGGATCTGCCGGCGTCGAGCAACTTCGTCGGCGTCGCCAATAAGCAGACTGGTGAGACCTTCGCTATCTTTTCTCTGAATCCGCTCGCCAAAAGCCAGCTCGCAGTGCACCCACACGCTGCAACAATCCGGATGATCTACCCGGCATTCGAGGATAAGAATCAGACGTACACCTATCGCGCCGCATACTTCTATGGCAAAGCCAGGCTCGAGGAGATTCAGACCCTGTATGCGCGACTGAAAAGCGGGAAGCAATAGCTTCCTGGGGAACAGATTCTTTAAGTTCGGGAGATAACGATGAAGGCACATCTAGCGGTCATTCTCTTGTTGCTATTTGCTTCGACGGTGAATGCCCAGAAGACCTACCAACCTAATTGGGAGTCGTTGGATAGTCGGGAAGTTCCGCAATGGTTTCAGGACGCTAAATTCGGGATTTTCATCCATTGGGGGCTTTTTTCCGTTCCGGCCTGGGGGCCGGTTAAAGATGCCGCTGTCTATGATAAGTACGCAGAATGGTACTGGTGGAAATTGTTGGATCCGAAGTCTCCTGTCAATGCTATGTTTCAGAAATTTCACAGGGACACTTATGGAGATAGAACCAAGTACGAGGATTTTGTGCATGAATTCAAGTGTGAGATGTTTGAACCCAATGACTGGGCCGACATCTTTCAAGGATCCGGCGCAAAATACGTGGTGTTGACTTCCAAGCACCATGAAGGGTTTTGCCTGTGGCCCAGCAAACAATCCTGGAACTGGAATGCCGTTGACGTTGGCCCGCACCGGGACCTGGCGGGCGATCTGATCCAGGCGGTCAGAAGTAAAGGCCTGCGCATGGGATATTACTATTCTCTCTACGAATGGTTTAATCCTCTTTACAGATCGGATGTAAACCGCTACGTGGATGAGCACATGATCCCCCAAATGAAGGACCTGGTGACCCGCTTTAAGCCTGATGTGCTATGGACAGATGGAGAATGGGATTACCCGAGCGAAACCTGGAAGAGCGCCGAGTTCCTGGCTTGGTTGTACAATGAATCAGCAGTGAAGGATGAAATCGTGGTGAACGACCGCTGGGGGAAAGAGACCAGGAGCAAGCATGGAGGTTACTATACGACTGAATATGGACTCGTTCACGATCAAAGCGTAAAGGAGGGGTTGCAACATCCCTGGGAAGAATGCCGGGGCATTGGCGGTTCGTTCGGTTATAACCGCAATGAGAATTTGGAAAGTTATGCCACCTCCGAGCAACTGGTTCATTTATTGATCGAGAAGGTAGCCAAGGGTGGAAACCTCTTGCTGAACATCGGACCCACAGCCGACGGAAGAATCCCGGTTATTATGCAACAAAGACTAAAAGACATGGGTGACTGGTTAAAAGTCAACGGAGAAGCCATTTACGGCACAAGAGTCTGGAGCGGGGCGGCCCAATCCAAATCCGACCGAGTCTATTTCACGCGCAAAGGGAATGATCTATACCTGATTTGCACAATGTTTCCGAAAGCGAACATAACAATTAATCAGGTGAACGCGCCCGGAAATGTTCAATTATTGGGGTTTGCAGGAAAGATCCAATACAAAGCCGGTAAGAATTCGATTGTGATTGAACCGCCGATGGTAACGCCGGCAACTAATCCTTGCCAGCATGCCTGGGTCTTTAAATTAACGGGAGTTTTATAGCCTGGCTCTTGGCAAATTCCCCCTTGGCCAACTGAGCATGTCCCATATCCTTTTTGCTGGACACAGGGGTCCTGGAATACGGCACGGGCAGAGGCTGTTGGCCCTGTAAGGGCCAGGGAGAATAGCCCAGGGCCAGGGAGCGTAGCGACCGCCGCCCTGGGTTGAGGGAAGCAGAATAGTTGCCCCTTTCCCCCGCGATCGAGACCGGAACAAACCGCAATCCTCTCCCAACGCGGAGGAGAGGGGAACGGGGAGTGGGGGGTTAACTCAAATCCACGGGGGCGCTTTAAGTACTTCCTGTGTCCCACGCACTAAATTATCGTTAAAGATCAGATAAGCAAAGGGGGTCGGCAGCCAAGGCTGCCGGGGGGTT
This sequence comes from Terriglobia bacterium, assembly GCA_041476565.1. Classification (GTDB taxonomy): domain Bacteria; phylum Acidobacteriota; class Terriglobia; order Versatilivoradales; family Versatilivoraceae; genus DATKMG01. Next base: position 2,181 of record JBGOTQ010000364.1, on the reverse strand, counting down.
GTCCCTCTGTCGAGGGAACCGGTCAGGTCAGAACAGAGACTTTCCCTGAAGCCTTCTCAAGGCTTCAGCCCCCTTCAAAGGGGGAATCGGGTACATTTTCATCCGCGGTGGTGAGATTGAAAAGATCGTGGGGCACTTTTGGGAAGTTCAGTAGAGAGTTGACGTTCGATCAATCGTCGAATGCCCTTTCACTCATATGGGAACGGGAGGTTCTATGAGTCGGAGTTTCGTTAATGCGTTCAGGATTTTTAGAAGGACATGTACCAGGCCGTGGGTGATACCGGGACTTCTTGGGATGATGGCGGCGGCTCCTTGGTTCATCGGTCATACCCAAGCCCAAGGCTCGGATGAAATTCCCTTTCGCAAGCACACGATTGATCTTGGCCCCAGCGAGACCGTGGCAATCGTGGATATGAACCGGGACGGGAAGTTAGACATCGTCTCTGGGGAGAACTGGTACGAGCAGGCGCCAAACTCTAGGCCTGGCGAAGGGCCTCGCTGGATCAAGCACAAGTTCCGTAGCCTGTCTTACAGAGACTCTTATCTTGAGGACTTGAGCGATCTGGCCATTGACATGAACGGCGATGGCAACCCTGACATCGTGAGCTGTTCTTACTGGTCCAAGCCTCTCACCTGGTGGGAGAATCCAGGTACGGAGGACAAGCCCTGGAAAGAACACGTGATTGAGACGCGCGCACCGGTGGAGTTCGTATTCCTGGTGGATATTCTCAACACAGGCAAGCCGCAGCAACTCTTGCCCCAGTTTGGTGATGAGAACTTCCCATTGACTTGGTATGAGTTGTCGGGCAAGGGCGGCGACTCCGCCTGGATCCCTCACATCATAAACCCGAGGAGTCACGGCCACGGCATTGGTGCGGGGGATGTGAACGGCGACGGCCGAACCGACATCATCACTCCCAAGGGGTGGTTTGAAGCGCCTCCTGATCCCCGGAACGGTCAATGGGTCTTTCACTCTGAGTTCGATCTGGGGGGAACGGGATTTATCTATACCCTCGACGTGAACGGTGACGGACTGCCGGACATTGTCACTTCTTTGGGCCATGATTATGGAATTTTCTGGTACCAGCAAAAGAAGGATGCGGGAGGCAATCGGACCTGGATCAAGCATTTGATTGACAATAGCTGGTCGCAGGCACACGCAGTGACTCTTGCGGACCTGCACGGCAAGGGGCGCATAGACATCGTAACAGGCAAGCGCTACATGGCACACAATGGTCACGACCCGGGTGAACGCGAACCCTTGGGGATCTATTGGTACGAACCGATCACAGTGGAAAATGAACTTCAATGGAGACGACACGTCATCGACTACAGCACCCGAACGGGCGGTGGAATACAGATTCCCGTGGTGGATATCGATGGCGACGGTGATTTGGACATTGTCGTGGCCGGGAAATCCGGACTCTTCTACTTTGAGAATCTGACGGTTTCGCATTAATGCAATAATTGAAGAGATAGCATAAGGTGAAATTCATGGCTATGACTTCTCGCGAACGGGTCTTGACAGCGCTCAAAGGTAAAGAGCCGGACCGCGTTCCCTATTGCGAATTGTCCGTGGATCGGGCTTTGGCCGACAAGCTGATGGGGTGGGGATCTGGGGAGAGCCAGGCTGCCAATTTGGAATCCAATCCCTACACTATAGAAGAGGCCAAGGCGATTGCCGCACATTTGAAGATGGACAACCTCTTTTATGTTATGCGCCCGCCGGTGTATGCACACAAGGTCCCGGGAGAGAACGGACGCCTCTTCTACGGTGAGGGGATGATCAAGAACCAGGATGATCTTTCCCTGCTTAGGTTCCCTGACCCCGCGGATGACTCGCTTTACTCCGATGCCAAAGAGTTTGTCAGCCAAAAAGGAGAATACGCCGCCTGCCTTGTGACACGGATTGGTATCTTTTCTACCATTCTAAGCATGGGGATGGAGAACTTCTGTGTGGCGTTGGTCGAGAATCGACAATTAGTGGAAGACATCCTGGACCGTTATTGTGATTGGACCGCTGCCGTGGCAGAACATGTCTGTGGGCTTGGGTTTGATGTTTTTGTTTCGACTGACGATATGGCCTTCAAGACCTCGACTCTTTTCTCGCCCTCAGTCTTTCGTGATTTGGTTTTGCCTCGTTACCGGCGAGTGCGGGAAAAGATCACGCTCCCTTGGATC
>JBGOTQ010000363.1:0-7683 GCA_041476565.1 Terriglobia bacterium | reverse complement strand
TCCCCTCTGAACGGTGTCCCGGCAGGGACACCGGATTTCCGGAACCCCGACCGGGGTTCGAATCGATTCCCGGATCGGAATCCGGTGGTGACGCACATTCGCGCGTCACCACCGGCTACTATCCGTCGTCCCTGCGGGACCTTCCATCATCAAAGACCCCTCGACCTGTCGCACTTTGAATTGCACCCAACACGGGTTGAATTGACATATAATATGCTCTGGGCCAGACTTTCCACTCGCTCAAGGCCGGGATTGGCCGGAGCATATCTCCCGTGCCTCCCTACCAGCAGGTTAGTCGCCAGGTAGTTTAGATGCCCGTTAGAAACAGGTCATAAAGTGTGAAAAATTGGGAATTCCTTAGAAAGGCCGCGAGGGGTCACGCGGCGTACAATCATTCCAAAGACCATAAGGACATGTTGTAGGTACGGCCGCGCTGTTTCGTGTTTGCAATCGGAAACCCAAACCGGAGGCGGCGGACCACGTATCTACAGGGATCAGGTCTACACGCCCGATGGATTTTTTTCACAGATTCTAAACCTTTATGCTCGTCTGTCGGTCTTGCTTGCCATGATCAAGAGAAAATACCGGATTGCCTACCTTACTTTCAGTTTCGTTGAATCCCTGGTCACCGTCTTTTCTTTTCTCCTGGCTTATTTGATCAGAAAACAAATGCCCGGTCCTTTGTTCGGACCCCTGTTCCCCTTTTCGGATTACCTCATCCTGTTAGTAGTCATTGTTTTGCTTTGGAACCTGCTCTTTGCCATGGTTCGGGCCCAAAGAACCGGACCCGCAGAAGATCCTTTCGAAGTGATTCAAGAAGTCGGACTCACCGTCGGGCTAGGGGGCATCCTGATCAGTGCCGCTATCTTTTTCTTCAAATTAGAATTTATAAGCCGTCCTTTCATCGCCATCTTTGCCCTGGTGAATTTCCTATCGCTATGTGGATTTCGCATCTATGCCAAAGCCTTCCTGAGTCGGCTCAGGAAGGCTCTTGATGGGGAACACAACATCCTCATCGTGGGAACGGATGAAAAGGCAGCACAATTGGCCCAGGTCCTGGAAGAAGCCCGCCAATGGGGCTACCGGATTGTCGGGGTTGTCCGGGAATCTGAAGGTACCCCGGTGGACCCGCGCCTGGCCGATTACCCAATCGTGGAATTAAAGGGCATGGGAGATGTGTTACGGAACCATGTTGTGGACGAGGCCATCTTTGTGGTCTCCAAAGAAGCTCTTGCCAAGCTCGAAGAAGTATTCCTCATCTGTGAAGAGGAAGGAGTCAAGACGCGGGTGATGCTGAGTTTCTTCCCTCACGTGACCTCCAAGGTTTACTTGGAGGCGTTGCATGACTTGCCGCTCCTGACCTTTAGCACGACCCCGCAGAACGAGTATCTCCTCTTTATCAAGAATGTGCTGGATATCGGGATTGCTGCGCTGCTCACTCTCTTGCTGGCCCCCCTCCTGGTAGTTGTCGCCTTGCTTGTGAAACTCACTTCCAATGGGCCTGTCATCTTTAGTCAGACTCGTTGTGGCCTGGGGGGTAGAAGGTTCGTGCTCTACAAGTTCCGGTCAATGGTGGAAGGTGCGGAGGAATCCAGGGAGCGACTCGAACACCTCAATTTGATGTCAGGTCCGGTTTTCAAAGCGCGGAAGGATCCGCGCTGTACCCCGGTCGGGCGTCTGCTGAGGAAGTTCAGCCTTGATGAACTTCCTCAGCTTTTCAATGTTATACGGGGTGATATGTCGTTTGTTGGGCCGCGCCCCCCTATTCCCCAGGAGGTGGAGAGATATGAACGCTGGCAGCGGCGGCGCTTGAGAATGAAGCCCGGATTGACCTGTTTGTGGCAGGTCAGCGGACGCAACCAGGTTGATTTCGATGAGTGGATGAGAATGGACTTGTTATATATCGACAACTGGTCTCTACTCTTAGACCTTAAGATCCTCCTGAAAACAATCCCGATCGTCTTGCTAGGTAAGGAAGGGGTATAACCGCATATGAAAATTTACCGCAGAGACGCAAATGTGAGCGTCCATCTGCGACCCTCGGTGTTCGGGATTTTTCTCTGCGTCTTCGCGTCTCCGCGGTTAGATTCTTTTTGCTGTCAATGGCCGCTTTAGGTCTGTATGGTGAGAAATGCGGACAAGTTATTTAGTCTATTCCCTTGCCTTTACCACCACCAGGGTGAAATCATCCTGGATCATCTGATCGGCGGCAAAATTGAGCACCTGGTCCTGGAGCATCAGGGTCAATGCTCTGGCATCCAGGTGCCTATAGCCTTTCACCAAATCCACCAGGCGCTCGGTCCCGAATTCCTCACCTGCCTCATTGAAGACCTCTGTCACTCCATCCGTATAGAGAAGCAGAATTCCCCCTGCTCCAATTCTGATGAAGTTCTCCTGGTAGGTGGAATTCTCAAAGGCACCCAGGATTAGTCCTCCTGTCTCCAATTTCTGCCAAGAGTCATCCTTATGGATCAGAAGAACCGGATTGTGCCCGGCATTGCAATAAGTAAGAATTTGGCTTCGCTCATCCAGGACCCCGTAGAATGCGGTGACAAATTGGTTGCTGTCAGTGCTCTCCCATAGAAGCCGGTTAACTTTGGCCATGATTGTGCTGATGGCATAGTTGTTGCGAATCTCGGCCAGCAAACTGGCACGAAAGGTGGCCATGATTAATGAAGCTGGAATACCTTTTCCTGAGACATCGCCAATCACCAGGCCCCACTGCCCTTCAACAATCTTGATGAAGTCATAGTAGTCTCCGCTGACCAGTCTGGAAGGTAGGTTCAGCCCTGAGACTTCAAACCCCTTGATGCTGGGTTCTCTAAGCGGTAGAAAACTGCGTTGGATTTCACGGGCAATGCTTAGTTCGCGCTCCAGCTTGTTTTTCTCCATCAAAGCCTGATGAAGCTGTGCCTTTTCGATCGACAGGGCGGCTTGGTAGGCGAACTTCTGGAACAGGGCCAAGTCTTGGAGGGTATATGCATCAGCCTCGCTGCTATCCAGGGTGAAGACGCCAATTCCTCTCTTATTGACCACAATCGGGGCAATCATCACTGATCGGGTCATACCAAGCACATTCTGGTAGACGGGATACTGAGAGAGGTCGCGCAGGATTAGCGCATTCCGGGTTTCCTGCATCAACTGGCTGGCGTTGCGGCCAATATTCAACAGGACAGTCTGGTCCAGGTCATTGGCATACCCGTAAACCACCATCCTCTGGATGTTCTGAGTCTGCCGGTCGATCAGGAATATCCCTGCCGCGTCGTAAGGAACCAGGGCGCGCAAGGCATCAATAATCAGGTTCAGCAATTCATCGAGGTCCAGTGAGACGCTGATCCTCTGAGCTACCTCCGACAGTTTCTCTTCCTCCAGGCTGTAACGCTCGGCCTGCTCGGAGAGCTTGAAATAATTCAGCCCCATGGCGACCTGGTAACACAAGATCGCCAGATAAGATAAGTCTTCCTCCCTGTTCGGCTCGGAACCTTCCCCATAGAGAAGCTCCAACACCCCGAGTAGATTACCGCGGCGAATCAGAGGACTGGCAAGAACTCGTTTATAACCAACCCCGAGTGAACGGTAAAGGGATTTTGAGCTGGCATATCCCCTCAGGTCATTCAACAGCAGAGGAGCTTGCTTCTTTCCGACTTTCCCGGCAATCCCTTCACCTAAACGAAGTTTGATGATCTTGTCTCCAGGCAGGGTATCCGGGAAGCTGTAGACCAGCTCTTCCCGCTCAGAGTCATACATCGAAATCAGGACGGCATCACAGTGGAATTCCTCCTTGAGGATGCGGTTGATATTCCTGAAAAGCACCGGCAGGTCAGGAGCAGAATGGAGTTCCTGTTGAACTCGCGACAAAACCGAGACCTTGACCCCCTTCGGGATATCTCCGAACTTGGCAGTGTGGACACCTTCTGTCGACGGTGGATTCATGGGCCGTGTCTCGTCAGTTCCGGGAGAGAATGATATTCCGTCTGGTCCGGAATTCCTGCGGCTCGGAACGACCGGCGTCGCTCCGCACATTTGTTACAGCTGCCACAATGAACAAGGCCCAGCGGATGAATGCAGGAGAAACTGAGATGAAGTGGCAACCTTCTTCCGAGGAGAATCACCTGCTCTTTGGAAAGGCTGGAAAAGGGAGCCAGGATCTTGAGGCTGAAGTCCAAGGCCTGACTAGCAAGCTTAGCATACTGGCTGAAAAAATCCTGCGTAGCGTCTGGAAAGGGATTGCCTCTTAAGATCCCCATGGCCAGCAGGGAAATCTGATTCAAGGCGCAGAAGAGTGCGGCCTTTGAAAGCAACAGAAGATTCCTACCCGGCAGGTAGACCTCGTCATCGGTTGAATGATGGTCTGGAATTTCCTCGCCTGTCAGGCTCCAATGGCGCCGGTACACGTCATTCACCGGCATGTCGAGTATGTTGAGCGTCTGAATCTGAGGCGAGGCCAGTGAGGCAAAGAAGTGTTGGACCCAGTGCAGCTCTGCCGCTTCCCAGAGCAAATGGCTCCGAATATACACGGGGTGAACACTCTGAGCTCCACCTGTCAAAGCGGACGCCAATACGCAGCTATCCAATCCTCCGCTCATCAGTACGCAGACACGCTTGCCTGAGGCTCCTTGCAGTATGTCCTCAACGACTTTCAAAATGTCATCTCCGGTACTCTCCTCCTTGGGCTAACTGACCTCTTCCGGTCCCAGGAAGGCAACTGATGCGCCATCAGATATTCCCATGAAACATTCGATTTTAACTCCCCGTCGAACCATTAGCCAACTCCAAAAACAATATAGACAAATCCCGAGGGCCCCGGCATAATATTTAACCCAAATCATAACCTCTTTCGGCTACAGTCCGGCCAGGCCAACTATCCCATTTATTCTTCGGAAACGTAGAGGCTGACAAGGAGAAGGCGAATTACCCGAAATAGCTGTAAGGAATTTCCAACAGGAGGGTACCACAATGTTGCTTCCTCGCTTGCCCGGACTCATTAGGGTCTTTTTAATCGGCTTACTCCTCTCCCTTCTTCTGGTTTCAAGACAGGCCTTGTGCCAGCAGAATCCTGGCCAGCGCCTTCCTGCCCAAGCTTCCCCAGTTGAGCAGAGCGCTGCCCTCCAATCTGCTTCGACTGCAGGAAAGACCGATACTGGAGACACGGCCTGGCTGTTGGTTTCCAGTGCTCTGGTACTCCTGATGACTCCGGGATTGGCCCTCTTCTATGGGGGGATGGTTCGTCGCAAGAACGTATTGGGGACCATGATGCAGAGCTTCATCCTGGTTGCCGTCGTGACTGTGCAATGGGGCCTGTTCGGATACAGTCTCGCCTTTCATGAAGGACATTTTTGGGGAGGATTCAGCTGGTCATTCCTTTCCGGTATAGGATCAAGTCCAGACCCCTACGGCTATGCCGGAACGGTGCCGCACCTGGTTTTTATGTCCTTCCAATTGATGTTCGCCATCATTACGCCGGCTTTGATTACCGGTGCCTTCGCTGAACGAATGAAATTCAGCGCTATGCTTTGGTTCATGCTGTTATGGACCACTTTCGTCTATGATCCGCTTGCTCACTGGGTCTGGGGAAAGGGAGGATGGCTGCGGTTTGGTGATTCGGCGGCTATCTTCGGTGCGCTGGATTTTGCCGGCGGTACTGTCGTTCACATCAGTTCAGGAGTTTCCGCATTAGTGGTGGCACTGGTGCTGGGAAAGCGGCTCGGTTACGGAACAGAGCCCATAATCCCCCATAACTTGACGATGACCATCACCGGCACTGGCTTGCTCTGGTTTGGTTGGTTCGGTTTCAATGCGGGCAGTGCGCTGACCTCCAGCGGTCTGGCTGCCAGCGCATTTGTGGGGACTCACTTTGCAGCCGCGGCAGCCACGCTTTCCTGGACTTTTGCGGAATGGATTTTCAAGGGAAAGCCCAGCGCCCTCGGCGCCGCTTCTGGCGCGGTGGCAGGATTGGTGGCAATTACCCCCGCCTCGGGCTTCGTGGGGCCCATGGCGGCCTTGGCCATTGGGGCAACAGCAGGTGTGGTCTGCTTCTGGTCGACCTCATACGTGAAAAATCGCTTTGGGTACGATGATTCACTCGATGCCTTTGGGGTTCATGGCGTGGGAGGAACAGTCGGCGCCCTGCTGACAGGGATTTTCGCATCCACGATCATCAATCCGGGAGCAGCTAACGGATTGCTTCACGGCAACCCAAGCCAGTTGTTCAGCCAAATGGCCGCAGTCTCCGCCACCTGGCTCTACTCAGCCGTGATGTCGTTTCTCATTATCCACGCGGTGGATTTCTTCATTGGCCTTCGAGTTGCCGTGGAAGACGAGATTGAGGGCCTTGACAGTTCTCAGCATGGAGAAAGCGGTTATAACCTGGAGGCATGAGGGGTTATAAAAAAGAACCTTTCATGAAAATGTGGTGTGTTAATGCGTGACCGGGTTCGCCGCTGCCGAAGAACCTCAAACGTGTTTGGCGAACACCAGACCTTCCATCAGTTTAGGGTAGAAGTGGGTCGATTTTTGGGGTAGCAGGTCACCTGCTTCGACGACATCTTTGACTTGCTCAATGGGTGTGGCGTTCAGCAGGAAACTACATTGGAATCCCTTCTGGTCGGTGGTCCGGATCGCTTCTCTGAAATCGCTAACGTATTCCAGGTTGCTTTGTTCACTGAGCTGCTTCTCGCCAATTCCGAGGAACCGCTCCAGGATGGCAGTTTGAAGAACCGAAATATCCAATTTCCGCCAGGCCACAGATTTTTCGGCAGGCCACGCAATGGTATCGGCACGTCCCCTCTGGAAGACCAGGAAAACCATCTTACCGAGGGAAGGGAGATAAAGTACAAAAGCATTCTCACTGTCTGTCTGGAGTCTGCTGGCCTCCTTTAGCAAGCTCTGAGCGGCAGATGCTTTACTGTCCGCCGTGACCGCCACTTCGGTCATCGCAAAATCTTCCGACAATCGCCTTAATAAAACCCCAGGATCAAAGCCTGGAACGTTCCGAACCAGACGGTGGATTGGGAAAATCGTGAGTCCGGTCGTCTCCAAGCGGACAAAGCTCATCAGTTTGTAATCATAAAGCCCCCACCTCTCATCCTCCGGCACTCTCGATTGAATCTCCTGCTTGAAAGCTAGGGCCACTTCATAGCGATGATGACCGTCTGCAATGATTACGATCTTTTCCGACAGGGCTGCTTGGATCTCCTCGATGAAGGACCGATTTTCGACCGTCCACAGCCGGTTCCAGTCCTGACTTAAATCTTGTGCCTTCATGTCCGCCGGACGGGAAGTCACCGAGTCAAGCAGTGTCTCAACTCTGCCCTCCGGGTCGGAGTACAACATAAATATCAACCCGGTATCAGCCAGCGTCGCTCGCAGCAAGTTCAGCCGGTCTTGTTTGGGTTTCGAGAGAGTCCGCTCGTGGGGATGGACGACTCCCTTTGCATAATCCGTCACTTCCCCCAGGGCGATAAATCCCTTTCGCGTACGCATTCCCAGGTCAGCCAACCTGTAGACTTGGAAATAAGGGTAGATACCCGGACAAGGGTCCTGAACGAAGACTCCTTCCCGGATCCATTGGCTCAACAAAAGTCGGGAGCGAGTGTAGCGGTTATTGTCAGGAGTATCCGCCGTACTCTCCTTGTTCATAATGATTCGAGCAATGTTGGAAGGATGTCGTGCATAGAGCAAGTC
>JBGOTQ010000362.1:0-7683 GCA_041476565.1 Terriglobia bacterium | reverse complement strand
TCCCTGTTCATCCAAGTTCCCCGTTTTAGGGAAGAAGTAATCCTTCAATTCGGCCGGGCCCTTCCCCGTCATCAAGTATTGGGTCACGGCGCCCATGGTACCCACCACCAAGGGAAGTGCGACCGCATAAGCCATCCTGGGGGTAACCTCCGGACTCTCTCCGTGTGTCAGTCTGGTTGCTTGCTTGGCCGTATCGAGGATACCACCGCCAAGTTCTCGGAAGGTCCCCAGGTTCCAACCTAGTGACCGCACAGAGGCCATGCCTAGATCTTTCACGACCTTGTTCCAAAATAGGTTGTCGTAGACAAGCTGACCCATGCGGTTGTCCACCGAATCCCAGATCCGGCCCATGGTGGCTCTCAATTCCTCGTGGCTCATGTTGGGGTTTCGCTCAAGTTCCATTTTAGCCATATCAAAGAACACACCAAGCTTTTGACGCGGAACGATCCACTCCATGATGGGCTTGGCCGCTTGCTCTACTGCTGCCAGTGGTGCGCGGATCATGGCACCCAGTGGATTGCCCTTGTCTAAGCATTCCAACATCCGCCGGGTCATCTCGGTTCGATAGAACCGATCCATCTGCGCCCTTCCACCAGCAGCTTTAAGAGCATCTACAATCTGGCCAATCTCGGCGCCTTGAGAGCCAGGTTTGAACCATTCCCTGAGGAGTTTGTCTCCCCTGAAGAAGTTACTGACAGGAGCCCAGGGGGTTACAGCGATATCTGCGAGTCCTCCAATGTCTGCGTGACCCAGTTTCATGATGCCGAGAGCCACCTTGGAGATCATCGCGTCCAGTGAGGTAAAACCAAGGTGGAAGGCTGACATCCCGAGTTGGAACTGATTTAAGACGTTTCCTGCTCCAAGGTAAGCCCTGAATACCCCGGATCTGCCTCGAAGCCCGGGGGAAAGGTAGTTGTTGATCAGGCGTGCCGCTGGCTCAGCGACATAATAATGGCCGTTGATTACCATTCCACCAATGCGCTTCTGGGTAGTGCGACTTTCGAGAACCAGAGACGGCTTGATGTCAAAAATCGAACGGAGTTCCTTGATGTGCCAGAGCTCGTCTCTGAGGAAATCCCAGGTCTCCGGTGCGGTCTCCTTGAATTTCTCCGGGGCATAAACCAAAGCCGCAATCGCATTGGCGATTTTTTCATCCTTTGAACGGACGTATTTCTTGAAGCTTTCCGTTACATCCGCATTTTCAAACCGCAGGTCAGCCAGAGCCCTCAATTCCTTGGTTCTCTCAGGATAATCACGGTTCTTCAAGAGGTCGGAAAGGTTGTACTTCCATTCCAACTGGTGCCCGATCTCATGACCGAGCACACTCTCCGGAGTGGCAAATCGAGTGACCACCTTGCCGCTCTCTGTCGCATAGCCGAGCCTTTTTCCACCGATGTTTGGTTTTCTCTCGCGTTCTATCCCTAATGAGTCGGCGAGTCTCTCCAGTCTGGACATCATCTCCTTGTCGAAGGCTTCCTTTAATTCCGTGAAGGGGCTTCCATAGACCGTAAACATCTTGTCGTTGAGTTGGACATAGCCGGCGGGGGGTTCCTCACCGATTCTCACGAACTTAGCCAGTCCCTGTGCCTTGAGTTCATCCACGGTCTTGTGGGCCATGATATAACGGTCCATCTCCCGCAATTTCAGAACCGCGAGGTCTACAGGGTTCGTTGAGACCGGTTCCAATCCAGCCTCAACCCCGTCCTTGATGGTGGGAAAGGATCTGTGCTTGAGAAAAGATCGTGAACCTTCGAGGGGTCGTTTCCCAAACCACTCGGACATGAAGGTATCGGCCCTTTCGGGGTCTTTCCAGATGTGGGGGAAATAGTTCTGATAGAACGTCTCCAACCTGCCAGTCCCTAGATTGCGAACTTCGTCTCTTCGTTCGTCGAGGAGAGTTCGCAATTGGGTTGCAAACCAGGTCAGTCGCGGGTCTCCAGTCTGCCCCTGTCCCGTCTCGATTTTGTCGATGAAATCCAATGCTTCCTGTGGGGGTCTACTGCGAAAGTAGTTGCGGGCTTCGGCCAGGTTCTTCTCGTACTGGTCGAACTTTTGGGCCATCTCCGCGAGGTTCTCCCGCAAGATTCCCGCAGTTGCTTTTGCTGCTTCTCCGCGAGAGGGAGCTGCGAGCACCTTCTGAACGTCCATGGCGGCATCGCCAATAAGCCTGCTCGCAGACTTGGCAGCTCCTGTGACATCCTCTCTGGCAAAGGCCTTGGCTGCGTCCCAGAATTTATCGAGGGGTGCCCCGGAATACAGCGTGGTCTCCGACGCTGGCACTGAGGAATTCTTAAACATCCCCTCTTGTTTCGGCTCGACAGTTGCGTTTCCAAACAACTCACCCCGGACTTCTTCTGTGGGAACGGTAGGGTTGGCCTTTATGCCCTGTCGAGCCAGTTCATTCAACGTGTTTTGCTGTTGCTTGCCGTAGGCTTCTGCCGCCTGCTGGGAGAATTCCGCGATGGTGGTCGGTTGTGTAATCGGCTCCTTAACTCCGGCAATTCTGAACAATTCCTCATCCGACACGAAACCCAGATCCTCCGGTGCGGGTTGAAAGGACTTCCTATCGGGGTAAAGGGTTTGGGTATCCATTAAGGTCTGTGGTGGGAACTTTCGGCCATCATCCGCCTCGACGGTTCCATCTTCGGCCACGGATTTGACGGTGAATTGCTCTCCTTTGACCTTGAAGAGATCTCCGACCTTCAGACTCGAAACGGGGATGCCCTCAGTGCCTTTCTGCGCTACAGTCTTCCCGACATTTTCAAATGCCGCTTTGTTGAAAACCTCCTGGCTCTTTTCCACTTCAGCGACAGACTTGGCTTGCTCGCGTGCCTCAACTGCCTTCTGTATCGCAGGCCAGAGGGCGTTGCTGTCTGGAACATCAAAGCCTAACGACTGGAGTTGCTGTGCCATTTCGTCGGGGGCTTGGCCTGTCTTCCGTCTCAGTTGCCGCACATCCCCAGTGCTAAGGGTTTCGGAGTATCCGTCATAGACTCCTGTTCCTTGATCGGCCTGTGTAGGTGGCCTGATCCCGCCAAGTTGGTCGATGGCGTCGATGATGTCTTTTTGTTCACTTACTTGGCCGAGGCCGATTGTGGGCTTTTCAATTTGCTTCGGTCCCGGCAGATTCCTGGCAATGACATTGCTGGTCTCCGTGGGTTGAACAATCTCCGGTGGTGCTTCCTTTGAAGCTTCGGCTAACTTTACTCCAGCAATCTGAGCCAAGGTCTCATCAGACAGAGTGCGGAGTAGATCTTGTGTGGCGGGTATCGGTGCCCTTAATCCCGAATAGCCTCTATCTGTGAGTTCAACGGTCGGTGCTGTCTCTGCTGTTGGTGCTCTTTCGATCAGGAGCGGTTCGCCTTCACTTGGCCGCGTGTTCAACTGCTCGGTCAGTGTGTCAATCAATTCCTTGCCTAATGCGGCTTGCACTCGGGGATCACGAACGTCGATGAGATTAATCATTTGCCCACGATCACCCTGGGTCCGCAAAAGATCCTCTACGGCTTGATCGGCGGTTAATGGTTTCCCCGGTTCAGGAAGTACGCGGCGTTTCTCTGTAATCTTGAGTCCCGGTTCATTGGCTCGGGCCTCTGTAGTTCGAGCCTCGGAGTCCGCCACTTGCTGCGCCCACCACCTGTCAACCGCATCCTGAGCCCCTTGTTTTGCTTCCGGGGTTGGTCTTTGGATTGGGATTGCTCCAGGTCTTAATAGTTCAGGGGGGATGGCGGGAGGCTCTGCGGCTGGAACGACCGAAGGCATTTCAGTGGGTCCGCCACGCACACCATGGACGGCGGTCAATCCTGCCAGTCCTAAGTCTGCGGCCATACCCGTCAATTCTTCTGAGGCTTTGGCCCAATCTCCCCTGTTTATTGCATCGACAAACGATGGAGAACGCTGCGCCGCACTTGCCAACATCTGAACAGAGAAGCCTATTGTTAAGGCGCGGGCTATCGCTACTGGTGCGAGTCCCATTCCCATCAAGATAGCTACGTTTTCGGGTTCGGCAAAACTGCCTACAACCCCGCCTGCAGTCCTTCCCACCCCAGTGGCAATCTGTTGAACGGTTGGATTAGCAGGAAACATCTCCTCGGCTGCACCCTTGGCGAGTGCTTCCCCAACTCTGCGCCCTACAGTGGTGGGCGCGACCATTTCAGGTGTGGTGCCTGCGGGGACGGGGACAGTTAGAGAATAAGGCCCGGTTGCCCCAGCGGGCAGAAGAGGCTCTTCTTCGGCCATCCTCTTCAATGCCATCGCGCGATAATCCGGTTGCGGGATGTCGGAAGTATCAAACCCTTGTGTGACACGGGGAAGACCGTTGCCACCTCCATGGGAACTCATCCGGGCGGGGGAAGCCTCATCCGGTGGTTTGATTCCCGCAACCAGAAAAAGTTCGTCATCGCTCAGACCGGATAGGGTTCTCTTCGGCGGGGCCGATGGAGTGATTCCCGCAATCGCCAGCAATTCTTGGTCTGAGTATGTGCTTAGGTCTGGCATCTCTTACAGCCTCCCTCGGCGCTTCAATTCTTCGATGGCTTGCTGTGGAGTGATGGCAGGTCTGGCCGTAGGGCTTCCGTTCCCGTGTGACGGCAGCATGGCTGGGGAATGGGAAGGTGGGGCGGAATCTGTTTGAGGCACCACTTCGAATCCAGCGGCCAGAAGTTGAGCTTCATAGTCGTTCTGGATTTGCTGCTTCCTTTGATTCAATTCTTCCGCACTCATCGGATTGGCTACGCCGGTCATCGAGTCGACCTTCTGACTTGCCCTGAAAGCCTTCTCCAGTCCATCAAGTCGCGCGATCTTTCGGTTCTCGATATTCTGCCTGATCGTCCTGAGCCGAAGGTTCTCCTTGTCGCTTTCCGGCTTTCTGCTGATTCGCTCCATTGCCCGCTTGTAGCCTTCCAGCGAGGTGTCAGCTCCTTCCGGTTGCTGCGAGACCCAAATGTCATATTCGGTTTGTCTTGGTTCCTTTTGTTCCGTCTTCCCTAAGAACTTCAGATAATCAAGGGGTTGTTGCATTGCTCCTGGAGGGGTCTGAACGTCCTGAAGACTCTCAGTGCTGAACGATCTACCACCCGTTTCGAGCGTCGGCATGTCACCACTCGGTTGAATTGGAGGCTGTGAAGTTAACCCCGTTTGGATTGGAGGGGTAGGTTGTGCCTGCACGGTCGGTGCTGCTGGGAGATTCTCCATAACTCCAGTTTTATAGGATCCTGCCGGTTGCCCTGGAGGTTCGATGTTGTGTTCAGTCGTCAGATTTGAAATCTGGTTGGCCTTTTGTCCTGACGCCTGTGCCGCTGCCCTGGCTTCCGCCTGTTGCTTGTGGTCGTCCATGAATACCTTGCTCATATCCGCGGCAACCTTCGTACCAGCATACTTGTGCATGGCGATGCTGTATCCAAGGAAAACCCGTTCATGAGGATCTGTGATTCCCAAATGATCGGCTTCCTGGCTAACCTCACGGGCAAAGGCTTCCTTCTGCAGTCTGTCATTGAGTTCTTGATCTCGCAGGTCAGTCAAAGCCTTAGACTGTGCTCCCAGGTATTGGTTTCTTACTCGGCTGTTCTCAAGTTCCCCCTGCTGGTAGGCTTCTGTTGAACCCTGTCGCTTCTCTGCCAGCTTGTATTCCAGTGCCGCAAGTAATCCTGCCGCCGGGTCGGTTCGTGGAGGTGCGCCAAAGTAATAAGGATTGCTGCCCATTGTTCGTGCTCCTTTTTAATTGAAATCCACTCATCACTGCTGTAAGACCATTCAAAAAATAAGCCTTTTGTTTCATACGCGTGGAGAGCGGCATCTGATTAATTTCGGCTTTCCGCCAGGGACATGGCACCCCCAAGCCCCCCCCCCAATGCCGAGTACCTACCATCCCGCCTGGAAGCCAGCCGCCAGAACGACGGGTCAATGTCCCCAAACTGTACCTCTCCACGGGCGCGCCTCCTGATCTGCCACTTCGAAAGAGACTTCCATTAACTCGGTGAGACTATGCTCGGGGTCAGCTGGCAGCCGGGCCAGAAGATCGCGAATCCTGCTTTCATAACGCAACCATTCGGGGTGCTCTCGCGTGAAGGCATCGATGGCGGCATTCGCATCGAAATTACTCTCAGCCTTGATGCTGGTCCAAACATCGTACTTTAAGAAGTGCAACCACTGGTTTCTCATTAATGCCCCGTCTCCTTCGTTATCATCGAATGGCCTCGCAACGAAGCCTGCAGGACCGCAGCGCGTACTTCAAGAGTCGCCTAAGTCTGCCGGTCACTGGCTGGGTGTCGCGCAGAGGCTTCAACGTCAGCGTGATCCTTTCAGGTTCGAGTTGCTTCAATGTCTTCTCCATGACGCGGGCGCATTTAAGATCCTCGTTTGAGCGTAAAAGACCCCATACTTGGCACCCTGGGCGCACCCTCTGAGGTTTGGTGCCGACAATCTGACTGCAAACAGTGTGTTATCAATAAAACCATTCTACTGACCTGGCGATTGCCTGTTGATGTACCTGTCATTTTGCCACTCCTTCCAGGACTTCTTTCACGATGCGATCTATGTCCGGTCCATCGTCTACGACTCGGTACCTCTCCATCCATTGGTCGAGTTCTGACTTCTTGAAAAGGATCTTTGCCCCATTCCGCCCGAATCGAAAGCGAGGAATGTCCCTCTGGGTCTCCAGGGTTCGAAGACTCACACCCAGGTACGCCGCTGCCGACCGCTTCGATAAAAAGCGGTCACAAGCCAAGTACCGCAAGACTTCCTGGATTTCGATTGTCCCTTTGGGTGGTCCGTCCATTCCAGAATCCTAAAGATACATACTCCTCAAAGCCCTATTCAACCACCTGACCATCAACCGCGAGTGGCTTATTCTCTGCTTCCAGGAGGCCCCGACGCCGTTTGTCTATCAGCAAGATCCAATGAACCAGGCCTTTCTCTGTGTCCTGGCCTCGGAGGATCCGGACCTTGTCTCTGGCAATCCCGGCCCCCATGATTCTTTGAAAACCGGGAATCTTTTTTAAAGCCTCATCGTTTAAACTTGCCATCAGATGATGCTCCAACCATTCCCAGGCTTCGACGGGGTTTTTTCGATGCTTCTCGAATTCCTGCATGGCTTGACCGGTGAGGCCCAAAGCTTTTAATCTCTTTGAGATGCAACCCTTTGTTACTCCAAGTTCTCGGGCAATCTGAAGCACTCCCATGCCTTTGGATCGCAGTTCGATTAATTGCTGAGAGCTGATCTTCTCTCGCCGATCTATCCGTTGCAGGTTTCCTGGGGTACCGTTTGTTTCCGGTGGTTTCCTCAACCGCTTTCCCCTTTCTCAATCCAACCTTTGTGTAGGGTTTGTGTAGGGTTTGACCCCATTTCCATAAAGTCTCCTCGTAGAGAAAAATAGCTGAAATTTATGGAAATACCCCCTTACCCTACACAACCCTTCACAATTGCCCACTTTGATCATCCTTTGAAATGCCTTGCACTAGAGCTAAACCCAACCAAATGACTCCATTGCTGTCCCGGCGGGAGTCGAAATTCTTCTCATGCAATTTGCGACCAAACGCCGTTTGTGTGCTTGGATGTTCCCCGTTCTGTTCACACCAATGGCGATAAGATCCATAGAGGACTTGAGCACGGACCTCGACGTTACGCTGAACCAGACAGCGGTCTTTTATGAAAAGTTCAAGAGTATCCATTTCCGACCGATATTC
>JBGOTQ010000361.1:0-7735 GCA_041476565.1 Terriglobia bacterium | reverse complement strand
CGAAATGATTACCAGGATGACGAACTGGCCCAAATTTCCAGTTCGCAAGGGAGGATCCTTCTCACGCGTGACTGCGGGTTATTGAAACGTAATGAGGTCACTCACGGGTATTGGATCCGAAGCAAACGTCCTGTTGAGCAACTGCAGGAAGTCGTGCGGCGATTTGACCTGGTCGGATCTACTGCCCCGTTTTCCCGTTGCCTCAATTGCAACGGGGACCTTTCGTCAGTGGACAAGGAGCAAGTCATCGACCAGTTAAAGGACGGGACCAGGGAGGCGTTCAGCGAATTTCGAACCTGTCGGGTATGCGGGAGGATCTACTGGCCGGGCTCCCACTACCAACGAATGCAAAACCTGATTGATCGTCTTTTCGGGCTGGGGGGAGAGGCTTTCCCGACCATTCCATCAGATTGATATCCATTACTTGAGGACAGCACTCATACGTGGTGACAGCGTTGAGAACAATTTAGATTGGCGATTTCCCCCTTGGAATTCGTTGAGTGATGTATAGAAAGATCAAGAGGTAGTTGAAGGCCATACAGGCGAGAAAAGCCAGTGCCGCCAGCTTCTTCCTTTGAGTCTGCCCTTCGGCAACCCACTCAAGGGCAAAGGCCAGCCCAGCCGAATACAAGCAGGCCAGTTCTAGAAAGGCCCTGCCCCCAAACGCGTTTCCAAACCACCATCCATACCAGGCACTGTTGAGATACCACAAGATTAGGAAAGAGGCCAACAGCGAAACGAGAATAGGATCTTGCCATCCACCACGCTTCCGAATCTGACGGATGATTCCTGCCGCTGAAATGATCAGCAGGGGTGACCAGGCAAAGAGCCCGTGCCTTGGTGAAAAAAGCGTTTGAAGGAGCTTCGGCGCAGCCCAGTTACGAAAGGTTTCACGTTCATAGGTGTACTTTACCAGTACACCCATCATGAGCCTCCAGACAGCGATTTGTAAAGCAATCGGGATCAAGCCAGGCAGGCCTGCGTGTGCGAATTTCAATAACCTCGCTACGGAGCCAGTTTTCCACGCCTTGATGGCAATAACAACCAAGAGTGGGATTAGGAAAGCGTTGCTAGGCCGGCAAACTACTGCCATGGAAAAAGATAAAACCAGGCAGAAGAGCGTTTTCTCATCAGGACGACCTTGCTCGAGTTGGCGGTAGAGGCGAACCGTTGTCCAAATGGCCAGGGTCACCCAAAAGGTTGAGACTGTATGGATCATGAACGGCTCGACGGTGTAGTAATAAACATAGTGGCTGCCCAACCAAAACGAGAGGATGGCTGTTGCCGCCAGCGAGGCCTTTATCCCAAAGTGAAGGACCAGGACCCGGTCAATCAGGATCATTGTGAGAAGTCCTAATCCCAGGATAAAAACCAGGTTCAGAAACTGGTAAACCACGGCATAGCCGCCGTCGTCCAGGAAGAGAGGACTTCCGGTGAACGCCAACAGCAGGCGCGAAATTGTCTGAGCGGCAAGGAAAGGTGACAACAGTGTAAGGGCAAATCCGATTGGATATTTGTCTTTTACATAGCCGCGCTCGGTTCGCGGGTAGAGTTGGAGCGCACCTTTATCGTGGAGCCAATCTGGTCGTATCTGGTTGGAGAAATCGAGGTCATGATCGAAGACGACAGAGGGGAGATAGGCATAGTAACCGCGTGCATCTGACAAAATGAAGTCAAACTTGCCCCTTAAATGTGCTCCCAGCAGGGCGGCAAAAAGGCAGAGAAGGGCGGCAAATCCATAGAGGCGGGTTCGAAAGCGTTGCTCCCCGAGGCGACCTGACCATGCTGCTACGAGTTTGTTCCAGTAGAAGTTTTTATGTGGTGGCACAGTCCATCTAAACGCTTTCTCTTCCTTGCTTGACAATCCGGCTTATTCTGTTACTTTAGCTGCGTGAATCAATAGCTTAAGCCTCCCACACTTACTGGCTTCCTTTCCAGAAATAAATGGCGAACACTCAGGTCCGTACAGTTTCAATCATTATACCTATCCACCAAGGTGGTGAATACTTCCGCCGTTGTGTTAGCAGCGTTGCCCAGTTAAGTCCCGCTCCGATGGAAGTAATTGTGGTGGCTGATGGGGAGATTGGCCAGGATGCCGGTCTGGTTCAGGAGTTCTCGTTCAATTTGATCCAATTGCCCCTTCGCCAGGGTCCAGCTTGCGCGCGGAACGTCGGGGCGCGGGAGGCCAAGGGGGAACTTCTGTTCTTTGTAGATGCCGACGTTGTCGTTCCGCGGGATGCGTTGGAACTTGTCTTTTCGGCCTTCGAACAAGGGCCGAAAGTCGCGGCGGTCTTTGGGTCTTACGATGATGAACCGGCTGCGTCCTCGTTTCTTTCGCAATACAGAAACCTTTTACACCACTACGTCCACCAATCAGCCAACCCGGAAGCCTCTACTTTCTGGGCCGGCTGTGGGGTCATCCGTCGGGACCTCTTTTTGAAGCTGGGAGGCTTCGACGAACGCTATGGGGTGCCAGCCATCGAGGATATCGAATTGGGACACCGGTTGAGGTTGGCCAGATGCCGGGTTCTACTTCTAAAGACTCTCCAAGTCAAACACCTCAAGCATTGGGGGGCGTGGTCTCTAGTTACGACGGACTTTTTCCAGCGGGCCATCCCCTGGAGCCGCCTCATCTTGCGAAGCCGCTGGATGATTAACGACTTGAATTTAAGAATAGGCAGCCGCCTCAGCGTCATCCTAATTTTTGGTCTGTTGGGATGTTTGCTATTGGCTCCATTCAGCCTCAAGCAGGCTGAAATAGCTGCAGTGTTGGTGGCAGCACTCGTCTCTCTGAATCTGCCGATAATTCTATTCTTTCTGAAGAAGCGGGGGATCTGGTTTGCTGTCCGAGCCATTCCCTGGCTTTGGTTCTACTACTTTTATAGCGGGCTGGCCTTTGTCATCGAAACGGCCCGTTTCGGCTGCCAGACCTTAAAGGGGCTATTGATCAAGAAAACCCTGACCGCTCCTTGTCCCCATGTGGAAGATCACACGGAGGCCCGGTGAATTCGGAATTCTCCGTAGTGATTTGTGGAGCAGGACCAGCAGGCCTGAGCGCGGCTTACCGGGCCATCAAAGGCGGAATCCAACCGTTGCTTGTGGAGGGCACCGGCAGGATCGGAGGGCTCGCGCGGACCGAGAACTACAAGGGGTACCGCTTCGACATCGGAGGGCACAGATTCTTCACCAAAGACGCTCGGGTTTTGCAGCTCTGGCTGGAGATCCTGGGAGGCGAATGGCTGAAAGTTAATCGGCGCTCGCGGATTCACTATCGTGGCCGTTTCCTGGAATATCCGATTGAAATTCCCGACGCCTTGGCCAAGTTAGGCATCGGGGAGAGCACCCTCGCTTTATTGAGTTACTTGAAGGCCCGCCTGTTTCCCTATCCTCAGGAGAAAACGTTTGAGCAATGGGTCGTAAACCGGTTTGGAAGGCACCTCTACGAAGCCTTTTTTAAATCCTATACAGAAAAGGTCTGGGGAATTCCTTGCGACCAGATTCATGCTGAATGGGCGGCCCAACGAATCAGGGGCCTATCCTTTGCGGCGGCACTAAAGAACAGCTTCACCGGTTCCAGTAGATCCAGGACCCTGGTGCGCGAATTCCTTTATCCTCCACACGGCCCAGGTATGATGTGGGAATATCTGCGGGAAAAAGTGGAACGGATGGGGGGAGTGGTCCGTCTCAACAGCCCGGTCGTGCGAGTGAACCGGAAAGGCCAGAGGATCTGCTCGATCATAACCAGACAGGACAACCAATTGCATGAAATCCAGGTTGGGCATTTTGTCACCAGTATGCCCTTGCCGGATTTGATCGCTCAGTTGGACCCGCCCGCGCCGCCGCAGGTGGTTCGATCCGGGCAGCAGCTCAAGTTTCGAGCCTTTTTATTGGTGGGCCTGATCGTCGACCAGGCCGAAGTGTTCACGGATAATTGGCTCTATATTCACAGCCCCCTCTTGAAGGTGGGGCGTGTTCAGAATTTCAAAAACTGGAGCCCGGCTATGGTTCCGGATCCCTCCAAAACTAGCCTGGGCATGGAATACTTCTGTAGCGAAGGTGACGCGATCTGGAGCATGCCCGACGGTTCCTTGATCGAGCTGGCAACTCGGGAATTATGCGAGTTGGGGTTGGTCAAGGCACACAAGGTCGTCGATGGAGTTGTCTTCCGACAACCGAAGGCTTATCCCGTTTACAGCGACGGGTACCGGGACCATATCAAAGTCATCCAGGATTTCCTGGCCTCATTTGAGAATCTCCACTCGGTTGGCCGAAACGGCATGCATCGATATAACAACATGGATCACTCCATGTTAACGGCCATGTTGGCAGTCGAGAATATACTGGGAGCCAACCATAACCACTGGGAAGTCAACACCGACCAGGTTTACCATGAAGAGCGGGAAAGTGCGCCCCCGGCCCCCGTAGGACCTCGATAACTGTTGAATAGCCAGCCAACCTCGTCTCTTCGGAGAAACTAAGCCATCTCATGGCGATGGACGGCTTCTTGAAGGGCTTTGCCGTTTGCCGCAGTGAGGCGTCTAATTTCAGGGTGCATTCGTATGTTTATGAAAGTGCCGCATGACCTTTTTCAGGTCACCAAGACGTATGAAAATGGCTGGAGGGCCCCGCTTTGTCGGGGCCGCGGTCGCGACGGAGCGCGACCCTCCACCCAAAACCGCATTTTCATAAAAGGCCTTACATTTGAATAGGGTATTTCTTTGCAAGTCCTGACGCCAGATAGACACCCAATTTACAGCGCATGGAGTTTACTTTTTGGGTTAGGTTTTCTCACGATGCCGCCCTCTTTGTTGGGGCAAGCCGTAGACCATCACCCCATCGTTCTTCCATTAAAGCTTGGATGGACCTTCCAGGAGGTAGGGGGAAGTCGCTGGTATCCCGCTGTTGTTCCCGGTTGTGTTCATACCGACCTCCTTGAGAACCATCTTATCGACGAACCCTTTAACGGTGCCAACGAGCAGAAGCTCCAGTGGATCGACAAGACATTTTGGATCTACCAGACTACGTTCTCGGTGCCCAGGCAGTTGCTAGCCCGTGGCATTGTTGACCTTGTCTTTGAGGGACTGGACACCTATGCCACTGTTTTTCTCAATGACGTTTTGCTCCTTCGGGTTGATAACATGTTTCGCCGATGGCGGGTGAACTGTAAACAATTCCTGCATGAAGACGGGAATGTGCTGCGTGTCCAGTTCAGTTCGCCGATTAATAAGATTCTCCCGGCACTCAGGAGGGACAAGTATCCGCTACCGGCGGTTACTGACCGGGGAGAGAAGACCAGTCCTTACACACGTAAAGCTCCCTATCAGTATGGATGGGACTGGGCCCCCCGCCTTGTAACTTGCGGGATCTGGAAGCCGGTATACCTGGAAGCCTGGGACATTGTACGGATCCGAGACTTCCATGTCCAGCAAACGCGATTGGAGCCGCACTTGGCTCAGCTTCAGGCTGAAGTCGAGCTGGAAGCAACGGTTGATGCGGAGGCGGAACTTATCGTGGAGTGCCAGCCAGGAAAGATGCCTCAAGCTCGAAAGCGGATAGGGATTGCCCGAGGGAAGAATTATGCGGTTCTGCCGATGTCAATTCTCGAACCTGAACTTTGGTGGCCCAATGGGCTGGGATTGCAACCTCTATATGAATTCCAGGTTAAGGTGGAAGTACATGGGAGGCAGATGGAACGATCCAGGGTCAGGACCGGCTTGCGGACAGTCGAGTTACGCCGGCAGACCGACCCATGGGGTAAGAGCTTTGAGTTGATTGTCAATGGCCTGCCAGTCTTTGCCAAGGGAGCGAATTGGGTCCCGCCCGACTCCTTTCCTTCTCGTATCCCCATGGATCGTTATCGCCGCCTCCTCAGCTCCTGCCGTGATACGAACATGAACCTGATTCGGATCTGGGGCGGAGGGATCTATGAGTGTGATGAATTCTACGATCTCTGTGATGAGATGGGTCTGCTCATTTGGCAGGATTTCATGTTTTCCTGCACATTATATCCAGGCGACCAAGCCTTCCTTGAAAACGTCAAGCAGGAAGCTGAAGATGTCCTCACCAGGCTGAGAAATCACCCTTGCTTGGCGCTATGGTGTGGCAACAATGAGGTTGAAACAGGGTGGTTTGACTGGGGATGGAAGAAAAAATATCCTGCGCAGTTTTGGGACAATTATCAGCGGTTGTTTTATGGAATCCTGCCGGCGTCTTGCACGCGACTGGATCCGTCACGCCCCTATTGGCCCAGTTCGCCCAGTTCCAACCTGGAAGATGCGCCCAATTCCGGCCGGGTCGGGGATGTCCACTTTTGGGGGGTCTGGCATGGAGACCTTCCCATTGAGGCTTTCGGGCAACAAATTCCTCGTTTCCTGAGCGAGTTTGGCTTCCAATCATTTCCTCCCCTCGAGACATTGAGATCTTTTGCAAGTCCGGATGAGCTGAGCATTGATTCACCATCCCTAATTGCCCACCAAAAGGATTTGAAGGGAAATCAAAGGATCCTGGATTATGTCCTGCGATACTACCCGAGACCGAAAGACTTCGAATCTCTCGTATATTTGAGCCAGGTTTTACAAGCAGAGGCGATAAAAGGTGGAGTTGAGCATTTGAGGGGAATTATGCCCCGCTGTATGGGTACGCTGTTCTGGCAACTCAATGACTGCTGGCCGACTGTCAGTTGGTCCAGTGTCGACTACTGGGGGCGCTGGAAGGCCCTGCAGTATTATGCGAGACGCTTTTACAGCAATATGCTGGTCAGCTTCCGGGAAGCCCAGGGTCAAATCGAAATTGTTGTGGCTTATGACGGCAAGGAAGTTGTATCCGGGACGCTGTCTCTGCGCCTCCTGGATTTCAGCGGAGGCTCCCTCTGGGAGAGGCATCATGAGCTTCACTTGGATTCTCTGCAAAGCCAGGTCATCTGGAGCTTGAACAGGCGGGAGCTGCTGGCAGGCAACGATGTCCGGAGAGTTTTTCTACAGGCAGAACTCAGGAGGGCCGATGGTCGCTTGGTGGAGAATCGTCACTTCTTTGAGAATTGGAAGAATCTTCTCTTGCCTCAGCCCAACATTCAAACCAGGATTGTCACAGAACAGGACGGCCCAACAATTCAATTGGCCTCCGATCGCTTTGCCAGCAACGTCTACCTCTCCATGGAAGGTCTTGAGGGGACGTTCTCGGATAATTATTTCGATCTCCTTCCTGGGCGTCCGATGGAAATCCGGTTTGTGCCGTCGCAGCGGGCCTCCCGCAGTGAGATCTTGCGAAAGCTGAAAGTCCGTTCTATGGTTGATGCGTTCTCCCGTTAGGCACGGGTGCAATCAAGACTGGCGGGCAACCGAGAAACTGGGTCACGGTTTCTCGGCGACCTAGCGACCCCTCAGCCGGCCACTTTTAATTGCACCCGTTAGGCACTCCCTATTTGCCAATCTGCCAGTCGGGAGATTAGAATAGTGCTGAGCAGGCTGGACAGTCGCCGGTTCAACCCCTCGGGGATGGACGGGAGGAAAGTCCGAACTCCACAGGGTAGTGTGCCCCGTAACGCGGGGGGCTCGCGAGGGACTTAGGTTCCCGAGAGTACGGATAGTGCAACAGAAAAGATACCGCCTGGAAAAGCAGTGGTCAGTGGTCAGGGATAAGTGCCAAATGGAGGGCCCAATTTGGTGAATCCTTCTTGGATTCCTTCGACGGCTTGTCACCATTCATTGACCACTGCTTTTCCAGGTAAGGGTGAAAT
>JBGOTQ010000360.1:0-7775 GCA_041476565.1 Terriglobia bacterium | reverse complement strand
GGGCGGAATCTGAACTGTCCTGCTGGACCGGGTCGTTCGTTGGATTCGACCTGCTATCCAGTTCGACCTTGTTGGTGAGTTTGAGTGTCATCTCGACCCCCGGAGCATAATTGATATCCGGTTGGGTCTCCTTCATAAGGCCACGCTTTGCACCTTCTAGAATGTCAGCCAGTCCCTGGTAACGGTCTTTGAGCTTGCTCAGTGCGTCATCAAGCCTTGAAGAGATCGTTTCCGACTGCACGATCCCTACAATTTGGCCCTTCTCATCCACGCTCTCTCTGGCATTGTCAACTTCACTCAATTGGGCCTCCAGTTTAACTTTCTTTCCATTAGGGTCAAGAAGTTCGTTAAATTCCAATAACAGGAGCGCTCTATCTTCGGCGGACTGGGGTGTGGTGACACTCTTGACAACCCCGTTCACCACGGCACCCGCAGGCACAACCACTTGGTTGGCCGCCTCCACAGGAGCTATGACCACCGCTTCAACATGGTCATTGACCATGGAACTGCTGCTGGAGACGGCTGTCTTCAGGCGGATGTCCAACTCCGTTCCTGTTGCTAACTCAAGTTTAGAATCTCCTTGCAGGGCTTGCAGGGAGGCAGTCAAGACCAAAAATATCCACACGAGTTGAGAGAGAAAGGATTTTCTGCGCATTTTTCTTCCCCTTATGATCTTCAGGTTTCCATTCCAGATTCTGACCACTTGATGGGCTACAGGCGTTCGGAAATCGGTCATGATCCTTCTCACATCAGGTTAACAGGATCAACGTCTATGTGCACCCTGCGCAAGTCTACCCCCAGCCGTTCGGCTTCGGCCAGACACCCCTTAAGGATTGTGTTTAGGTGCTTCCGGTTTTCGGACTTAATGATAATTTGGAATCGATGCTCAGACTTGATCCTGGCCAATGGGGCCAGGGTTGGCCCGAGGAGGCGGGTCCGGTCATTGACAACTGATCGGAGCAGTTTTGCCGCCTGATTAATGGCGCGGGCAGCAGCGTCGAGACTTTTGTCCCGGGCTTGAACTACTGCCAGACCGGAGAAGGGGGGGTAATGCATGAAGCGGCGAAACTTGACCTCCTTCTCATAGAAGCCCTCATAGTCGTGCTGAAGCACATACTTGAGGCAGTAGTGTTCGGGGAAAAAAGTCTGAATCAAAACCTCTCCCGGCAGGTCGCCTCGGCCGGCGCGCCCTGACATCTGCGTCAGCAGGTGAAAAGTCCGCTCCGCACTTCGGAAGTCGGGGAAGGCAAGCGAATTGTCGGCAGACAAGATCCCCACCAAGGTTACGTTCGGGAAGTCGTGCCCCTTTGAAATCATCTGGGTCCCGACCAGAATATCTACCTCATGCCTTTGAAAATCGCTCAGGATCTGGCTTCTAGCATTCTTTCTTTGAGCCGTATCGCGGTCTAGACGCGACAACCGGACACCGGGAAACCTTTCCGCCAGCAAAGTTTCTATTTTCTCAGTGCCTTCTCCCAAAAAGTAAAGGTACTCACTATTGCACGATGGGCACTTGTTGGGGATTTTCTGTTGATAGCCGCAATAATGGCAAAGCAGACGATTCTTCGATTTGTGATAAACGAGCGGAATGCTGCAATTTTGGCATTGGATGTTCTGGCCGCAACTCCTGCACAACATACAGGCGGAATATCCTCGTCGATTGAGCAGGATCAGAATTTGCTCTTTTTGTGCCAGCCGGTTCCGGATGGCCGTCTCAAGCTCGCTGGAAACGACGGACCGACCGGAAGAGGCAAATTCCGTCCTCATGTCGACCAATCGGATCCTCGGCATCGGGCGGTCCTGGACACGTGAAGCCAGGCGGAGGTATTGATATTTTCCATTTCGGGCATGGTAGAAGGACTCTATTGCCGGAGTTGCTGAACCCAGAATGACCAGGGCACCTGCCATTCTCCCTCTGACCAGGGCCAAGTCGCGCGCATTGTAACGCGGACTTTCCTGTTGCTTGTAAGAATCGTCATGTTCCTCGTCCACCACGATCAGCTGCAGATTGGGAAGGGGAGCAAAGATGGCTGAACGGGTTCCAATCACGACCTTTGCCTCACCTCTGCGAATTCGCCACCATTCGTCGTACCTCTCTCCTGCCCCCAGGGCGCTGTGCAGAATGGCCACAGTTCGTCCCAGTCGAGCCCGAAACTCGCGAGCCACCCGTGGCGTCAACCCAATCTCCGGCATCAGGACCAGGCTGTCTCGCTGTTGCGCCAGCAGGATTTCAATCAGATTGAGATAAATCTCGGTCTTTCCGCTACCGGTGACCCCATGAAGAAGGACCGGGGTATAGGTTCGTTGCTCCAGAAGTCGGTTTAACTCTTCCAGGGCTACATGCTGCTCTGCAGTGGGTTCAAGACGGAAAATTGGAGCATCTTCCTCATGACCGTCCAGAGGGTCACGGATGACTCTCTCGCTTGAAATTCGGACGATTCCTTTCTTCTCCAAGGAACGCAGGGTCGCAGCAGAGGCGCCTGAGCGGACCAGGAATTCAGACAGAATGACGGGCTGGACAGCCTTTTCGAGTGATTGAACAACCGAAAGTTGCTTTGCCGTGAGCGATTGTTTTTGGAGGATCTGCTGATAAGCCGACTGCAGAGACGCGGTTAATCGCATCTTAATGGGAGGACATTTGGATTGGCTTCTGTGAAGCGTCGGAGGCAAGGCGGCTTTCAGCACTTCGCCTAAGGGAGCAAAGTAGTAGTCCGCAATCCATTTCGAGAGTTTAAAGAGCTCGGGGGAGATTAAGGTTTCTTCATCCAATAAAAGGATAATCTCTTTAAGAGCAGAAGACGACGAGAACTCGGAAGGAAGTTCGAGCCGGGTCTCGACTACGAAGCCAATAAGCTTACGATTTTGAAACGGCACAAGCACGCGCTGGCCGCTTTGAATTTTGTTGTAGAGGGTCGTCGGGCAACGATAGTAAAAGCCGTGCCGCAAAGGGAGGGGGAATACGACCTCTACATACATGCCCTTTTCTTAGCTCAATTCGGAAGTTTTGTGAAGTGCTAATGCATTTAAGGACTGAGGATCGAAGATTGAGGATGGTAATAGAGATATCGGATCGTAACATAAGTTGGGAGATTTCATTCAGTCGATCTTCGATCCTCTAACCTCGATTCTCGAGATTTAAAGTTTCGCGGATCTTCTTCATATCCTCCCAAACTTCTCGTTTGGCTGAAGGGTTCCGCAGCAGGTATGCCGGGTGATAAGTGACCATGAGTTGTGTGCCACGGTAATCCCTGAACCGCCCCCGGAGGGCTCCGATGGGAGCCTTCGTATTCAGTAGGGTCTGAGCGGCGGCAGCTCCGAGACAGCAGATGACTTTGGGTTTGATAACCTCCAACTGTCGGAGCAGGAAAGGGGAACAGGCCGCAATCTCATCTTTTTCGGGGAAACGGTTGTTGGGGGGCCTGCACTTGACGACGTTGCAGATGTAGACTTCCTCGCGGTTCAGGTTGATGGACTCAATGATCTTGGTGAGCAACTGCCCAGCCTTGCCGACAAAGGGCAACCCTTGCATATCTTCATCCGCACCCGGCCCTTCCCCTACAAACACCAGCTGAGCACGTGGATTTCCCGATCCAAATACAATACTGTTTCGCGCAGGCCACAATTTGCAGCGTCGACAGTCTCCAAGGTCATCACGGACCTGCTCGAGAGTTTCGTCGTGTGCCACCTGGTTTAAGCTTGTTTCGAACATAGAGGGGGTTTGCGGGGTTTCTAACGCATCGAGTGAGCTTTCCCTGACCAGCTGCAAGGGTACGGAGGGAGGAGAAGTCATCTGGTCAGTCGGATGCGGACTCGCCCGGTTATGCAAGAACGCGAGTACTTGGGGAGAAAGATTCTCGATGCCAATCTCTTGGTAATATTCCAGCCGGGCCTTCAGTTGTTCCAGATAAAACCCTCTCGAATCTGTCATGAGTCTCCAGTCTCCTGGTCGGTCCGCCCTTTGCTGCGGCATCACACTCCGGAATGCGCGCACTGGTCAGACGCCTGTCAAGGAACAGAATGCCCGTGCTCTTGGAAGTTCTCATGAATACACAGAATTCATCCCGCGCACTGCTGCTTTCTCAGAGCTACAACCTGGTCCAAAATGGCATGGGCTACCTCCAGTTTGGTCAGCTTCCCTAGTTTGATCTCCCGGCCGTCCCGAAATAGCAATGTCACGATGTTGGTATCTACTTCAAAACCGGCTCCTGATTCAGTGACATCATTGACCACCAAGAGGTCGAGGTTTTTGGCCTTTAGCTTGTCTCGGGCATTCTCCAAGACCATACTGGTTTCGGCCGCAAAACCGACCAAGATCCGACTATCCTTGATTCGTCCCAGTTCCGACAGAATATCGGGAGTGGGAACCAGGGTCAAAGTCAGTTCTGAACCGGCTTTTTTGATCTTCTCAGGGGCCTTGACCTTAGGGCGGAAGTCCGCGACTGCTGCAGCCTTAATGACGATGGTAGCTTTGGGAAGTCTTGCCAGGACTTCCCGACGCATCTCTTCGGCTGAACGGATCACGACCACATCCACTCCCGCGGGAGGTTCCAATGGAGTAGGTCCACTGACCAGCAGGGTTGAGGCTCCCCGCCGCCGGGCCGCAGCCGCTATGTGGTATCCCATTTTCCCCGAAGAGCGATTGGTGAGATAGCGCACAGGATCCAGGTCTTCACAGGTGGGGCCTGCAGTAATCAAAATCGTCTCCTGGCGTAGATCCTGTTTGGCCAGGAAAGCCTTTTCTGTTGCCGCCACAATGCATTCCAGGCTGGCCAATCGTCCTTTGGCCTCAATGCCTTCGGCTAGAAAACCCTCCTCGGGTTCAAGAATAGTGCTCCCTCGAGATGCCAGTACCTGCAAGTTCTCCTGGACGGCCGGATGATTCCACATATTGACGTTCATAGCAGGGGCAATTACCACGGGAGCGGGGGTCGCCAGATAGGCCGTGGTAAGAAAGTCATCAGCAATACCACGAGCAAACTTACCCAGGATATTGGCTGTGGCCGGAGCCACCAATAGCACATCGGCGGTATTAGCCAGATGGATATGCTCCAGCGGGGACTCCCAGTTGGGTTGGACGGCATTCTCAGGGAACATTCGCGTAATGACCGGATGCCGGCTCAGGGTCTCCATTGTAAGTGGAGTGATAAAATGCTGAGCATTCTCCGTCATCACGACAAAGATGTCATGGCCCCGCTTCTGCAGCAGGCGAAGCAATTCTGCTGACTTGTAGGCGGCAATGCAGCCGCTAATGCCGAGAAGGACTTTCATGGGGCTTAACGTGCCTTGAAGCAAGACCGTTTCTCGCCAGAATGTGCTCGGAGGGCCTAACCATGGGCCATCCATTCGTTCCGATCTCAGCTATCCCGGCTTTCAGACCTCTGAATTCTTGTTTCTCGCATGGGTGTTACTCCCCTTGGCTCCACGTTTTTTCTGTGATTTCAGCACTTCCGGAATCTCGTAGGGGACCAGACCTGCGGCCACCTCTTCCTGGGCGATGCTGGTGAATTTCTTCGTTTGAGGAGTCAGCAGAGGACGGGAGCCACCCTGTAACTGACGTGCCCGCCGGGCAGCTATGATGATAAACCGAAACTTGCTTTCGGGGGATCCAGGTGGTTGCGTCGCCAATTCAAATTCCTCCAAAGGTCATAATAATAGATTCAATCCGTTCGATTAAACGCTTCTTGCGGCAGCGTTCTGCAAAAATGATGGATTTCAACAAAGTGACTGAAAGCGAAAGGTCTTCGTTAACAATTACAAAATCATACTCCCGATATCGGGTTATCTCCGCCTGCTTGGCCCAGTCCAGGCGCTTCTGGATGGTCTCCTGCTGGTCCTGGCCACGCTGCTCGAGTCGGTTCTTCAAGGCCGAGTAAGAGGGCGGAAAAATGAAAATAGATACAGTATCCGCGATCTGTCCCCTCACCTGGGTGGCCCCCTCGGCTTCGATGTCCAGAATCACATCCTTCCCTTGAGCGGATGCCACCTCCACCGTTGTTCGGGCAGTCCCGTAATAATGGTCAAAAACTTTGGCGTGCTCGATAAACTGGTCTTCGGCGATCATCTGCTCGAAGACATTTTCGCTTACGAAATGATATTCAATGCCATCGCGCTCGTGGCCCCGGGGATTCCGAGTGGTGAAGGAAACGGAAAAGATCAAATCAGGAACTTCCCTCAAAACCTGGTTCACCAGTGTCGATTTTCCTGACCCTGAGGGAGCAGAAACTATAAACAGCTGACCTCCGGAGGGCATATCTACTCCAGGTTTTGAGCCTGTTCGCGGATTTTCTCAATCTCGCTCTTGATCAAGATGGCCTTATTGGAGATGTCCATACCCTCTCCGACCAAACCGGTGGTCTTGGAGAGTATGGTGGTGGCCTCTCGATTCATCTCCTGCAACAGAAAATCCATGGTCTTACCCACGTCCTGGCCCTTGGTGAGCAACCCTCTCGATTGCTCCACATGGCTTTCGAGTCGTGTCAGTTCTTCACTGATGTCACTGCGCTCCACATAAAAGGCAGCTTCCTGTACCACTCTAGCGGGATCCAAGGGGACCCCTTTCAGCAGTTCACCCAAGCGCATCTGCAATCTCTCCTGATAGGAGCTCAGGGTCCCGACAGTCATCGATTTGATAGATGCGGCTTCCGTTTCGATGATTTGAAGGCGTCTGAGGATATCCGAGCACAAAGCCTTCCCTTCATCCCCCCTCATGGCGTCCAAGGCTTGAAGGGCGGCTTGGACAGCCTGTTCGATGCCCTTTTGGGTTACTTCTAGAGCCTCCCCTGAAAGGTTGACCGACTCCAAATTCATGATACCAGGTGTTCGAAGTAACTGCACCGGATCGATCTCTCCGTGGATGCCAAAGTCGGTCCGCAACTGCTCAAAGGCACTCAGGTAGGCCTGAAGGATTGAGGGGTTCAGGCCGAAGCTGAGAGTTTCGTTTTTTTCGACAGTGAGGACTAGGTCGATCCGTCCCCGCTTAATTCGATTCTGAATCCATCGTCTGATGGGCAACTCCAACTCGCTCAGCTCAGACGGGAGTCTCACGTGGGGGTCCAGAAACCGGTGATTGACCGATTTGATTTCGACGGTGCAAGCAAAGGTGTTTCCCTCGTAGCGGCCGCGACCGAAGCCGGTCATGCTCTTAATCATAGAATTTCACACGACCCAGGTGGAATCGATCTCTGAGAACTGCAAATCGTGGAGACGCTGATAAATTCCCCCCTTTTCAATTAAATCCGCATGAGTCCCGACTTCACCAATCTGGCCTTGGTCAAGAACTACGATCTTGTCAGCTCTCCGGATAGTAGAGAGGCGATGCGCGATCACGATTACGGTGCGCCCCTGCATCAGATTGGAGAGGGCTTTCTGAACCAGGATTTCGGATTCAGAATCCAGGGCCGATGTTGCTTCATCCAGGATCAGGATAGGTGAGTTCTTCAAAAGAGCCCGGGCAATGGCGATCCGCTGGCGTTCACCACCCGAGAGCTTTTGTCCCCGTTCTCCAATCAGTGATTCGTATTGCTGAGGCATTTGTTCAATGAAATCATGGGCTAGTGCAGCTCTGCTAGCGGCCAAGACCTCCTCATCACTGACCTTGTCGCGGCCGTAACAGATGTTATTGCGGGCCGTGTCGTTGAAAAGAATTGTTTCCTGTGTGACCAGCCCCATCAAAGAGCGTAAGGAGTCTAAGGTTAAATCTCGGATGTCGATGCCATCGACCAGAATTTGCCCGTCAGAAGGATCAAAGAAACGTGGCAGGAGATTTACCAGTGTGG
>JBGOTQ010000359.1:0-7804 GCA_041476565.1 Terriglobia bacterium | reverse complement strand
GGCAGTCGCCTTCGGCTCCTGCTATTCGTCCGCTGTGCTCTGGGCTACTTTCCCATGGCCTTTCGGGCCATTTTCATGAAAGCCTTTCGTGCCCGCATGGGCGCCACGTATGATGAAAATCCCCTCCGACGGAGGGGATCTTCAAGAGAGCTTGGAAGGGCCAGGCGTAAGAGAAGACGGCTCTGGCCCTGGTAGCCCCTGTCGATTTGACTCGCATATTGAAGAGAATTCACGATGGGAGCTTTGTGGACCCTGACTTAGACCAGTGCGTCCTGGGTCCAACCCACTCGTTCAATTTGTATTTCATTCAAGCGGCTAGTGCCCAAGCCATATTTTTCATCGGCCATGGCGACACACAAGGGAGGAGGGGAGAGCGGCCAAGGCTCACCCCGCAAGGCTTTGCGTTTTTCGGTAATGATTTTCAGGCAAACAGCTTCAACAGCCACAGGATCTGTACCCGCGATCAATCCGTTGTAATTCCACAGGTAACGCGGATCGGGTTGGGGTCCTTTATCACAGAGGGGCCGAAGGGCGTCCACCAGGACCAGCCGAGTTTTTCCACGGACATGAGGCATTTTCCAGATTTCTCCCAGCTTAGCATTGTCGGCGTCATGATAACCGGCAGGACTGCCGGAAAACGTGATGTAGTTCTTAAGCACGGTGCCGATACCAGTCAACCAGTGCGCCTTCAAGGCGGGAAGGGCAATCAAAGAATTACAAGCCTTGGGCTGATCCGGTCCGCCCTGCGCGTTACGATAAATTTAGGATTAGTCATTTGAAACCTCCGCGATGTGGAGATTATTCGTACAGGCATCAATGAATGAAGTCGCTGTTTCACGGTCCGGGCACTCGAAGACAAGAATCAAATGGCGGCCACTTTTTTGGTAGCCCAACCATCCATCTTCAATCCGGAAATAGTCGGAACTCTTTGGAACACCGGGGGCTGGCGTCTTTGCCTTTTCGGGCAAATATATATTCATGAAATGTACCAGCGCTTTTTGAGCCTCTTCCGGACCGGAGTAGCGGACAAGCAGGAGCCGAACAGCCGGCCTTGGGTCCTTATCGGAAGCCAAATCAAACACCGTGGAGACAGCTTCTACTTGAGGCCCCAAATCCAAGAGGTTCTCTGTACTTAAGAAATAGACTGAATTCATTACTAGATGGGACCTGAGAAAACAAAGACGATCTGATCGTTGAGTCCATAATCCCTTAACGCCGGCCGGAAGGACGCCAAGCAACTTTGGCGGGGAAGAGCTGGTGCGGCCTGCAACAATAGCTCTCCCGATAGCCATTACAACGTCGCGGGAAAGAGCATTTTCCTGCGTGGTCATTACCCGCGCGTAGAGGTTGTTGGACCAAATGCGAAGCAGGCCGGCCCCGTAAACTGCTTGGGGGAACTTATCAACCGGGAGAGGTTGCTTCTCCAAATTGTGGCTGGCGAGGCCTTGAGGTTCGCCACCCCAATCTTGCGAAAGAAGCCCGAACGCATCGTCGGAGGATTTCATCCAGTAGAGTTCCGCAACGATCTCATCCTCGTCCTTCGATTTGTAAGTATAGACATCCAACCGGCAGAATCGGTAGCCAAGGTAAAGTTCTCCTGCTCCATCCATGTAGTCAAAAATAGACTTGTCTGTAACAACCAGCGGCTCGTCATCCCGATTCCAACGCCCCACTTTATCTGGCAAATTCAGCTCGGAATCTGATTCAGGGAGATTACTCATGTTTTTGGTGGATTGCGGGGCGGAAGACGGCTCGGCTGGACGTTGCTGCCCAATCAGGCCACCGACGCTCGACTTCGATTTGGGGGCATCTTGAGGAAGGCCAAGCCCGAATGGCGAAGCAACTACTAGAAGTACAACCGCGGCTAAGCTTGTTAACACTGATGTCCATACGGGCAAGCCAGAACGGTATAGCATGAAAAGAACCATCAATGTGAGACCGGACCATCGGCACGATTGGAACGGACTAGGATCCGCTATCCCCGCGGGCAGCACGAACCGAACTTAGGTCAAATCTGGCAAGGTTGTCAAACGGAAAGAGTTCTCTTTGGTAATGCGTCAGTCACACGAGGGAGCAGTAAAGTCAATGCTCCACATTGGACATTGGGAAGATCAAACTTGAGGTCGGCGAGGTGACGGCCGAAGTCGCTCTGACCGCCTGACCCCTCTGGTTCAGACCCGCGTTTTCGTTTTGATTCCTCATGAGTTAGCCGCTACCCTTTTTTGACATTCCAGTTTTACTGAACTATTGTTGGCTTCGAGGGTGTCTAAGAAGCTATATTGCCAGGGCCGTGGCTTTGTAATTGTTGCTGGGGGGTCGGTTTCCGCCGCGCCTCCCGAAACTCCAACTGAACAGCATCTTTATGCGACGACCGTCCTGGATTCTTTGGAGACCCTCTTGGAGGAGCATTCATGCACCTTGAAGGGTGGCAATGGATCTTGGGTGCTCTGGGGGCATTCCTGGTCGGGGTCTCGAAGACCGGCATTGCAGGACTGGGTATACTCAATGTTGCTATCTTCTCAGCTATTTTGCCCGCACGAGAATCGGTCGGAGTCGTCCTGGTCATCCTCATCAGTGCCGACATCGTTGCTGTGACGACCTACCGGAATGATGCCAACTGGCACCACCTGTGGCGGTTATTTCCTTGGGCGGGTTTTGGGGTGCTGATCGGAGCAGCCACGATGGGAAGAATCAACGATTTAACGGTCAAACGCTTAATTGGGGGGATCCTGGTGATCCTGGTGCTCCTTCACTTATGGCGGCGAAACAGAAATAGAAACCGTGAGAACCCGGCGATCAAGAGTGGCACTGATCGCTCGCGACTGGCTATCCTGGCTGGAATTTGCGCCGGGTTCACGACGATGGTCGCCAACGCAGCCGGGCCAATCATGATCTTGTATCTGTTAGCCATGCGTCTTCCGAAAATGGAGTTTATTGGGACTTCGGCCTGGTTCTTCCTGGTACTGAACCTGTTCAAGGTCCCATTCAGTTATTCTCTCGGATTGATTAACCCTGCGTCCTTGTCAATCGACCTGCCGTTGGCACCCTTTGCCATGATGGGAGCTGTCTCCGGCCGGGCGATTATCAAACACATTGATCAGTCTCTTTTTGAAAAGTTGGCTTTGGTACTCACGCTGGTGGCAGGGGTGAGGATGCTCTTTTAGTTGCATGACACTCATAAAGCGCCAGTCTCCGACTTGCGCTTCAGTTTTGAATCATCAAGAGAGTGCTCCATGATTTTTTCAAGTTCACCACCGCGGATGAAAATGCTGGAGGGCCCCGCCTTGTCGGGGCCGCGGTCGCGACAGAGCGCGACCCTCCATCAAGACATGCATTTTCATGAGAGTTTTAGAATGTCTTTTCAGAGAGTCGATATGGGGTCCCTGAACAGGTCATGGTTTCTCAGCCTTGTCGCGCTTTTTCTCCTGCTCGTCAATTTGCAAGGTGCGGTGACTCGGGTTGAAGTTAAATCTCGAACGGATCTGTTGGGAAGGGAAGCCTTCGGATCGGCAGGGGCTTACGAGAAGGTGATCGGCATAGTCCATTTTGCGGTCGATCCCCGAAATGCCCACAATCAGGTCATCACCGATCTTGACAAAGCCCCTGTCAATTCAAAAGGACTGGTCGAGTTCTCAGCCGACCTTTATATCCTTCGTCCCAAGGATCCTCGGCGTGGCAACGGTACAGTACTTTTTGAAGTGTGTAATCGGGGGCACAAAGGGCTGCTGCCTTTCTTCAATCGGGCTCAGGGTTCTCCCGACCCCAAGACAGAAGCGGAAATCGGGGATGGGTTCCTGCTCCGTCACGGGTTTGCATTGGTCTGGGTAGGGTGGCAGTTTGATGTGCCTCGTCAGGAAGGACTGATGCGATTGCACGCGCCGGTTGCTTCAAACAAGGGTCAACCCATCACCGGATGGGTTCGATCCGATTTTGTCCTCCCGCAAAGAACATTCGATTTTTCATTGGCTGACCGGAATCACATCGCTTACCCGGCATTGGACCCCGACAGTCCCATGAACACCTTGACGGTTCGAGATAGTGTTCTGGGTGCACGAAAGCAAATCCCCCGGGCGGAATGGCTGTTTGCCCGGGCAGAAGCGGGAAGACCGGTGCCTGATGCAACCCGCGCATATCTTAAAGAAGGCTTTGAGCCGGGAAAGATCTATGAGGTTGTTTATCGCGCTCGGAATCCGGTGGTCGTCGGGCTGGGGCTAGCGGCGGTGCGGGACCTGATCGCTTATTTCAGGCACGACCCACAAAGTGTACTCCCTGCTAGGTATGCTTATGCCTTCGGGATCTCCCAAAGCGCCCGGTTTCTGCGGCACTTCCTTTACCAAGGGTTCAATGCAGATGAAGGGGGACAGAATGTATTTGATGCCGTCCTCTGTCATGTAGCCGGAGGAGGGCGGGGAAGTTTCAATCACCGATTCGCCCAGCCTTCGCGAGATGCTCATCCCTTTTCTGCCTTTTTCTACCCCACCGATATTTTCCCGTTTGCTGATAATGAATTGGTGGATCCTGAAACTGGGGATAGGGACGGGCTCCTAACCCACATCCTCAGCCCAGCAGTCCTTCCTAAGATTTTCTATACTAATTCTTCTTATGAATATTGGGGACGGGCAGCCTCCCTCATACACACAACTCTGGACGGGAAATCTGACCTTCCTTTGATGGAAAACGTCCGGATATATTTCTTTGCAGGCAGCCAGCATGGGCCAGGGCGCTTCCCGCCTGAGCTTCATCCGGATATGAATTACCTGGGGCAACAGAAAACCAATCCGAACGATTACAAGTG
Organism: Terriglobia bacterium; assembly: GCA_041476565.1. GTDB lineage: Bacteria > Acidobacteriota > Terriglobia > Versatilivoradales > Versatilivoraceae > DATKMG01. Next base: position 3,009 of record JBGOTQ010000359.1, on the reverse strand, counting down.
GTCGATGCGGGCGTTGCTTTTGGCCATGGATCGCTGGGTCAAGAGTGGCACGCTCCCTCCCGCCAGCCGCTTTCCGCGAATTGCTGACAAGACATTGGTCCCTCTCACCGAACTGGCCTTCCCTAGTCTGCCTGGTCTGCGGCTCCCCAGGCAACTGCACAAGGCTTATCGAGTCGATTATGGTCCGGATTTTAAGAAGGGGATCATCGATTATGAACCTCCGCGTATTGGCCACCCTTATGTGATGCTCGTTCCTCAAGTCAACCGCGACGGCAACGAACTAGCCGGGATACTTCTGCCCGAGATAGCAGTTCCGTTGGCGACCTACACAGGTTGGAACTTGCGCGACCCTCACATTGGAGCGGCCGAAGAGCTGGCTGGGATGGTGGGTTCCTACCTTCCTTTTCCCCAAACTCGTGATCAACGGATCCGTTTGGCTGACCCACGCGCTTCCATCGAGGAGCGCTATCCTAATAAGGCCCGGTATGTAAGTTTGTTTACGGACGCGGTCATGGGTCTTATGAAAGATGGCTTTTTGTTGCCCGAAGACCTGCCTCCACTGCTAGATCGGGCTCGAGAGCATTGGGATTACGCCACAGGTAATTGTCAGAACTGCCCCAAACCAACGCACTGAGGCGACGGTCGCATGGTAATTCAACATATCTCGGCTATCCTCATCCTCATTCTGCTCGAGTGTGTGCTCTCGGCTGACAATGCCTTAGTCCTGGCGGTCCTGGTGAAGCATCTACCCAGGAGGCAGCAACGAAAGGCCTTGCTCTATGGCTTAGGAGGCGCTTTTCTATTCCGTGGCGTGGCCATCTTGATGGCCCAAAAGATTCTTGAGATCTGGTGGCTTCAAGGGATGGGGGCGGTTTATCTGGCCTATCTCTCGATTGCTCACTTCTTGAGTAACGGAGCCACTCAGCCCAATGGTGGATCCAAATCAAAGGGTACTGGAGCCGGATTCTGGAAAACCGTTGCCTCAGTGGAATTGACCGACATTGCATTTGCAATGGACTCTATTATGGTAGCAGTTGCCCTGACGAGCGAATTGTGAGTCATCTACACAGGAGCTGCCATCGGAATCGTCGCAATCCGTATGCTGGCCTCAATGATTGTGAGATTGCTTTACCGCTACCCGCAAATTGAAAGTGTCGCTTATATCCTGGTCGGATGGATTGGTGTCAAGCTCATTTTCTCTACTTATGAGATGTTCTCGGCATCCAAATTAGGCAGACCTCTGGGCCGACATCTCTTGCCACCCTGGTTGTTCTGGGCCGCCATGGTTCTCATAATAACCATCGGCGGCTGGTACGGTTTTCGCCACCCGAAAGTCAGCGCCTCCTTGGACACAGACCGACCATCGCCGGAGGAGGTCTCCCAATCCCTTAGTGGGGAAGACGACGCGTCATCATAAGGCCGGCTCGTCTCGATATTCAATCGTCCTTCAGTAACACGTTCAGTCCAGGAAACTCTGTACCTGCAAATCGCTGCCACCTGTTGAGATTACAATTGCCCCACTAAGGTCGGTTCGGTAGATTTTGACATGCCGTTCGCCGAGCCGATCGAGGACTTCAGCATGGGGATGCCCAAGAAGGTCGGATTGGGCCGTGGAAATCACCGCCACCGCCGGATTTACCTTGGCCAGGAATTCCGGGGTTGTGGAGGAACGGCTGCCTTGGTGGGCCACTTTCAAAACATCCGATTCCAGGGGATAGGTTTGCTCAAGCAACCGGTACTCGATCTTCTTTTCAAGATCCCCGGTCAAAAGGAACGACCTCCGCATATATCGCAACCGAAATGCCAGCGAGTCGTTGTTGGATGGCACAAGTCCAATGAACTGATCCCTTTCAGGATTGATGAAGCTGATCGCGGCCCCATGAAATGAGATTTCGTTTCCTGCCCTGAAACTCCGGACCAGGATGCCGGCCGTGATCACATTCTTCATGAAACTCAGATATTCCGCGGTAGGCGGGTTCTTGCCAATCCACAGCTGGTCAACCTTGAAGTTCTTAATGACTGAATTCAGTCCTGAGATATGATCATGGTGGGCGTGAGTCAATACTACAGTATGAATTCTCTTAATTCCCTTGGACCACAGAAAAGGACTCACTACTCTTTCTCCTATATCGAATCGATCGTCAGAAAAATCCTCCCCGAATCCTTGTGCAGGCAGCCCTCCGCCATCGATGAGCATTGTGGCATTATCCGGGAATTGCAGGAAGGCACTGTCTCCCTGGCGCACATCCAGAACTGTTACTTCAAGGCGGCCCGAGGTTCCCCTGGGGGGGAAGGGCTGAAACACCAGAAGTAGAAGAGCTATCAACGCTGCAATGCCAAAAACAAGGACCCATAGTGACCCTGGACCTTTTCGTCGCCGGCTAATCGTGACACTTGTAGCCCCCAACTGCAGCGGGACGGGCCCATCTGGCGAGAATCGAGTCGTCGGGGCCGGTTGACCTGCAAATAGGCGCCAGACCAACAGTGCGAGGGTGGCCAGGTAAAGAAGGACCACCCATGTCGGTGGTGTCGCCACGCGGAAATTGCCCCACGTCGGGTCTGCAAATTGCCTGGCCAGCCGAAGCAGCAGGCTGGTCAGGAACTGACAGGCGATTATGAAGTGCCGGCTCAGCATCGGTACCGAGACCGCCAGGAAAAGCGACAGGAAGCCTAACGGGACGATCACTCCTACCAAAGGAATAACCAGAATGTTCAAGACCACTGAAACCAGAGAGACACGATGAAAATAAAGGATCATCAGGACGATAAACAAAGCTTGAATACCGGTGGAGATCAGGAAAATATCTGCGAGATAAAGCAATAGAAACAGGGGCCAGAGAACGACCGGGTTCCCCAGCTTCAATAACCTCCCAATTCGAGTTTGGTTCCAATCGTCCAATTTGAGTCGCAATACTACGCGCAGGTCAGCCAGTCGGGGAGGGAAATGGGCATCAAGCGAAGGCTCTTGCAGGTTGTGGAGAGCTTCACGATAGGGTTGCGTAATGAGTC
>JBGOTQ010000358.1:0-7841 GCA_041476565.1 Terriglobia bacterium | reverse complement strand
TCCGGCCGGGCGCAATCGCCCAACAGCAAAGACGTGCTCGCGTTGATCGGAGCGGGCGGGCGGGGATCGGCTTTGGCCGCGAACTTCGCGAAGGTGGAAAACGCGGAATTCACGTCTGCGAGGTCAACGACCAGCGCGGCGTATTCGAGGACAAGGATATCGATGGCGTGGTCGTGGCCACTCCCGAACACTGGCACGCGTTGTCCACCGTTTGGGCCTGCCAGTCGGCAAGGATGTCTATGTGGAGAAGTGTCCGTCGCTTTCGGTCTGGGAAGGCCGCAAGATGATCGAGGCTGCAAGAAAGTACCGGCGCATTGTCCAAATGGGGAACCAGACACGGAGTGCCTCTTATGCTCAGGCGGGCATTGAATACGTCCGCTCTGGAAAACTCGGCGATGTTCATTTAGTCCGGGTACTCAACATGAAGGAGAGGCTTAGTATCGGGCACAAGAAGGACGAACCGGCGCCGCAAGGGATCGACTACGACATGTGGCTGGGGCCGGCCCCCAGGCGGCCATTCAATCCGAACCGATTTCATTACAATTGGCATTGGTTCTGGGATTACTCGGGTGGAGACATCGTCAATGACGGCGTGCACCAAATCGACCTGGCCCGGTGGTTGATCGGTCAAGGCTACCCCCACTCGGTATCTTCCACCGGGATAAAATCCTTTGACGACGACCAGGAGACTCCTGATACCCAAACTGTCCAGTATTCATTCGATGGACTGACGATGGTCTTCGAATTGACGCTGTGGACACCTTACATAAGGAAAACGACCGATGAAGAAAGGAACTCCGACCAATTTCCGAATTGGCTATTTAATTCGACACGGGTGGAGGTTTACGGGACCAAAGGATTGATGATGATGGGCCGACAGGGCGATGGGTGGCAAGTCTTCGCTTCGGAGGGGAAGGAAATCGCGTCAGGGCAGGGCGGAGATCCTTTACCAGCACACTTGGACAATTTCTTCGCTTGCGTCAAGTCGCGGGAACTTCCCAATGCAGATATTGAGAGTGGACATCAAAGCACCGCCCTGGCTCATCTTGGCAACATTTCCTGCCGGTTGGGAGGACGGCAATTGGTCTACGACGGCAAAATTGAACATTTCGTGAGCGACGATGAGGCCAACCAATACCTCAAGCGGGCTGGCCGGTCGCCCTGGACGATCCCGGATGTAGTGTGAGCAGGCATGAGGAGGAGAACTGTGCGACGAATGGTGATCAACTGCTGTGCGAGCAGTATGTTGTTGTTAGCCTGTACTGGGATCAGTTGTACAGGCGTGCCCGTCGCAGAAGCGCAACAGACACAGGAAGCGTCGGAAAAACTTCTGTCTCGCGAGAAAATTCTCGCCACAATGCATAAGGTCAACGATTGGCAATCTGCAAACCCTGTTATGTCTGCCGGAAACCGTAACTGGGAGCGAGCGACATGGTACACGGGTGTGATGTCAGCCTGGAAAGAGACCCGGGATCGAAAATTCCTAGATCAAGCGCTGGACTGGGGACGGCAGCATAGTTGGCAGGTCGGCACGGAACCGGGTGGCGCCAACCGGCTGTTTTGCGTTGAAACCTGGCTGGAGTTGTATTTCGAGGAGAAGGCCCTAAACATGATCGAGCCGACAATCCGGTGGCTCGGCACGCCAGCGCCTAATTCGCCGGCCGGCGCAAAGCGGTGGTATCTTGAGGCGTGGGGCGAGAATCACACCTACGTCGATTCCTTGTATGGTGCCCCAGCTCTCGCGATGCTGGCCAAGGCTACTGGAGATAAGAAGTACCTGGAGATAATGCAGGCCTTTTTTGATGATGTTACAGCCGAGTTGTTCGATAAGGACTCCGGCCTCTATTACCGCGACGGGCGCTTCATTGGCAAGAAGACGGCTAATGGCAGAAAGATTCTCTGGTCCAGAGGGAACGGCTGGGTTTTTGGCGGCATCGCGCGAATTCTGGAGTACTTGCCGTTGGATTATTCCAACCGATCTACATATGTGCAGATCTTCCAGCGCATGGCCTCAGAACTGGTGAAACGGCAAGGGACGGATGGCCTCTGGCGGCCGAACCTGGACGATCCGGACGCAGTCCCAACGCCTGAGACGAGTGGCACCGGTTTCTTCTGCTACGGGCTAGCCTGGGGGATTAATCACGGCATCCTGGAGTCCTCCGTATATCGAGCGGCCGTCATCAAGGCCTGGGTAGGGTTGAATCGAAACTTGAACCCCGACGGGAAAGTCTTACGAGGGCAGCCGGTAGACTTTGAGCCGAATGCCGTGAAGCAAGACAGCACACACGAATACGTGACCGGGACCTTCCTCCTGGCAGGCAGCCAGGTTTACAAGCTCCTTGCCGGACAATAATCGAGCGGAGGCAGGCACTGTCTGCTGGGGGTGCAATCAAAAGTGACGTACAACGGAGAAGTTGGTTCAGGGTTTCTCGACGACCTGGCAACCCTTCACTTGGCCTGAAAGGCCAAGATAGTTGAGCCCAGGGCAAGCGCGAAGGGACTTTTGTCCCGAGCGTCGCCCTGGGTCAATGACCCCCATGAAACACCCCGAGCTCTGAAAGAGCGGAATAGGAAACCTGACCAAATCAACCCAATGTTGAGGAGGAAGGGGCTCGCCTATGAGCGCTGGAGGCTCAAGGCCTCTATTTCGCCCTTATCAGGGCTGGGCACCTTTTATGGGCACTTGTACCCAGGGCTGCGCGGTGGCTTTCAGCCCCCGCTGGCCGCTGGGCTGGATTATGCCGGCCTTTCAGGCTAGGCTTTCGATACGCTCCCTCGGTACGTCACTTTCGATTGCACCCTACAGGCACTGTCTGCTGGCGTGCTGTCCACGCGTTGTTTATGATCACACATATCTCTTGACGAACCTTTCGTCTCTCGGTCGAGCTACTCCAGTTGTGTAGTCAGTAATCCGGAACCTAATACAAGAAGCAGGAGACCTTTGCGCAGGTTCCAATTTCCGATAAGGCCGTCATACGGCCACGTGTCAAGCGATCCACTTGCTGGAACGTCATTATCTGGACGGCGTACCCACTGGCTCAGCTTCTGTGCTAATCTGGGCGAGGACAGTTTTCTCAATAGCAAGAGTTTGCTAATTCAACTCGATCAAATTGGGGGAGCAAGGATGGTGCGACACGGCAGCGGCATTTCCGTGACGAAGGCTATGGTCGCGCTGTTTGTTCTGGCTGCAGGCCTCCATGCGCAGGATTCACAGTTGGAGACTCTCCGAGCGACGCTGATATCGCTTCGGGCCAATGCGGATGAATATGTCAAAAACAGAGTTGTCGCGCCGGAACTTGCTGCTGTAAAGCGCCAGCTTCGGGATTGGATCGAATCACAGCTTCAAACACTGAAAACGAACGGGGATGAGAAAGTCGTTGAGAGCACAATCAATGATTCGATCAAAGCGGCGGGCTTGACCTCTCCCGGGGACCGCGAAAACCTGCTTGGATACCTGGGCGATGTTGAACTCAGCCGCGAATCAGGGCTGCTCATCCTCAAGACCGCCGTCGGTATTTTGTGCCAGCACGACCAGTCTGCCTACGCTTACCAGTGGATCGACGATCGATGGAAACGGATTTGGGAATCGGAACAGAGCAACTATGCGCGGGAGAAATACTTCCCTCAGTTCATAGAATCGATTCACGTATGGCAGCCACACGAGACGGGTCGAAAAGCCAAAGGGGTCCTCTTACTGACGCTTGGTCACGATTGGGGGTGCGCATCCACATGGCACAACGTCTACTGGCGGTTATGGCGCATTGACCCATCGGGAACGAAGTCGCTGGTAGACAGCTCGCACTGGGCGTGGCTTCGCGCCAACCGCTACATCATTGGGAGTATAGGCAGCAACCATGAATATTCAAGCCCACAAACCGACGTGTTAATTGAATTTACGCAGGACAGCATCGATGTGGGAGTACACAACCGCGAAGCGATCCGCCATTATGTGATCGACCAAGATCGTGCCCGCCGTATTGATCCCGTCGCGCTTAGTCCCCGGGATTTCGTTGACGAGTGGCTCCGGACTCCGTGGAATGAAAGCGCAGATTGGTCAGGCTCTCCCGCCCTTCACCAGTGGCACCAGAAATTGGATGCGGACTTCATCAGTGGAGAGTTTTCCTCGACTATGCATTGCCAGAGCTCAGATCTGTGGCAGGTTACGCTCACACCGCAAAACGCCAAGAAGAACTTCGAAGATGAACCCAGAGTTTACTTCTTAGTCCGCTGGCGCCCTCCCTACCATTTCTCGATGATGAACGTCAGCAACAAACCCTGGCCATTGTGTAAACAAGAGGACCCCGAAGCCGACGAGTGGCGCACACTTTTTTCGGTACAAGAATGGCGCTGAGGATCCCATTCCTTGTCACCCCCAACACATACATTGGTCAAACCGCAGATATCCGCAAATCCGATCCTCCGCACTTGACAGTCGCCAACTAACCTATCGCGGCCACCCGGAACCGGAGCCCTGCAAAGTCCCGTTCTGGAGTGCCGTAAAATTCCCACAGGCAACATGGACTTATTGTCGGCAAACCGAGAACTGAGAATAGCTGCTCGGTCCACATCCGGACCGTAGGGCCCTCACAAAGCTCCTAGCCGCCTCTCCAACATAAATGATCTGACACACTGTAACCTCTGCGCCCAAAGTGCCACTAACTGGTTATGAATAGAAATTATGAAGAGATCGTTAGAACCTGTAGTGGATTTTTGGGGGAGAAAATGAGATTAAACCGTCTAAGAATAAGTGCAGCATTCGTTTTGGTAATAGTCTTCGCTATGGCAGCCAGTTATATCGACTCAGCGTTCGTAGATTGGACGGATCAAAAGCCCTACCCATGTCAGAAAATCGACAAGCGTTGCTTTAATATCCCCTCAGCTCACCCAGACCAGGATGCAGTTTCCTCATCCTGTCCTGGCAGTTGCCGTAGCTGAACCATGTGTCGGTGTGATCGGTATCCCCATCCTGCTAATTTAAGGTGTTCGAGAATGAGACTCAATTGTCCCGATTGTGAACACCACTCATTTCCTCGACCGGTTGGAGCCTTTCCATTCAATCCTGCTTTTCTTAACAGAATCTGACACTTAGATCGATCACAATACTTGGCAAATGAATTGCGACTGTCCATAACGTCACATCCTTGGGCATACGGTCCCCGATTCTCGACGGGCGTCACTTAGTACCTGGTTATGCATATTCGGTGTAACCGAGCTGGGACCGTTTGATCTATCTTCATTTCTGCAGAGGCTTCCCATGGGGAAATTTTTTCAAGACATCCGATACGGGTTCCGTTCGCTCTGTCGCAATCCGGGTTTTGGTCTCATTGCGGTGTCCACGCTGGCACTAGGGATCGGTGCCAACAGTGCTATTTTCAGCGTGTTTTATACAGTCTTATTGCGCCCGTTGCCCTATCACAATCCGAATCGATTAGTCGCTGTGGAATCACTCACGCCTGCCCCTCTTTTAAAAGTCATAGGATCAGATCGTTCTGCAACCTGCCCCGCCGCTTTTCTTGAATGGAAGCGCCAAAACCAGGTTTTCGAGAAAATGGCAGCCTTTGCTCCCCTGGGAGACTTCAATGGGTGCGTGATTAGTGATAACGATGAGCCGCAGCAAGTTGGCGGCAGCAAGGTTTCCGAAGATTTTTTCTCCGTGCTGGGAGTAAACCCTATTATGGGTCGCACCTTTCTGCCGGAAGAGCACCAATTAGGCAAGAACCAGGTGTTGATCATAAGCTATGGGCTCTGGCAGCTTCATTTCGGAGGAAGGCAAGACGTGCTTGGGCAGATACTGCGGGTAAACGGGAAACCCCACAACATTGTTGGTGTCATGCCCGCCGGATTTAATCTGGACTTTAAATTCCTTGCCATCAGGGGATTGAAAATCAGGCCAGCATTGTGGACCCCTATGGACACGTCCGCTGAAAATGAAAACAGGGACAATCACCTGCTGAGTGTCATTGCGCGACTTAAATCTGCCATCTCTCTGGAACGCGCACAGGCTGATATGACCACGATTGCCCGCAGACTCAGACAGCACTCTACTGAATTTGAAGAAGGCTGTGGCGTTGCGGTAGATTCCCTGGATACGTCTCAAAGAGGGGAGCATCGTCTTCCCTTGTTGATCCTGCTGTTAGCGGCGGGTCTCTTGCTTTCGATCGCCTGCGTCAATATTGCCAACCTGTTGTTGGCCCGGGCGATCAAACGTGAAAAGGAAATCGCCATTCGTTCTGCTCTGGGTGCTGGACGAAGCCGGCTGCTGGGCCAGTTGTTGGCCGAAAGCCTGCTGCTTTCCTTATTGGGAGGGGGGCTAGGCATACTGCTGGCTACTTGGGGTGTTTATCTAGTGAATTCGTTCTGTCAAGATTTCCATTTCGACTGGCCTCTCGTTCAAATGAATGCATCTGTTCTGGGATTTACCTTTCTGCTGTCCTTGTTCACTGGCATTGCCTTTGGATTGGCGCCTGCCCTGCGCATGTCTCGAACCAGTCTGCAGGAACAGCTCAAGGAAGGTGGCCGCAGTGCCTCTCAGGGGGCAGGCAAACTCCGGCTCAGCCGCATGTTGGTAGTCTCGGAAGTGGCCCTTGCCATGATGTTGTTAATAGGGGCCAGCTTGCTCTTGAAAGGCTTCTGGCGGCTAAGTCAGACTGATCCCGGATTCCGCGCGGAGAACATCTTGACGCTTGTGGTTCGTCACACTCCATCACAGCAGGCGAATCTGTTTCCCCAGGTGTTGAGCCGTATTGCAGCTTTGCCCGGTGTCCAATCGGCTGCCTTGACCAGCAATATTCCTGCTTCTGGCGGCGGATATTCTTGGGGATTCCAAATAGAAGGGCACCCGGAAGTACCAATTGAAGAGGCCCCCTTGCCTCATGCCCAGATGGAGTTCGTCAGCCCGCAATATTTCACGACCCTGTCCATCCCCTTAAAGCGCGGTCGCTTTCTGGCGGAGCGAGATTCTCTCGAAGCTCCAGCCGTGGTAGTAATCAATGAGACGATGGCCCGCAAATTCTGGGGAGTCCAGGACCCGGTGGGACAGCGCGTTCATTTGGGGCCATCCTGGCGAACCATTGTCGGTGTAGTGGGTGACGTCCGCCAGGACAGTCTGACGAAACCCCCTGAACCTCAGGCGTACATTTCCTACCTCCAGTACTTTCAAGGCGATATCCAACTGGTTGTGCGCACAGCCATTGATCCTCTCAGCTTGGTGAATGCCATCGAGACTGAGGTGCGGCGAGTCAATCCAGATCAGCCCATCGTTTCGATCCGCACGATGGAAAAGGTGCTGGCAGAAGACACAGCTTCAACTCGGCTGCTAATGTCACTCATGGGAGGCTTTGCTGCTCTGGCCATGATATTGGCAGTGGTGGGCATCTACGGAGTCCTCTCCCATCTGGTGGGACAGCGCACCCAGGAAATCGGTATCCGAATGGCCTTGGGTGCGAGACCTAGCGATGTGTTGCGTCTGGTGCTCCACTATGGCTTGTTCTTGGTCCTGTTGGGTGAGAGCATCGGAATCGCAGCCTCTTTGGCCGTGACGCGTGTCCTGGCCAGCCAGCTGTTCGAGGTGACTCCGACCGATCCCTGGACGTTTGCGGCCGTGTCCTTGCTGATGGCGGTCATTGCCTTGCTGGCATGTTATGTGCCGGCCCGTAAAGCCGCTCGGTTGGACCCGCTAGTGGCGTTGCGTTTTGAATGAGAACCAAAAGCCCACGCCTCCCGGAAAAAAGCGGTCGGCGTGGCTACCAAAACCCGCATTTTCATCCTCAAAAATGCATTTGTGTGCGTGAGAAATCCGTGGAGACTACAGTAATAATTAGCCATTCGAACGATTTTAGTCG
>JBGOTQ010000357.1:0-7870 GCA_041476565.1 Terriglobia bacterium | reverse complement strand
TTCTTTTTTCCTTCAGCTCCGCTAGGAGCGTCCTGTCCCTGTGAGGGTTCCTCTCTACAGGTCACTCCTCCGGAGTTGCATCAACAAAAAAAACTCCTTCTCTACAAACAGACCGCTCCTGACGGGGCTGTCTTGCCCGGCGGGGCAACCTCCATGACAAATCCTGCAAAAGTCCAACTTTTGGATTTCCCCGACAGAACCGGGGGTTTACCTAAATGCAATTAAAAGTGCGTCACTACGCCGCGAGGGCGCGGCGTCTCCATTCGCACCTGGAGTCGGGACGCCCTCGTCCCGTGGGGCGGGTACTTCGGCGCGGACTTTGGCGGTTTCATTACTTCCAAAACGCGCGACGGAGCGCGCGTTCCACCCGTATACCCTACATGCCATTGCACCCGCTGCCAGGTTCTGTTGTTGAGAAGATTTTCAACATGATATGCTAGGCGCTCGACGTCGAAAGTCGGAGGAGCCATGAAAAAGACAATTCCTACACAAAAACGGGCGAAAGCGGGGGCTTTTGGAGTCACCCGGAGGACTTTCCTCGCGGTGACGGCCCTGTCGAGCGCCCGAATATTGGGTGCCAACGAGCGGTTACGCGCGGGCATCATTGGCTGTGGTGGACGCGGCCAACTTTTGATGGATGAATTCAAGGCAGTCGGCGCCGAGTTATCCGCTGTCTGCGATATTTACGAACCCTACCTGCAAGAAGGTCTGAAACTGGCTCCACCCGGCGCAAAGTCCTACGACGACTATCGGCGGCTGCTCGACGACAAATCGGTCGATGTTGTGATCATTGCCACTCCGGAACACTGGCACGCCCAGATGCTTGTCGATACGGTCGAAGCAGGAAAGGACGTTTACGTTGAAAAGCCTCTTTCACATACGATTGAGGAGGGGGTTCGCATGGTCGAGGCTGTCCGGCGCACGAAGCGCATCTGCCAGGTCGGAACGCAACGGCGCAGCGCTGACCTTTTCATCGAAGCCCGGCGGATCATGGCGTCAGGTGCGGTCGGACAAGTCCGGCTGGTCAATTCCTGGTGGATTAACTATAGGGACCGCCTGGAGCCAAGGCAACTGAAGGGCAAGCTCGACTGGCGGAAGTGGCTAGGTCCGGCGCCGCAACGTGAATTGGATCCCATGCGCTTCTTTTATTGGCCGTGGTTCTTCGATTATTCCTCCGGCATGATCAGCCAGGCATCCCACATTGTCGATGGCATCAACATGATCCTGGGTTCCTCCTACCCGACGGCAGTTTCCTGCCAGGCCGGTAAGGTGGACGTGGAGGGCTCGGAAGTTCCGGAAACCGCCTCGATGACGATCGAGTATCCCGAGAACTTCCTGGTCGTGTTCACGGTCTGTTACAAAGCCATGCGCTACAATGGCTTTAGCGATCAGATGAAACAGTTTCACGGCTCGAAGGCGCGTTTCGACGTGGGCAGGGAGTCCTACGTTCTGTATCCTCAAAGTAACGAGGTCGATATGCGGCCTTCGATTGATGTGAAGCGGCCAGGTAGTTTCGACGAGGCCACGAGAGCGCATGTCCGGAACTTCCTGGAATGTGCGCGCTCTAGAACTGACCCCACCGCGACCGTGGAGATGGGACATGCCACGAATGTTTCGCTCTGCATGGCCATCCAGTCCATGAAGTCCGGACGCCGGCTACGGTGGAACGCAATGACGAAAAAGGCGGAATTAGCGTGAAACCCAATTACTAACGCATTCCCGCAGGAGAGTTACTTTCCGATCAATACTGGAGAGATCAACTATGAATCAATTCAACCGCCGGGATTTCACACGAAATGCAATCTTGGTCACGGCTCTGAGTTATTCTCGAATTCTTGGCGCAAACAACCGCGTTCGAATGGGCTACATCGGTCTGGGGAATCGAGGTGATCAGGTCCACGATGCATTCCTCCATCATGGTGATTCCCAAACTTCGGCAGTGTGCGACTTGCGCGATGATTACTTGGATTTTGCAGTCCGAAAGTCGGCAGCCACTCCCAAGAGATATAAAGACTATCGGAAACTCCTGGAAGACAAGGAAGTCGATGCGGTCGTCATTGCTACTCCCGACCACTGGCACGCATTGATGTTTATCGACGCCTGTAATGCCGGGAAAGATGTCTATGTCGAAAAGCCCCTTTCGCTGACTGTCGTGGAAGGTCGGAAGATGGTGGAGACCGCGGAACGGACTCGGCGAATTGTTCAAGTAGGCATCTACCGCCGTTCTTGTCCCCACCTCAAACAAGCCGCCGAATTGGTAAGGTCCGGGGGGATTGGGCAGGTGACCGTCGCCAAGGCATTTCACATCATGAACGAGTGGCCCGTTGGCATCGGCCATCCTCCAGACGGTGAGCCACCGAACGAATGGGAATGGGAGCAGTGGCTGGGACCGGCTCCCAAAGTGCCTTACAACCGGAATCGCATGTATTACAACTTCCGTTGGTTCTACGATTATTCGGGCGGACAGGTGACAAATTTCGGTGTCCACTACATGGACATGATCCGTTGGTGTCTGGGAAAGGACGCTCCCCACGCCGTAACAGCGTTGGGTGGGAAATATGTGGTTGAGGACAATCGCGAGATACCTGATACGTTGGAAGTCCTTTGGGAATTTGACAATTCTACGCTAATGGTCTTTTCCCAGTACAACGCCAACTCCGCTCCCCCCAACAGTAAGGACTCCCTCATCGAACTGCGCGGCACCAAGGGAACCATGTATATCAACTATAGCCGTTGGGAGGTTGTTCCGGAGGGGGTCACCCAGATGGCCAGGTTCGCCCTGACACCCCTGGACCGCAAAAGCGAAGAAGGCTATGGTCCGTCCCACCATCCGGTTATCAAGCCGGTAAGTTCCGGCGGAACCGAAGAGACCACCCTGATGGCTCGGAATTTTCTCGATTGCGTCAGAAGCCGTGGCAAGTGTGATTGTGACATCCTTAACGGTCATCTTTCGACATCTGCCACGCTCATCGCCAACATTGCGTTGAAAACGAAAAGTCTTCTGGAGTGGGATCCACGCACGGAGCGCTTCACCAACAACGAGGCAGCAAACCGGTTGCTTCAGTACGAGTACCGTCAACCTTATAAGCTGGCTTAGTCAGTCATTACACTAAAAAGTCACATCCTTGTGATATGAGAGTTTTCCAGCGAGGGACATTTGGTCCCCCTTTCTTCCTGCCTGGCCTAGCTAGTTTCTGTCGCGAAACTCGGCAAGAAGGCTCCCCTCCTTGGATAAGGAGGGGCAGCCACAGGCCAAGGCTGGGTGGTTTGAACAATCCTGGAAAAGTCAAGCCCGTATAGGTATTTCGGCCACTCCCACCACCCCCGCGGTGCTGCGCGCCACGTCCCTTCAGCCGAGGAGGGGAGTTTTCATGCAATCCTGCAGTTTCGCAACAGAAACTGGCTACCACGCTTTTTCCCGACATATACCCCGTAGGCTGTATTGCGGCTCGCCTTCCATCCTCCTATCCTCTGTCCGCAGGAGGCAAAGCCGATGTCAGACTTCTACCAGAGCGGAGTTGTTACGACACTCCATCGCCTGAATAGAAACGACGTTGCCAGGATCGAGGGGGAGTTAGAGAGATTTTCTGAAAATTCCCCCATCGGGTTAGTTCTGCCCGCTCTTTTTTCTGAATTCGAGACCCCTGCAATGCATCAGATCCTGGCAGAGCTCAAGAAGGTCCGGTACCTTCGGCATATTGTGCTGGCGCTGGACAAGGCCACACGGGAGCAACATCAGTACGTGGCCTCACTTTTAAACGGGTTTCCCAGTCGGGTAACGCTGCTGTGGATGAATAGCGAACGCACTCAGAAACTACTTCAATTGCTGGACGGACGAGGTCTTTCTGCCGGCAACGATGGGAAGGGCAGGTCCTGTTGGCTTGCTTATGGATATCTGCTGGCCGTTGGTGACTGCGACGTCATCGCTCTGCACGATTGCGATATCCTGGAATACAACCGGCAGCTGCTGGCGAGGCTCTGCTATCCCGTAGTGAATCCCAACTTGGGATTTGAATTCTGCAAAGGTTACTATGCTCGGGTTACGGACCGAATGCATGGCCGAGTCACTCGACTGTTCATGACCCCCTTGATCCGAGCCTTGCAGAGCATGACGCCTGGTGTCCCTTTCCTCGAATTCCTGGACAGTTTTCGTTATGTTCTCGCAGGGGAATTTGCCATGAAAGCCAACCTGGCCAGGGTGAACCGCATTCCCGGCGACTGGGGCCTGGAGGTCGGGGTCCTTGCCGAGATCTTCCGAAACTGCGCCGTCTCCAGAATTTGCCAGGTAGATCTGGCGGATTCCTACGAGCACAAGCATCAATCATTGTCCGAAGGCGATGCCACCAGGGGTCTGCGGCGGATGGCAGCCGACATAGCAAAGTCACTTTTCCGAACTTTGGCGGCTGAAGGAGTGGTTTTTGGGCTAGGTCACTTCCGCAGTTTGGAAGTTCGTTATGTCCGGATGGCCGAGGACACCATTGCCCGACATTATGCGGATGCCATGTTGAACGGTCTTCGCTTTGACCGGCATTCCGAGGAATTAGCGGTTGCCACGTTCGCCAGGAGCTTGGAACAAGCTGCAGAAGAATTCACCCAGGACCCCATGGGACTGCCTCTGATTCCCAATTGGAACCGGGTCGCTTCAGCCATCCCGGAGTTTTTTAGCTTACTGTTGGAAGCCGTTCAAGAAGACATGGTGTTGGCTGCCGGTCGTGCCGCCTGAGGGAAGAGCCCATGTTAGAGAATGCCATGTCGGAGGAGGCTTCCAAAGCAGTTCACAGTATCCGGCAGGCTGACATCGTTGTGGGGATTCCCAGCTACAACAACGTGCGGACTATTCGCCACGTTGTCCAGGCGGTCCACGCGGGGCTGGTAAAGTACTTTCCCCAGTTCACTTCGGTCGTCATCAACTCTGACGGTGGTTCCAGGGATGGCACCCGAGAGGCCGTCCTGACCACCCGGATTGAAGACACACATCTGCTCCTGTTGTCCACACCGCTTCTACCGGTGCATCGTCTTTCGGTCCCTTACGATGGGATTCCGGGCAAAGGCAGTGCCTTCCGCCTGGTTTTCGAAGCGGCGGAAACCCTGCGGGCCCGGGCATGTGCGGTTGTGGACTCAGACCTCCGCTCCATCACCCCCGAGTGGATCGAGCTGCTGCTGAGACCCATCCTGCACGCAGGTTACGATTTCGTGGCTCCTTACTACCACCGCCATAAATACGATGGCACCATCACCAACAGCATTGTCTATCCGCTCACCAGGGCCCTTTACGGTCTGCAGGTCAGACAGCCCATTGGCGGTGATTTCGGGATCTCCCCCCGGCTGGTATCCCGCTATCTAGCGCGGAAAGACTGGGAGACCGATGTGGCGCGCTACGGGATTGACATCTGGATGTCCACGATTGCCATGGCTGAGGGATATCGCGTCTGTCAGAGCTTTCTGGGGGCAAAACTGCACGACGCCAAAGATCCCGGGGCTGATCTAAGCGCCATGCTCCTCCAGGTAATCGGGAGTGTGTTTGCCTTGATGCAGGAATATGAGCCGATCTGGTGGAATCGGACCGGCAGTGAGCCTGTAGATTTGTTCGGATTTCGATTTGACGTGGGTCTGGATCCCATTAAGGTAGATATTGACCGAATGCTGAAGCCCTTTTGTCGCGGTTGCCAGGAACTGGGAGAAATCTGGGCGTTGGCCCTTCAGCCCGAAACGCACGCTGCCATTGTCCAACTGGGTCAGACGGCCCAAGGCAGGCCCGATCAATTTCATCTTGTCGACGACCTTTGGGTGCAGATCATTTATGATTTTGCATGTGCCTACAAGAAGCGGCCTCTGGAGCGCAGCCACATTCTCCGTTCCTTGACCCCACTGTACCTGGCTCGGGTGGCCTCATTTGTGATCGAGACCCGGGAATTGTTTTCCCTGACCTTCGAAGACAAAATCGAACAGCTCTGTCTCCGGTACGAAACGCTAAAGCCGAACTTGCTTTCCGGTTGGGCGGGCGGAGAGAAAAAGGTGCCGCAGTTCGAGCGGCGGAGTGAGGCATCGAAACTCACAACGGTTGAAGCGCCCGGCGCTGAATTGCGGATGGAAAAACAGCATCCTGCAGCCACGGAGAGGTCTTAGACACTAGCCCCGCCTTTGGGGGGCTGCAGTCCCGCATGTGGGGTTCACAGAACAGAGGAGGATGGAGCCATGATCGACACTCTGCGGAGAGTGCTTCAAGACACCTTGGAGCGGCTCTCCGACCAGTTGATAATGTACCTGCCGGGGTTCCTGGCAGGCGTGACCATCTTATTTGTGGCCTATTGGATTGCCCGCGCTACCCGATGGCTCTTGAATCGGATCTTCAAGGGTATTGCCTTCGACCGTTTTTTGCGCCAGAGCGGGATATCCGGCCTGCTGAACTATTCGGGGCGCTTCCGCGCCACTCGGCTTGTAGCCGATACCGCCTACTGGGGGATTCTATTGTTGGGTCTTCTGACCGGATTCAGTGCCTTCAATACGCAGATAACCTCCCGGATCATCGAATCAGTGATACTCTTGCTGCCGCGGATGGTCATTGCAGCCCTGATCATCCTGGCTGGAACCTGGCTGGGGCAATTCCTGGGTCGAAGCACCCTGGTTTGGGCTGTCAACGAAGGGATCCCCTCGCCACGCCGATGGGCTGCCGCAGTCCGGGTTATCCTGGTGTTTATCGCCGTGGTGGTAGCTGCCGATCAACTGAATTTCGCCAAGAACGTTTTCCTGGCAGCCTTCATCCTGTTGATGGGAGGAGTTGTCCTGGCAGTCAGTCTAGCCCTGGGCTTGGGATCCCGGGAGATTGTCCGGCATTACTTTCAAGAAGCCAGCCGTTCTTCGGAGGATTCACTGGAACGATCGCTTCGGGATCATCTTTAGATGTGCCCGGCTCCAACCTCTTGGCCTTGATTCATACTTCATGGTTGCGCGAAGCTTTCATCAATTCCGTCGATGCTGTATTCTGAAGCGTCTCCCGAGTCTTCGGAGGTGGACGTCTCATGCGCAACCGTAGTTGGCCTGTCCTGATAACAGGATTTGGGATCCTGTTGGTGTTGATCGGTCTTCTGGGCTTTAATGCTGTTCGGAGAGCCGAGAAGATCAATCGGGAAGTTGTCACTGCAAACCTGTCTTATCAGCACGCGGAGCAGATTCTCAACGGAGTTCAAGCCGACCTCTATCTCTCGGAGATTTTTACTCGCGACTACCTGCTCGACCCATCAAACCTGGGGGCTGCCGCACACCGCAAGCGGCTGAAAGAGATACGGTCCACAACCGATCTGCGGCTTGAGGGACTGTCGGGTCTCATCCATCCTTCTGAAATCAGGATTCTGCACAAACTTCGGGCCGACCTCGACCTTTTTGGGGATGTTCTGGATCCGATCTTTGAGTGGACTCCTTCCCAGAAAGTAGCCTTCAGTTCCGTTTTCCTCAAACAGCAAGTCCTGCCGCGTCGGGATGCCGTGCTGGCCATGGCAAACGAAATCAGTGACTTCAATCAGGTGAACTTCCAGAGAGAGCAGGAGAACATTTCGCGTAGCCGACAGGATTTTCGGCATTACCTGATCCAGCTGATAGTCGTTGTTTTGTTTCTAGGCGGAGTCGTGGCCGCCACCAGCATTTTGCGTCTCACCAGACTGGAACGTCGAGCCGAGGAGCAGCGTCTCAAGAACGAGATGGCAGAAGAGGAATTACGGCGTCTGTCTCACCAGTTGGTGAGGGTTCAGGAAGAGGAACGCAAGTCGATTTCTCGCGAGCTGCATGACGAGGTGGGGCAGACGCTGACTGCCATCCGGATGGAACTGAGCAACCTCGAGGAGTTTCATACTATGAATGGAACTCAGGTTCATCG
>JBGOTQ010000356.1:0-7874 GCA_041476565.1 Terriglobia bacterium | reverse complement strand
GACGCGTCGGTGATGCCGTGCGACCACATGTAGTTCATCTGGAACAGCCAGCCGGCGGTGAAGCGTCGCTGCAAAGAGGCTTGCAGGGCATTAAAGTTGTTGTTTCCGACATTAGACTTGAGGCCGAATTGCGCGAACTGCGTCAGTGGGCGCTGCCCTGTCGCTGGATCGATGAGATTCACCTGTTGTCTGGAAAAGAGATGATGGCCGCCACTGCCCACATACCCGACCTGCCCGATAAAGTTCCCGGGCAGTTCCTGCTGGATCATGAAGTCCCAGTTCTCGTAGGAGAGGTCCTTGCGGTGACGGTCGATGGCTTTCGGAGAATAGAATTGATATTGAGGCGTCAGAAACGGATCGATGGGGTAGGAGAGGTCAGGGGCATCCGCTGAGGTGACATGATAGCGAGGCACGAAGCTTTCCATCGGATCGCTAAAGTCGTCGTTCTGATTGGCGCCGTAGTAAATTCCAAAGCCGGAGCGGATGACCGTTTTGCCTTTGAATGCCGAGGGGGTCCAGGCTAGGCCGACGCGCGGCCCGAAGTCCTTGTAGTTCGGGTCGTAGAACGGCGTGCCCCTGGGGCAAAAGCCACCGCAACCCTGGGGTGGCGCCTGGATGTCCACGACGGCCGCACGATTCAGAATCTCGTGTGCAACGGTGTAAAACTCGTAGCGCAACCCCAGGTTGAGCGTCAGGTTGGGAGAGGCCTTGAACTCATCCTGCGCATAGCCCATGTAAAAGGTCCGCCGCTGGCCGACGACCCCTTCGCCCTGGAGGTACTGTACATCCGCCGCTGCATTGTGAATGAAATCATCGGCGGTATCGTAACTGATGGACGAAGTGGTGATGGTGTTGCCAGAGTTGTTCAGACGGATACGTCGGAAGTCGATACCTGTCTTGAAGGTGTGGCGGCCGCGGATCAGGGTCAGGTTGTCAATGTAGGAAAACGTGGTTCCGACTTCGGTGTCTAAGGAAGTCCCACTCAGGCCATCGAAGGGGCCCGGACTCACGTCGAGGGGTGAGGTCCCGTAGGTATAATTGTGGTAGTTGGCACGGTTGATGCCGAATCTCGTCTCGTTGACGGTCCGCGGAGAGAAGATATGCTGCAATTGCAGGACCAGGTTGGTCGGCCTGTGGGGAATGACATTGTGCGTGCCCAGGGCGTCGGTAGGATTGTCGATGTAGGCATCGTCAATGTTCCCCCGCACAAACGCCGTGGTTCTGTCGGAGAACCGAAAGTCGAAACGGAACAGGCCGGCATCTTCGCGGGTTGTGTTGGTCGCCTGCACCTTGACCTGGTCGGTAATGTCATCGATCGGCGTCTGGCCGAGCGGATAGGCATCGATCAGAGGCTTCAGCGAAGGGGAAGTCGCAATGACCTGGGCGCGGTAGGCGGCATTTGGGACAGCATTGATCATCGTCAAGCTAAGCGACTGTCTCAAGCCTTCGTAGTTGACGAAAAAGAAAGCCTTGTCCTTGATGACTGGCCCCCCAAAACTGCCACCGAACTGGTTCAGTTGGAAGGGAGGGATCTGCGAGTCGTCGAACGGCCCCCGTGCGTCCAGGGCATCGTTGCGCACCGCGTAGAAGGTGCTCCCATGGTAGTTGTTGGTGCCGCCTTTGGACACGACATTGATCTGCGCTCCGCCGGCTGCACCGCTTTCAGCCGTATAGACACCGGAACTGACCCGGAACTCCGATATCGAGTCGAGGGCGATGTTCAACCGTGTGTCGGCCTTCTGTGTCTGCTCCTGCACGCCGCTGGTGTCAATGTTGTCAAAGGTGAAGTTGCTGTCGTCCAGCGAATGCCCGTTGAAACGAATGCTCCTCTGGGCGCCATCGCCATAATTGATAGCCCCGGGCGCGAGCAGCATGAGCGTGGCCCAGTTGCGACCGCTGACGGGGACGTCGCTGATTTGCTGCGATTCAATGACGCTCCCCACTTCCGCAGAGGTACGATCCAAACCCTCTACGAAGTCCGTCACTTCAACGACATCGGTTTCGCCACCCACTTCCAGACGAGCATCGATAGTCCGCGTTTGCCCCATAGAAAGCTCAACTCTCTGCAGGACAAAGGCTTTGAAGCCAGCCTTTGAAATGCTGACCTTATAGGTGCCGATGGGCAGTCCGGGAATTTCGTAGGTACCAGTGGCACCTGCTGTCGTCTCGCGGCGCAGACCGGTGCTGGACGACTCTGCTTCGATTCTTGCATCCGGCACCACCGCTCCGGAGGGATCGGTCACGGTGCCGTTGATGGCCGCTCGATCAGTCTGAGCGGCTAGAGGCAAGGTTAAGAGTACTAATAGAAGGATACAAAGAAACAGACGCTGACGCATAAATGTAGTCTCCTTGGCTTCCTGTTATCCTGCATATTCGGCAGTGATCGGGTGATGGGTGGTATCAGTTTTGCCATCTCCAACATCGGAGGGGAGCAGAGCTATCTGAGGAAGGGTGTCTCTCCTAGTTGGAAACTTCCCATCGAGGACACTCTACTTTGGAATTATTGAGGGAGTGTGAACAGAGTATGAAGTTTCGATTAAATGTGAGGGTTGATTGTGCCGACAGCGATCTATTGAGCTTGTGCTCTTGCAAGGGAGTGCACAGCTTCGATCAGCGCCCCTTCTTTCTCGCCCTCTCTGATTTCAGCATAATCGACACGGTATTTGTCCGTGAAACTCTTAGCCAACTCTCTTATTCTTCCCAAGTTGTTTCCATGGAGATTAATTACTTCCCTTTGGTTGGAAAAAACACGAATGAACCATGTTCTGCCCTAGACCTAATCGCCACTCGCAAGATCGACCCCTGTGTCACAAATTCACACAGGACAGATCAACCCATATCACATAAGAATTGCAGGATCTGAGACCGACGCCCTCTCTCTGTCCTAAAGGAGGGACCGGGGAACCTCAAGGAGGCCCCCCGGCTAAGGGGTGGGAATTACACATCCGTTTACTCGCACAATCCCGGAACAAAAAAAAGGGTCTCACCTGGACTCTCTTTCCAATCAAAGCCGACAGGATCATAGATGGAGCAGATTAATAAGGTGTTTCATCAGCGTTAACAAGCGGTAAATTCATGAAGTCGCCCTCGAATTCTCCAATTTGCCTGGGCCCGCAGAGCATCCAGGTCTGCAGCCGCATCTACCCCCTTCTGTGGTAAACTAACAAACCTGAAGTTGCATCCTGGAAGGCACTCTACGAAACCGAGTGGTCCATGGCAATGATCGTCCGCAGCCGTCTTTTCCATAAGATTCTCCTGTCCTACGTTGTGCTTCTCCTGGCCGTTCTGCTCATTTTGGACGTCTTCATGGCCCGTAGTATCCACCAGCAATATGTCACCCAAGAGCAGGTTCGTTTGGAAACTGCGGCACGGATTCTGTCTACAAGTCTGCCAATGGACTTGAACAGAGAGGCCCAGTCGTGGGCTGTGCGTTTGGGGGCCCTGACCCATTTTCGGATCACCCTGATCTCATCTAGCGGCAAGGTTTTGGCGGACAATCAATCGGATTCCTCCCAGATGAACGACCACTCTAACCGGCCGGAAGTCCAACAGGCCTTACAGAATGGAATTGGCCAAAGCACTCGGTTTAGCCGGACTCTGGGGAAGAATCTCCTCTATCTGGCCTACCGGATTCAGCGATCGGGGGAGCCTGATTTGCTACTCAGACTGGCTCTCCCTCTGCAGGAAGTCTCCGAGGGTTTTCGGGCCGCACAGCATGTGCTTTTCCTGATCTCCTTTTTCGCGTTTCTACTTGCACTGGCCCTGGGATACTTCCTTACCGGATCACTTGTCAGCCGCATCGAGAGCATCAAGGAATTCTCCAGCAACGTGGCCCAAGGCAACCTGGGGGCTCGGATTCGAGAGGAAACGCCCGATGAGTTGGGCAGTCTGGCGCGCTCATTGAACGCGACGGCCGACCAAATGCAACGATACACCACCGAACTGAAGGGAGAGCAGGACCGTTTTCGGGCCATCCTGGAAAGCATGCAAGCCGGTGTTTTGGCTACTGATTCCGAAGGACGGCTCACTTTAATCAATAACGCTCTGGCCAAGATCCTCGCGATTGATCCTGAAACGAATCTAAACCGGAAAGTGCTGGAAGTTGTCCGTAACGTGGAACTGAAGAACATCCTCGATCGGGTACTTAATGAACAAACCCAGGTCAGTTCGACAGTGCAAATGATGCTGGTCCCCCCACGGGTGTTTGAAGTAGTGGCTGTGCCACTTCAGGAGGGATCAGCCCGTCCGCGGGGTGCCGTTGCCGTCCTCCACGATATGACCAAGCTGCAACACCTGGAGAATATCCGGAAGGATTTTGTCGCCAATGTCTCACATGAATTGCGAACACCCCTAACCTCGATTCGCGGATTTGCAGAAACACTTCTGGAAGGTGCCCTGGAAGACAAGAAGAACAACCGTCGCTTTGTAGAGATCATCCGGAACCACGCCATTCAGCTCTCCAACCTTACGATGGACTTACTGAGTCTGGCGGCGTTAGAGTCGTCTGAAACTGGCGGTTTGAAGTTGGCCACTCTTGAGCTGAGGCCGCTGCTGGAAGAGGTAATTGAAACAGTGAGGCCGTTAGCCACGGCCAAAAACCAAACTCTGAAGCTTCAGATAGTTGACGGCTTGTCGCCCATCAAAGGGGACCCCGAAAAGTTGAGACAGGTCTTCTTGAACCTCCTGGACAACGCCATCAAGTTCACTCCTGAAGGCGGCAGCATTCTGGCGGAGGCACTCCAGCCTGCGGCACAGGCGTTTCAGGAAGTCCACATAAAGGACAACGGTTCCGGGATCCCTTCCACTGACTTGCCCCGAATTTTCGAACGATTTTACCGGGTTGATAAGGCGCGTTCCCGAGAACTGGGCGGCACCGGGCTGGGACTGTCCATCGTGAAGCATATCGTTGAGGCCCATCGAGGGAGAGTGGAAGTTCAGAGTGTTCTGGGGCAAGGTTCCGATTTCAGCGTCATTCTGCCTGTGGGATGACTCAAGTCCCTACTAAGAACACTCACACTTTGGCAGGAAGTGGCTCTAAAACCGGGTCTTGCCTAGACTGGATTCACAGGTGTATGGACTCGTAGATATCAATGGTTGGTGATGCCATTCCTTCTGCCGGCGCCCTGTCTCAGCAAGGCGCCAGCCGCGATCCAGCTCAGTTCTGCGCCATTGACGGGTTTTGGGAGCACGTCATAGGCCCCTTTCTGAATGAACTCAATCCAGCACTGCAGATCGTTGGACAGGAGGATAATTGCTGCGCCAGGCCAACGGTCCTGAATGGCGGTCATCAAGTCTGCCGGGACGGCGCCGTGAGCATCATCGATGAATACCAGTCGGAAGTCATAGTCTTGATCGAGGAGGGAACTCAACTCGCCATGATTGATAGCATGGGTCAACTGTCTCGGAAGAGGAGTCAGGGCTTCATGAATGGCAGTAATACTGGGATAGTCACTGCTGATGATGAGCACCGGATGGTGGCATGCAGGTGACAGAAGGGTACGGATAGTCATTGAAGATTGAAGATTGGACATAGGATTCTCAACTCCAAATAGATCGGGGTTCCCTAGAGCCGCCTGAACCAATAAAGCCAATTCGTCGGCCCTTGAATGATTGGGCGGATGACGTCCAGATTCTGCTGGATATCTTTTCCACTCCAATTGATTCTGACAGCTCCGAGTTGCTTCCAAGTCAATTCCAGATCAAAAAAGTATGAATTCGGCGTGAACTCTGTAGTAGACCATCAGGTCAAAATCAGCGTTGAACTCTTGGGAACAAGGCGATTTTTTTCAAACGGACTGGGAAGGATTGAGAGGGGAAAGGAGGCACACATGCTTAATCCCAATGCGCTTCTATGGAGTAGAAATTGGGTGGCACTGCCTCATTATTGTACTGAAACCATTTAGGCCCCAGCAGATTGTGATTTCACATGGGGGGCCTTAGGAATCCTACTAATTCCCAAAAGGGAAAAGGCGCTGATATGAAACAGTGGCTCTGTGCAGCGGGGGCAAAAGAAAAGACCCCCAGTTGCAGAAGTGATATCAGATTCGGGGGTTCCGCATTAACCGTACCTGCCTTCGATATAGTCAGCGGTGTGGGAGTCCTTGGGCGTGAGGAAAAGGGCCTCTGTGCGGGCGTGTTCGATGACCTCGCCTAGCAGCATGAACGCACATTCCTGACTGATTCGACGGGCCTGAGCCATGTTGTGGGTGACGATTAGGATGGTGTAACGGCCGGCGAGGGTGACCATCAACTCCTCAATGCCAAGTGTGGCTGCGCTGTCCAAGGCAGAGCATGGCTCATCCATTAGGATGACCTGGGGTTTTAGCGGAAGCAGTCGGGCGATGCAGAGTTTCTGCTGCTGCTCCAGTTGTAGAGTTGTGGCGCGGGTGTGCAGCCGGTCCTTCAAGTCATGCCAGAGCGATACCTCGACCAGGGCCTTTTCCACCGCATTGTCCAACTCAGACTTCTTCAATGTGCCGTACGCACTATGGATGCGCAGGCCGAAGACGATGTTTTCGTAGACGGAGATGGGGAGCGGATTGGGCCGCTGGAACACCATGCCAACCGCTTTGCGCAGCTCGATGAGCGAAATGTCCGGGGCGTAGATGTTTTGTCCAAGGACTTTAATTTCACCGCTAGTGGTGACATAGCCGTAGCGCTCGTTGATGCGGTTAAGGCAACGGAGCAGGGTTGTCTTGCCGCAGCCCGACGGCCCGATCACCGCCGTGATCTGGCCCTGGCGGATGTTCATATTGACGTTCTTCAGGGCCTGGAAGCTGCCATACCAGAGATTGAGGTCTTTGGTCTCAATGCTGAAGAGGGGGGGCGTCGCAGTGCTCATCCGAAGATCCCTTTGACATACTCGTAGGTTTTCCGGTTGGCGGGACTGTCGGAAAAGATCACCTCGGTGCGGTCCACCTCCACTACTTCGCCGTTGAGCAGGAAGGCCGTACGATCGGCGAGTCGGCGCGCCTGCTGGACCAAGTTGGTCGCGAGGATGATCGTCATCTGGGAGCGAAGTCCCTTCAGTACGTCCTCAATGCGCATCGTGGTGACGGGGTCTATGGCGATGGAGAACTCATCGAGGCAGAGAATCTCAGGATTATGCGACAAGGCGCGGGCGATGGTCAACCTCTGCTGCTGACCTCCGGACAGTCGAGTGCCGAGGCTGTCGAGCCGGTCCTTGACTTCATCCCAGAGTGCGGCCTGCCGCAGGCAGCGCTCGACACGTTCCTGCAGTTCGCGGCGGTCATGAACGCCGGCCATGCGCGGGGCGAAGGCGACATTGTCAAAGACCGAAAGTGGCAGGCCCACGGGTAGCGGGGCGACCATGCCGATCTTCCGCCGGAGCGCGTAGACGTCGCCCAACCGGCGTACGTCTTCGCCATCCACCTTGATGGTGCCAGTGAAGACGGCGCCCGACACGTTTTCGATGGTGCGATTGATGGTTTTCAGCAGCGTGGTCTTGCCTGACTGACCGGGGCCGATGATGCCCAGGATCTCGTTGCGCCGTATATCGAGGGTGATGCCCTTCAGAACCTCGCGGTGTCCGTACCGGACCCGCAAGTCGGCAATCTCGACCATGGAACCGGACATCACCATTTCCTCCGTGAACGGAGGCGAACACGCACAATGATCGCCAGGGCATTCACCAAGAGCACGGTGCCGAGCAGCACGACTGCCGTGCCATACGGCAACGCATGGGGTACATCGGGCACCTGCGTGGATATCGTAAAGAGATGCATCGACAGCGCCATGCACTGGTCGAACAGACCGTAGGCAAACAGATGACCTTCCTTGATCGCTTTGTAGAAAACCGCACCCGTAAACATGATCGGCGCTGTCTCACCCGCGGCTCGGGATACTTGCAGGAT
>JBGOTQ010000355.1:0-7890 GCA_041476565.1 Terriglobia bacterium | reverse complement strand
CGCGCCAGTTCTCGACCCTACCGAGGTCCAAAACCGCCAGTTTCGCACCACGTGACAAAATCCGGATCCTGATTTTCGTGTTCTTTCGTGGCTATTTCTCCCCTGGTGAGAAATGCGGGCTAAGAACACCAAGAACGCCAAGAAGACCGAACAAACTTAACCAACCGAGTCGCCTCGTCCTTACCCCACTGACCATCCCTCCGGATGATTTCGGACCACGCGCTGGATGCCGTCGCGTATCAGAACTACATTCCAGTTGATGATTAGCCCCCAGGACAAGCCACAGCTACTTTTCGTTGGCCGTCACGAAAGCCCCTGCTCGTGGCGGTCTTTGCGTTCTTGGCGGTTCCATTTCCTCTTGTTATTCCCCCTTACAGAAAGGGGGTGCGGGGGTTGTCTCAAGGGGCCCGGCCCCAAATCCAATCTGTGGATTCCGTGTTAATCCGTGTCCGAAACCTTCGCTCTTGTGCTCCGTGTCTCTTTGGTTCTCTTCAGAAACGAAAAGGCAACTGCCCTGTCGGGACAGTTGCCTCTGATTTCCAAGGAACAATGTGCAGGAATTATCTTCCGATGCGAATCTGCCCTGGTGGCGGCAACTTGATTCTAAAATCAATCCCATTGCTCTGCACGCCGCTGACTGTAACTACCGTCGGTCCGCTGGGGGTGTTGGCCGAAACCGTCATAGTTATGGAGGTATCACTCCACGCCGTCACAGCGGCGCTGACGCCACCGATGGTCACCGTGCTGGTGCCCTGGGAACTGCCAAAGCCTGACCCGGTAATCACAACCGCAGTTCCGGTATAGCCACGATTGGGAGAAATGGAGGCAATAGCCACGCCAAGGGGCCTAGCTTGAGTATGCGCCGCGCTGGAGTAATTCTGTGATGCGTCGTAGCTGAAGGCGGAGTAGGAATAGGTAGCACCGTTGGTCAAACCTGGATGGTTGAAGGTTTGAGCGGTGTTGGGTCCACCAGGTTGGCCGATCAGCAGAACAC
This sequence comes from Terriglobia bacterium, assembly GCA_041476565.1. GTDB lineage: Bacteria > Acidobacteriota > Terriglobia > Versatilivoradales > Versatilivoraceae > DATKMG01. The sequence continues at coordinate 6,896 of JBGOTQ010000355.1, read as the reverse complement.
CGTCATTCCGGTCAACTGGAAAGATGCCGTCTGTTCTGTATCGGATCACAACACCCCTGTAATCAGTGTCAGACGGCGTCATCCAACTTAAGGTGGCTCTTCGATCACCGGCCGCACCTGTGAAGTTCTTGATATCGCCCGGTGGAGTGGTATCTTGACCGGCAGTCGTAGTTAAGGTGAAGTCTCCTGAAGTCGCCTGGTTCCCCGCTGCATCCTTCGACTTCACCCGATAGTGGTATGTTGTAGAGGCCGTCAGCCCTGCTAGCGCCGCACTGTGTGAGGTCACCATGGCCGTGTTCTGCGTGGTTGAACTGCCATAAGCCGCCGTAGTTCCGTAATTCACCTGGGTATCACTGGACTTGTTGGGTGTCCAGGTAATCGTAGCCGAATTGTGGGTGATTGAAGATGATGAGGCACTGGTAGCTCTGAGTACCGTCCCCGAGGCTTCCGTCCGTGGAGGCCGTGCCTTCCACCTGTGCCGAATCAGTAGCCACGACCACAATGTAATACGTCGTACCTTCGGTTAGGCCTGGGAGTTTAGAACTCGTGACATTCCCTACGCTGAGGCTTTGGGTGTAACTCCCGGAGGTCGTGCCATACTTGATCTTGTATCCGGCGACACGCGCATCCTGGACTGCATTCCATGAGACCAAAAGTGAGCCGCCATAGGCTGCCCCTTGGTAGCCCCAAAACAGCACAAGGATTGGAAGAATGAAAAGGACAAAGTATTTAGTTCGAGTATGATATCTGTCCATGAATATCCTTTGCAGACCCCTGCACAAATTTGAATCCAAGCCACGGATTGCAATGGCATATTCAAACGACAGACAGTAATCCCTGCGAAGATCCGCCTGAGAACTAAATCAACCAAACGACTCAGGTTAACCAATCTGGGACACCATCCATGAGGTAACGTTTTCTTCTTCTTACTTTTGGTTATTTTTCCGAAGGTAATGAAGCGGATCACAAATCTGTTCTCATGATTCGAAAACTGGAACACTCTCAGGAATCAAGCAGAAGTATCTCATGACCTTACTCAAGTTCACCGTTCGCGCATGCAGATTGGGTTGAACATGGAAGGGGAACTCTGTCAAGACGGAGGGTTTGGCCTAGCAGAATCACAGTGCCAGTAAGATTGGGCACGCTCGCGACTCCCATGATGGAAATCCTAGAATCATTGTTGTCTATGCACACATTTCATGCGCCACCGCTGCCGGTTACATTCGGCTCTTATGTTTAGCTCGTTTTGTTCCGATTTTATAGAAGGCGCGCATGCGCCAGTTGGTGAGCCACGAATGATGAAAATGTGCGGAACATGAGAGGCAGGCTACGTAGCCGCTGTTGCTCCGTCCAGGCGATGGATCCAACCGGGCAGAATCGCCGCGAGGGACCGTGGCTCCCACTCTGAAAAGCCAATTTTCATGACAGGAATCCATAGATGTCTTGGGTGCTTCAATTTGTGCGTAATCCCCAATTCCCATCAATTAAAGATCTTTGCCGCCTTTGGGTCCTAGTTCTCTTCTTGTCTCGACTGACGCCAGCCCAAGAGTTGCCTCATTGGAGATTCTTCACTTCCAGGGATGGTCTCAAGGAATCCTGGGTGAGTTCTGTCACTGTTGGCCCTAGCGGAAAGGTTTGGATCAGCCACGGTGAAGTGGGCACCATGACTATGTTCGACGGATTCGTCATGCATCTATTGCCCAGTCCTGGTGTCAACCTCAAGGTTTTTGAGAGTCGGTCAGGACAAATATGGGCTTTCTACTGGGAAAAAGAAGGCTCTATTTTGGGGGGAGTCCAGGAACTCCTGCAGGGACGCTGGGTCCGATATCCGATCCCCGATACCAGGTCCGTTAGGCTGGACAAAGAGATCTTCCTGCTGGGTGTACAAGACTGGCTGATACCCGGAGCAGAGGATCGAGTCTTCTTCCTCACTCCCGAGCGTCTTCTGGAATTTAATGCAGCTACCAAGGTGACTTCGACGATCAAAGATGTCAGGGAAACACATCTAGGCAAGTTCATCAGTCTGTCTGCGGGACGTGACGGGGGAGCATGGATTACCGGAGAACAAGGCCTGGCAAAACTGCACGGGCCGGACACCTCTTTTGGTCCCACTTCCCTTTGGGATGAATTTCTCTTTAACAAGAAGCTTCAAGTGAGACACCTGTTCCAAGTATTCGAAAGCGAGAACGGAGAGGTATATGGGTCGGTCCTCTCGTTGTCTGATCCCAGGGGAGTGCTGGTTGGTCTCGACCATGGGAGTTGGCGAATCTTGGCACGAGCTGGATCGGATGAGGAGAGGATATTCGGGTGGGCAGGAGCCGACCGGAGTTATTGGATAGCCAGAGTGACTCATTTTGGATTCTCATTGTCCCTAATTCAAAACAACCATGAAGAGACACTCCGTGCTAGCAAAGCGTTGTCCGGACCGCTGAATTATATCGCACCTGCACCGGGAGGAGTCTTCTGGTTGGGTACTACGTTTGGCTTAGCTCGATATGCGCCACCGACATGGAGGGTCCCCTCCGAGGTTGCTGTTACCGACAGCATCGTCAGCGCCATTCATGAGGACTCCGCCGGATGTCTCTATTTCGCTTCCGGGCCAACTTTGCTGACTTACCAAAACGGGGGGTGGAAGACTCTTCGGCTGCCCCCCCATATCAGGGCAGAAGTGACGAATGCCCAGGGGTTGATCACTTTACCTGATGGGCGTATCGCCATCAGCTCGAGCTCGGACGGGCTATTGGTTTTCAGTCCATCCAACGAAAGATTCCAAATCGTTGAACCTCCCAAAGGAAGAGACATTGCTCTTATTACTCCCGGGAAGGATGGGAGCCTGTGGGCCACCGTCAACAAGGGAACCGATGGTTCCTGCCTGGAGATCTACGACGGAAAATCTCTCAGGACAGTCTTAGATCTGGGCAATCGATGGGACGTCACACCTCGGTGCGTAGTTGAGACAACGAATGGCGAGATTTGGATGGGAGGATTCAATGGTGACAAGTTGGCGCGGTACAAGGATGGAAAGTACCAGTCCTTTGGCCCCAAGGATGGAAATACCAGCGATGGGACTTCCTGCATCCTGGATTTAGAAGATGGGAAACTATGGTTTGGGGGCAGGGACCGCATTTTTCAATTTGACGGGAAGAATTGGACACTCATTCGTTCAGAACTGGAAACCGTACGCGCGATGATTAAAGCCCGTGACGGAAGTATCTGGGTGGCCTCAGGAGCAGGCTTAAGCCGTTACTACCGCAGTTCCTGGACCACTCTCAATGCCAAGGATGGCCTCCCCGATGCGGGGATGTACTCGGTCTATGAAGACAGTCGGGGCCGGATCTGGGCTGGCACCAGCCGAGGCATCAGTCTCTTCCATCCTGAGGCGGATCCGGATCCTCCGGAGACTTTCATTCCTGAAAAAGTCAACCAACGGCAGACCCCTCCTGGCGGTGAGGTCCACTTGGTATTCTCAGGGATTGACAAGTGGAATTACACATCAGCAGAGCGATTATTGTACTCATACCGTCTGGACGGAGGAGAATGGTCCCCGTTTCAGACAGAGGCCATAACCGTGTTGAAAGGTCTGAAGGCACAAAGCCATCGATTTGAAGTTCGGGCGATGGATAGAAACTGGAATATTGATCCCAGTCCAGCCAATTTCGGGTTCTCGGTGTTGATTCCTTGGTATCGTGAGAAAGGTTTCTTAGGGACTGCGGCCTTGTGCGGTCTACTCATCCTCTGGTTGACGGGGTTACATCTGTCTCACCTTCGAAATTTGGGGAGACTGGTTGAGCAACGAACCAGAGCGTTGGTTCAGACCAATGAACAGTTGAAGCAGGCCAAGGAAGACGCCGAGTCCGCCAGCCGCGCCAAGAGTGAGTTCTTAGCGAACATGAGCCACGAAATTCGAACACCTATGAACGGGATCATCGGCATGGCCGAATTGGCCCTCGATACGGAACTGACCCCTGAACAGCGCGAGTACCTGGGTATGGTCAAGGGTTCTGCTGATTCATTGATGAACATCATCAATGACATCCTCGACTTTTCCAAAATCGAGGCACGGAAGCTGGATCTGGAGCACATCGAGTTCAACCTTCGGGAAACCGTAGACACGACAATGAAGGCGCTCGCTGTCCGTTCGGAAGAGAAGCACCTGGAGTTGGTTTGCCATTTTGAGCCCGGCATTCCCGAGACTGTGGTGGGGGATTCCGGACGCCTTAGACAGATTCTCGTCAACCTGGTTGGCAACGCCATCAAATTCACCCGACGTGGCGAAGTCGTGCTACGGCTCGTGGTGCTTTCGCAAACGGCGGATGAGGCAACACTACAATTTAGTGTCAGCGACACTGGGATTGGCATCCCACTGGAGAAGCAGCAAGCGATCTTTCAGGCCTTCACGCAAGCAGATGGCTCATCCACACGGTTGTATGGCGGCACGGGGTTGGGACTGACTATTGCTTCCCAGTTGGTTGGGATGATGGGAGGCAGAATCTGGGTGGAAAGCGAGGTCGGCCGAGGCAGTATCTTTCACTTCACTGCGCAATTCCCAATCGTGCAGTCTTCCTTGGCGGAGTATATCCGGTCCGAAACCGCAATATTGGACGGTCTCCCTGTGCTTGTGGTCGACGACAATTCCACCAGTCGGCGCGTCCTCGGGGAGATGCTCGGGGGGTGGGGAATGAGGCCGACTCTCGTGGAAAGTGGTCCGGAAGCGTTGGCCTCACTGGAGAACGCCCTAAAGGACGATAGACCTTGTCCGTTGGTTCTGAGTGACGCACTGATGCCAGAGATGGATGGGATGGCTCTTGTGGAACAGATCAAACGGAATCCCCGGCACACTGGCACCGCCGTCATTGTACTGCTCTCCGTTGGTCAACTCGAGCACTGGCAGCGCAGCCGCGAGATAGGCGTATGCGCTTATCTCACCAAGCCAGTCGGCCGAGCGGAGCTATTGAGCGCGGTCCTGAAGACACAGGGAAAGGCAGCTAGCCAGTCAGGTGACACCTCTCTGGTTACATGTGGTCTCCTGCGCGAGCCACGAAAGAGCTTGCGCGTTCTGGTGGTCGAGGACAACCTCACCAATCAGCTTCTGGCCGTTCGGATGGTCGAAAAGCTGGGACATTCAGCGGCAGTGGCAGGATCCGGATGTGAGGCGCTTGCCATGCTCGAGAAGGAAGAATTCGCCCTTGTGCTGATGGATTTGCAGATGCCGGACATGGACGGGTTCCAAGCCACCGCGGCTATCCGGGAAAGGGAGTACAAGACCGGGATGCACTTGCCGATCATTGCCATGACGGCGCACGCTCTCATGGGTGATCGCGAACGCTGCCTGCAGGCGGAAATGGACGGCTACCTTTCAAAGCCCATCAAAACCAAGGAGTTGGTTAAGGTAATCCACTCACTGCTTGAGAGACCGTTTGTACGACATCTTGAGGGATTTGAGTCTCCAAGTACTGGTAGAGGAAATATTAGGAGCGTTGAGGAGGGACAGGGGAAAGCAGAAATATAACGAAGATGCACTTAATCCCTCACCAAAGTCACACCTTAACCGACTAGGCGTGCCATCTCTAATGTAAATGCTCGTACGTTCCCCTGGAGGGGGGTAAAGGACTTCAGGCCTGCGGGTGATGTCCTGTTGGGGAACTTTGAAATGCCTGAGAGGGGCTTCCTCACACCATCACAGAGACGGAAAATTGACCTACATCTCAATTGTGTTCACTAGTGTTGAGCCTGGCGTGATCGGGTTGCGAGGAGATCGTCCTGTCTACCCGAAAAACCTCACGGAAGGCTGATTCTGAGGCAGCCGTTCAGTCCCATAGAAGGACCGCGAGCGAGCGTGAGACTGCTGTTTTGTAACTCAAGATGTCTGGCGGGCGAACCTACCTTCAGCAAACCCGGTCCGTTTTGCTTTTGTTTTCTGTGATTGTCCCGCAGGGGAGGGAATCAGGCCGCCACTCGAAGGTAGCGGTGATGCCGTCCACCGACAACCGGAATCGAAACCAGGCGACTCACTCCGGTCACGGGTTCCGGTTTGGCTGAGGGAAAGGGTGTATTACCGTCCAATCCTTGATGTGGGCGGGCGATGTGGTAATACTCCTCGATGAATTGCTTCACCAAGCCTTTCAGGTGTTCTTCATTAAGGATAATCACGTGATTCAACAGCTCGCGCCGTAGGGTGCCGCCATACCTTTCCGCGAATGGATTCTGCCAAGGACTCCGGTAAGCCGTCTTGACTTCCTCTATTCCTGTTCCCACTAGAAATCGGCTCACGTCCTCTCCATAGATTCTGTCATTGTCACGGAACAAATAGGTGGGTTGTTGACCAAACGGCAGCGCTTCCCGCAGTTGCTGGATCACCCAGGCCATGGTGGGATGAGCCGTCACTCCGAAGTGCACTACCTGGCGACGGGAATGGTTCAAGACCACAAACACATACAGGACTTGAAAACGGAGGGTAGGAACGGTGAAGAAGTCCATCGCCCAGGAGACTTGTACGTGGTTACGCAGGAAGGTCAGCCAATGCTGAGACTTTCCCCTTCTTCTTTCGGGTGGCTTGACCATGTACTGACGGATGGTGTCTGGACAGGGAGGATCGTAACCAAGCAGCACCAGATGTCCATGGATTGTCTCCGCACTCCACAGGACATTCTCACGACTCAGTCGTCGGATCAACGCTAGCATTTCTGGGCTGATCGCTGGACGACCTCCTTTCCGTCGCGATTTCCACCGCCACCATTGACGAAAGGCACTGTCATGCCACTGGAGAACCGTCTTGGATTTCATCAACGCGGCTGCGGTCTTCCATCCGCTCCACGCCCTTGACAGCAACACCCACAAGAGACGAAATGGCGGGTTAAATCGAGGACGGGGTTGTCTCTTCTGCCGAATACTTTCTT
>JBGOTQ010000354.1:0-7895 GCA_041476565.1 Terriglobia bacterium | reverse complement strand
GCTGGAGGGCCCCGCTTTGTCGGGGCCGCGGTCGCGACGGAGCGCGACCCTCCACCAAGAACCGCATTTTCACGAAAGTGCCGCATGACCTTTTCAAGCTCACCACCGCCGATGAAAATGGCTGGGGTAGCCACGATGAATTCGTACTCTGAATTCATCGTGGGCTTTTCATATGTGGTCAAAAACCCACGACAAACCAGAAGCGATTTGTCGTGGCTACCAAAACCCGCATTTTCATAAGAGCCTTGCATACCTCTACTTGGGGCACCACCTCGCACGAAAATGGTGGCTTGCTACCCTTAGCCAATCACGACTGCAGTATCCAAAGGAATCACGCACGTCCTCGTTCTCGTCGTCGTTCTCGGAAGGTTCCTTGTTGAGGACGAGGACGAGCACGACGACGAGGACGATTTTCAAGAGAGAGTGCAGCTAACCTTTTGTCGGATCACATCAGCGGATGAAAACCCCGTCCAAGTCATGGCGGTGTCCAACGACACTCGCCTGCTGCTCCTACGTTTTCACTGACCTCTAGCCATTATCAGCCCCTTTAACTCGGTCCCTCATTTTTTCAGCCGTCTCTCCAGCTTGGGTAGCATCAAGGCTGATTCCTGAGGGAGAAAGCTCAAGGGACGCATGGCCATGTATCGAAGGTCCTTGCCATCCCAATTGCCGCGCATCAGGCCGTGAGAAGAATGGGGTCTGTCGCCCATCAGCAAATGCCCCATCTCATGGGCCATAGCGCAACTTAGAATCCGGCTAAGAGGAAGCCCGGTGGTTTGGACCAGTTCTTCAACCCGGGAACAGAAAATGAAGGCAAAGACGTCGAGTTGCTTGGTTAGGTTCGCTCACCTATTGATAATTGCCCTCCCTGCGCCCATTCGTCACGCAATCGCTGACGAAAATGGGATTCCACCTTCGAACGGGGGCGCGGACGACGACGGTGCAGACAAGTAGGGGCAGACCCCCGGGGCCTGCCCCTACATGACGGTCATTTAGACCACTTCCGGCGGGGCTGTCTTGACGCGGATCTCAATTGCTTTAGTCTTCAGGTACTGCATCCGCGCCTGCAGGCGTATTGTGTTGGAGGCTTGTTTGGTTCTGATCCACACTGCTCCAACTCCGCCCACCAGCGAAAATGGGCTCTCGCCGATGATCTCGCCAGGGCCTTCGATTTGCAGGACCACCGCACCGGTCGAAAACGGACGCCAACCTCCCTGCGCATTGGTCACCCGCAACACCACACGGGTCGCATCAATTCCGTCCCCAGTGAGTTCCTTGTCGTCGGGCTCGACACGCAACTCGTGTTCCGTGTCGTTGCCGGGAAGCGTCTTCGAAATCACCTGCTTCCCGCCGATGTAACCATCGATGCGCAGGTCTCCCCAGCCCTCGAGTGGAATGTCCAACAAATCGACGATGAATGGCGCATAGCGCAGGTGAGGATAGGTTGACCGGTCGGGATCGGCTTCGGCTTTCAATTGGCCTTTAAGGTAAATCTTGAGGTGGTCGCAGTTCGAACAAATCGTGGCCTTCCGGATGCCGCCGCCTTCAGATTGATCGCCCTGGGACCAATTGAAGCAAGGCTCCAGTACGACTTCCTCTTCGGGATCGCACTGCGAGCGGTAAAAGAAGGCTGCCGGCTTGGGAATACGAAAGATGTCGCTCACGCCGTGGTAGCAGATCCGGTCGCCTGAGCCGAAGTTGAAATGAGTATTGTAGTCAAAGGCACACCAGCCAATCCCGCCGGCATATCGCTTATCGGAGGCAAGCTGGTCGTGCACACGAGCGTGCCGCCTCGCATGCTCCATCACCCGGTCCACGTTGTCGGTGCGCTTAGTCGGAAACATGTGGCCGTTGAATTCCGTGTTCATATAAAGAGGATGGTTCGGCGCCTGCAAGGGAAAACCAAAATCATTCATGGTAAAAACATCTTCCAGCAGTTCCGACTCGGGAATGTAGCGCACACCTCCCGTTTGCCGCGAATCATCTAATTCGTGCGCCAGTGCGTTCGTCCGAGTGTAAAAGTCGTGGTTATCCTGTGACTCATTAACGCGAACACCCCACAGAATGATGGACGGATGGTTCCAGTCACGCCGGATCATTTCGCCAACATTCCGTACGGTCAGATCTTGCCACGCCTGATCACCAACATGCTGCCAACCAGGGATCTCCTCAAATACAAGCAGGCCAATTTCGTCGCAGCAATCCAGGAAGTGGGTGGATTGCGGGTAATGCGAGGTACGAACTATATTGCACTTCAACTCTTTCTTGAGTATCAGCGCATCCCGCCGTTGCACTCGGGCCGGCATGGCGCTACCCACATAAGGAAAAGTCTGATGCCGATTAAGTCCGCGGAGTTTAATGGTCCTGCCATTCAACTGAAATCCCTCCGGCGTAAAACGAGCTTCGCGGAAGCCGATACGTACAGAGTACTCGTCCACCAGTTTCGCTCCATGGTAAAGCCGTGCTGTCACCTGGTAGAGCTTCGGTGCTTTCAGATCCCAAAGCTCGACTTTTCCAAGTTGGTGGAATGAGACCAGATGGGAGCTGGCTTTTGCGGAAACCTTAACGTCCTGGGCTTCGCTCGCCATGGGTCTCTCACCATCGAGTAGCTCAACCGTCAGTCTCAGTGCGCCCGAAGTCGGGCCCGACGGCTTGCTCAGGAAACACCGAACATCCACGCTCCGGCTATCCGACAAAATGTTTACTGGCTTGGCAAAGATGTTTTCAAAATGAACATCAGGAACCGCTCGCAGCGAGACTTCGCGGTAGATACCACCGAATGTCAGGTAGTCGATATTTTCCCCGAAGGGCGGGATGTCCGGGCGCTCGGTTGAATCCACCTCGACTTCAAGTACGTTGTCTTCGTCCCACTTCAAATGCCTGGTCAATTCGAACGAGAAAGGAGTGTACCCTCCGCGGTATTCGCCAAGCCTTTCACCGTTAATGGTCACCGTAGCCGCAGTCATGACCCCGGCAAAATCGACAAAAATACGCCGGTCACGACATGCATTTGGAACGCGAAAGTGCCGACGGTAGATCGAGAGGAACTGGAACTCTTTTTCATCAAAGCTGTGCCAGGGGAGAAGCTTGTTCGTGTGCGGAAGGGTGATTCGCTGGAATTTTGAGTCGTCAGAATCTGGGCGTGTCGATCCGACGCCTACCTTCCCTCCATAGAGCCAGTTGCGATTCATCGAAAAGACATATCTAGCAGCGGGTGTCATAGTGGCCGATTCGGCAGCATTCGCGATCTCGCGCCTCAACCCCATACTACTGAGGGCGAGCGTTCCGGCTTTCATGAAATTTCTGCGGTTCATAGTAGGGGTCATTAACAAAGAGTAAACACTGTGATCTCGGGGCGGACGTTGAAGCGAACTCGCCACCAATGACCGAGGCCGCGATTAATGTAAAGGCGTCGGTTGCCGGCCAATTCAAATTCGCCAGCCGTGTATCGCTTGTTTGCCACCGGCACAATCGGCGGAGGAAGGAATGGCGGCCGGCATTGGCCGCCGTGTGTGTGGCCCGACAGGATCCACCCGTGAAATCCTTCCCACACGGGCTCGTCACAAGCATCGGGGTTGTGGCAGAGCACCAGCGCAGGAGACTGAACGTCCACGTTGGGCATGATCAACTCGGGAAAGAAATTAGGTCCCCAGAAGTCATCAATCCCCACGATCTGCAATCCGGCGAGAGTCGTCATGGTATTGCGTAGAACTTCTACCCCATGGTTCTTAACCGTCGCGACCAGTCGGTCTGCGACCTCCTGCCTTTTCCATCCATGCCCGTAATCGTGATTCCCCAGCACGGCCAGAGTTGCCAACTTCCCGGGCCGCAGATGGTCGAGGACCCGGTTTATCCTCTCCAACTGGATTCCAGGCCGATAGGTGATAAAGTCTCCTGTGACGACCATTATATCCGGATCGAGGCCAGCCACCCGTTGCAAGGTCTTAATGAGATATTGATCATCTACCTGAGGTCCAATATGCAGATCGCTCACCTGCACCAAGGTTCGGCCCCACAGGGCCTCTGGAAGTCCGGCAATGGGCAGAGACCGACGGACAACCTCCACCCAGTGAGGTTCGATCCAATGGGCATATGTGCCAGCAGCAAGCCCCGACCCTGTTATACCCAGGATGGTGGTGCGAAGAAACTGGCGGCGGTCGATCATGTCCGAAGTTCCTGTATTATTGGCGATCAACTTGGCAGCTATGTTCCACCTCGGTGATCGCAACGACACGAAATTATCGCCCGGACGGAGCCGGGCTCCCACTCTGTTCCTCTAAGCTACCAACTGCAACCCGTGTGCATAGGCATGCCAACAGCGGGCGGTTTGGGCCGATTGCCGGGATGTCGGGAAATGCTCGCCCGTCATCTCCGTATAGACCTTCTCAACCTGGGCGGGAAAACTGTCACCCACAAATCGGGCAATGCTGGACTGCCCCAGAAGTTCCTGGCGTACCTTCCCGATGGAGTCCTTGACTTCCTGAGGGCTCTTCCTGGTCCGTACTAAAGCGTCGACTTGCTTGTAAATCGCCTGAAAGAAACTCCGCTGATCGTTGAGCAGGGTCCCTTGACCACGGGAACCATGGCCCGGGCAAATCAATTGCGCTCCGAGTTTTTGCGCGGCGCCAAGCGTCGCAATCCATTTATCCACATTGCCGTCGCCAACAAAGTTATGGGGCCCATTGACACAAACGTCGCCAGCAAACAGGATGCGTTCCTTGGGCAACCAGGCCATGGCGTCGCCGTGAGTGTGGGCAACACCCAAATGAACTAATTCGACCCGATGTTTGCCATCGTCAAAAAAAAGATCCTTGGGAAAGAGCAAAGAGGGCGGCTTGAGTCGGCTGCCCCTTACGTCGGGACGTTCCTTTGCAGTTTCTTCCCAGCGGCCTGGCTTGCCCCCGTAATACCCGGTTTCATACCGTTCCATCTCTTCAATGACCCCAGTGTGGGCCAAGGGAGTCGCCCCGTTTTCCACCCAAGTCTGGTTGCCATAGGTATGGTCCCCATGGTGATGCGTGTCAAAGGCAAATCGGACAGGTTTATCGGTAACAGCCCGGATCTTGGGCAACAGCTCTTGTGCACCCAACGGGAAATTTGCATCGATCACCAGAACATAATCTTCAAAAATGACCCAGCCATTGTTGCAGAGGCCCCGAGAAATGTCTCCGACATGGAAATAAATATCGGGAGCGACCCGGTCGACCTTTCCGACGTCGCTCTCTTCTGCTAAGGAGCCCAATCTGCTCGGGGACGTAACGATCATAGTGCCCAGGATTGCCGTGGAGCCTTTCAAGAAATCCCTTCGCTTGAATCCGCACATAGTTAGCATCTCCTTTTCTTAATCATTGGCAGCCATGAAGCTGAACCTGCTCGAAAATCAGCCGATCCGGAGTTCTGTGAAGTATGCGAGTCATCCACTAAGCCGCAGACCCCTTACGGAAATATCCGGATGGGATTTGGAGAAAAGCTCAAGACAAACATCAGAACTGCCAGCAAGGCGAACCTCTTGCGGGGAGTATCGAGCGGCATCGCGTCATCCAGCGTCCGGGGGTGGTTGATGCCTAAAACCAGCGGGATCAGCGCCCAGATAGCCCACCAGACCCAGAAGACCATCAGCACCGGAACCACCACGAAGACGAATACACGGGAAACCCACCGGTGGTACCACCCGAATACTGAATAAACAATATGTCCTCCATCCAATTGTCCGACTGGCAAGAGGTTGATAGCAGTGGCAAAAAGGCCCACCAGCGCAGCCATAGCCACGGGATGATAATTGATGTCCATGCCCTGAGGAAAATGGAGACCTTGCAACCGGGCCACCAACTTGAAGGCCAGAGATTCTCCAAAGAGGAAATAAGTGAATCCGGGTCTCATTGGGCTCGTTTTGGAAAGGGGCAGGCTGAAGAACAGGGCGGGAAGAGCAATGATGAAGCCGGCGAGCGGGCCAGCAATCCCCACGTCGAATAGCGCCTTGCGATCCTGAAAAGGGGAGCGGATGCGTATAAAGGCCCCCATTGTGCCAATGAGGTTCGGGAAGGGGATAAAATAGGGCAAGGTGGCATGAATCCGATAGTAGCGGCAAGCCAGGTAATGTCCCATTTCGTGGGCCAACAGAATTCCCAATACCGTAAACGCAAAAGGGATACCCTCTGCCAACGCGGCCGGATGTTTCCATAGGCTGATGTAAAGAGCAAGCGAGTCGGCAATCGGAGCATTGACGCGGAAGGAGATCGCCAGTTCAGTTCCAACCATCAACGTGGAAAGCAGAGTCAGCGCAAAAAGGAAGAGACTGAGCCTGTACTTAGGACGATAAGTAAAATCGGAAGGAGCCGGGGTGTATATAAGAGTCGGGGGACTCCCGAGATGAGATCCCCTCAAGCCTTCATCCATGTCGTAGGTTACCTAAAACAGCAAAGGCGAGCTCTGAAACTCGCCTTTTTGTCTTGCCAATTGTGCCGGCCCCGTTTCTGGAGGGCCGTTGTGCGCCGCTGAGTCCAGTATGCCAATGAGCCTAGACAAAGCCATCAACCAAACTCACAGAGATTGCAGGTCTTTTCCCGGTTTGAATCGGACGGCCTTTCCAGGCGGAATGGAGACCTCCTCACCGGTCCTCGGATTTCGTCCGATCCCGGTCTTGCGAGGTTTGATGGTGAAGACGCCAAATCCTCGCAATTCAATGCGATCATCTTTTTGGAGAGCTGCCTTCATGGCATCGAAGACCGAATCCACTGCCATCTCGGCTTTTGTCCGAGAGATCCCTGTGCGTTCCACTACTTGGTTAATGATGTCTAACTTGATCACAGCAGACCTTCCTTAGAGAAAATGAAAAACCAGTCTAGAGAATAAGTGTAATGTTGTCAAGAATTCTCTGGGAATTCAACTGGCCAACCATCCTGATATACGGCGATTTGTGCCACCCTCAATTCAAAGCGATGCCTCACCCTTGGTCTTTTTATCTTTTCGGCCATCCGGGCTAATCCGTTAATGAAAACCCTTTGTAACCCATTGTTGGGAAAACGTCAACCCGGTGGTCCGGCAAAAAAAGCAGCCAGAAGGTAGATTAGAGCCATGCAGAATATCCCGCTTTGGATAACTTTGCCTTGACTGTGTCTTTCGGCCGGTGCTACTTTTTCGAAGTCCTGTTAGATCAATAAATGGCGAGGATACCCTGATGGCTGAGACAGGTTCTGGGAAAGACGAGGGACACAAAAGCCGGCCTTACGTGCCGGCGGACTCTACGATGACCGAGTTTAGCCTGCGGGCGCTGCTTATCGGATTGATCATGTGTGTCATTCTGGGAGCCGCTAACGCCTACCTCGGTCTGAAAGCCGGCATGACCATTGCAGCGACATACCCCGCCGCTGTGATTGGCATGGCCTTGTTGCGCCTGATGAAGGGATCCATCCTGGAAGAGAATTTCTCAAGAACGGTCGGTTCCATTGGCGAGTCAGTGGCCGCCGGCGCGATCTTCACGATTCCGGCGTTTTTCATCGCAGGGATTTGGCCGCAGTTCGCTACTACGGGACATTATCTGGAATCGTCGGCGATCATGTTCGCCGGGGGTGTGCTTGGCATCATGTTTGTGGCTCTTCTGCGACGCGTCATGGTAGAAGATCCGGAACTTCCATTTCCAGAGTCTGTGGCTGCCTCTGAAATCCATAAAGCCGGCCGAGGTGGCGGCACGGGTGCCAGGTTCCTGTTTTCTGCAATGGCGATTGGGGCTTTGATTCAGGCGTTGGGCCAGTTTCGCTTCTTCGCTACAACCTGGGAAAAGTTTGTAACGTTTTCCCGGGCCACTATCGGTTTGAAGAGCAGCGGGAATGCGGCGGCTCAAGGCGGCCTGCTGCTCAGTGCACCGGGGGTCAGCCCTGCTTACATCGGAGTGGGCT
>JBGOTQ010000353.1:0-7911 GCA_041476565.1 Terriglobia bacterium | reverse complement strand
TGCGCTTTCCACCTGTGTCGCCAGCGTAAGAAACACGGCCGACAGGGCGATCCCAGCGGCCGCGACACCGCATCGCCCGGTTCGCTTCCCAAAGCGCTTCGACAGGAGATCGGCGATCCAGCCGCCCAATGGCGAGCAGCATGCCATTGCCAAGAAAGGCAGCATGGAATAGAACGCACTGGATTTGAGGTCCAGGCCGTGTACCCTGCTCAGGTAAAGGAAAAACCAGGTGAAGAAAATGTAAGCGGTGTAACCATAGGAAAAATAACTGAGCGAAATAAAAATGAAGCTGCGGTTGCTCAGGATCGCACCCCAAGGCAGAGCGCTGCCCCGGCGGATCTCGGCTGAGGATGACGGCAGTCCTGCCTCGATATACTTCAGCTCCTCTTTCGT
The DNA here is from genome assembly GCA_041476565.1 of Terriglobia bacterium. Lineage (GTDB taxonomy): Bacteria > Acidobacteriota > Terriglobia > Versatilivoradales > Versatilivoraceae > DATKMG01. The sequence continues at coordinate 7,518 of JBGOTQ010000353.1, read as the reverse complement.
GGCCCAGGGATGATCTTTCGGATTGTCCCGGGCCAGAAAGTACCATGCAGCGCCCGCGCCCAGACCGACCAGCGCGCAAACATAAAACGACCACCTCCAGCCCCAGTTGACGAGAATAAATGTGATCAGCGGTGGCGTTATACCTGCGCCGGCTCCCACTCCCGCGAAGATGATACCGTTGGCGACGCCACGCTCAAAAGACGGGATCCAGCTGGCAACGAGCCGGTTGGAGGCCGGGTAGACCACGGCCTCGCCAATCCCAAGGAGGAACCTCACCAGTATCAACAGTGCAATGGAAACGCCGAGCCCAACCGGCACGATCGTGGTTAAAGCGGTGAACAAGCCCCACCAGGTAACCCCCAGGGTGATAATCAAGCGGGGGCCAAACCGGTCCGCGAGCCGTCCGCCGGGGGCCTGAAACAGCGCGTAGCCTACGACAAACGCGCTGAACACATAACCCAACTGGATGTCACTCAACCCGTAGTCCCTTTGGATTGCCGCCCCGGCAATAGATACGTTTACCCGGTCCAGGTAGGCAATGGAACTCATCAGGAACATCCAGAAAATCAATACCCACCGTAATTTGTCCTTGAGCAGCACGGCTTCCGTCTTAATCTCCTAGAGATATCGAAGTGGGTGAGAGGCTACCAGTCCTTATTGTTATTTGTAACTAAACCTTAGCTTTGAGAATAGGCGTCTCCCTTCGGTCCCGCCCCGAGTTTTCGGAGCCAGATCCCGCCCGTGCGGTCCAGACAGAGCGGCATTTCTTCCTGGAGTTCGCGAGTGCGTAGTTTGGCAATCAGGGCGTTGAACAAGACGACGCGGAAGGAGGGGTTATACTGCAGAAATGCCCGCAAAAGATAAGCTTCGTTCCAGGCTCTTCCTTCGTATACCCATTTGGTGGGATATTCAAATGGGTAGAAGACGTCATGGATATGGACATAAACTCCCGCCTGCAACACGGGAAGAATCTCGAAGAAAAGATAGTTCACATCGCTCCCCACCTTGCTCACGTGAGAGGAGTCCACAAACAGAATGTCTCCCGACTCCAGCGAGGAGAAGGTTTCAAGACTGACGTCCTGCACTCGTTGGGAGATGATCTCAACCTTTTGAGCGTCTTTCTCGGTCAGCAGCGAGCGGAGGCGCTCCGGGTAGGGATCGATGAACGTGAATGCGGTTTCCCCATTTAGAAAAAGGTCATTTATGTCCAGCATCAGGCAAGAGGAGAAGCCCGATCCGACCTCGATCACCCGTTTGGGTCGAACGTACCGTATCATGGCGTAGAGGAAACAGGCGTCCCCGCCGCTGAAGATGGGATTGTCGAGATAGTAACGATGCCCCGCGCTTCTTTCTGGTCCGTAAGGGAACTCTCGCCAGAGGCATTTAAACTGGCGGATCAGATTGAGTTGACCCTCCCAATTGAGATCGACTTCCCGGATAAGCACGGGATCGTGGAAAATACGTTGCTCATGCTTCTTGACCTCGTCCAGGTCCGGGATGGGCGAGTAGAAATGGCCGGGCAGGAAGTAACTGAAATTAGGGTTCTTCTCCGGGTCCAGATGGTAGCGCTCGCGGATAATCTGGTGGAGGCTCTGCATCAGGTCATCTCTTTCCCGCATGACGCGAGCCAGCGCCAACGAAGACTCGCTGCATTCGCTGTCGAGCCGCCGCAGGTGAGCACTCAACTCGTCTCGCTCCGAGGTAATGCGGTCCAAATGCCCGGACAATAGGGCCATCTCCCGGTCGATGCGGTCCAGGTGTGCCTTTAGTTGATCGCGCTCCTCAATGAGACGCCGAATCTGCGGCGTCCGTTTGACAACTGTTTTGATAAACTTGATCATGCCAGCATGCGCATGAAGAATGTAAAGGGAAGAGTCTGCGTTTGCTTTCCTTCAAACACCAAAATCACAGGGAATCAACCTAGGATCGCGCCACAGTATATCAGGCTTCGCCCCCGGCAACCTCCATTGATTCTGCGTGTTTCATCTCTCGTGCCCTCCATTCAGCTCAATGTTGAGGACATTGTCCTCAGCGCCTATATATAATGGACGAGAATGTGGGACGTGCCGCCGTCAGCATCCATGCTGTCCGGGACTTTCGATTGCACCTGGAATCAATGAACAACGTGCCCCAAATTACGGAAACTGATCTCGACCCCATGGATCCCAGCAAGCACATCCTTCCGGAAGAACTGGTTCGATACTCCATTGTAATTCCCACAAGGGGCCGACAGGACAGCCTGGAAAATTGCCTTCACTCGATTCGTAGCCTCGATTATTCGAAGAGACTGTACGAGGTGATTGTCGTATTTGATGGCGACACGGAGAATTACCGTTGCGTCGAGGCCATTTGGAATCCGGTGAATCTGAACCTTCGGTCAGTTATTCAAGAGCGGACCGGCCCAGCTGCTGCTCGAAATTACGGTGCCCGATTGGCGAGAGGCAAATATCTGGGGTTTACAGATGACGATTGCATTGTCCCGTCAGATTGGCTGATTCAGGCGGATCTGGTTTTTGATCAGCAGCCTGATTGCTTGTTGGGAGGGAGAGTTCAGCCGGCTACTTCCATAAATCTTTATTCAGTCGCAAGTCATGTACTTCTGAATGCCGTCTATGCGTTTTATAATTCTGATCCTTGCCAGGCAAGATTTTTTGCCAGTTGTCACATGTTTATGCCGAGATTTTCCTTTCATCAACTCCAAGGATTTGATTCAAGTTTCTGGACCTCGGAGGACAGGGATTTATGTGCGCGATGGTCCTCGCAGGGATGGCCGATGTGGTATCAACCGTCGCTCGTGATTCAGCACAACCAACGGGACAAATTCGTCAGTTTTGTCCGTCGGCACTTCGGCTATGGGAAGGGCGGATATCGTTTCTATCTGAAACAGGCTCGTCAAAATCGAATTGTCTTTCGGGTTGCGCCTAAGGAGTTCTATTGCCATTTGGCTACGCACCTATTCAAGCTTGGCGCCAGTCCCCGAAACTATCTCCTCATCTGTCTCTTGCTCATTTCCCAGATTGCCAGCTTGTTTGGCTTTGTTTCAGAAGCGGCGTCATCCCAATTCCATTCGACAAAAAAGCACCTGGGCCAAGAAAGGTGACCGCCTATTCAATCTAAACTGTTCATGTCATGCTTAGAATGATTACTCCATGACCTATAGAAAGGGCCTATGACTCCTCGGGAGCGAGCAAAATATCTTATCCATGCGCCTGGACTGATCTATCAAGGGCTATGCAAAGGCCAATATGATTTTGTTTACGACCGCATGCCGATGAGAGTCCAGCGGATGCCACTGTCAAAACGATGGAACCTGATCAAAGCTGGAATGAATGTCCTCTACAGACGGTCGCATGTCTCCAACATGCCGGTGCACATGCAAATTGAGTTGACCAATTACTGCAATTTGCGTTGTCCCGTCTGTCCCGCAGGCGCTCACGCCATCACAAGAAGAAAAATGGCTATGGATCCGGCCCTATTTGCCCAGATCATTGACGAAACAGGCCCCTATCTCTTGACGGCGTCCCTTTGGGCTTGGGGGGAGTCTCTTCTTCACCCCCAGCTCGAACAAATACTTCAAGCCTTGCTCAGACATAATTTGATCTCCTTGCTTTCCACTAATGGACAGAATCTCGATGATGAGAGAATCATCGAGGCGCTGATCAAATACCCTCCAACCTGCCTCATTGTCGCCATCGATGGCGTGACCGATGAAACCAACTCCCAATTTCGAGTTGGCGCAAAATTGGCTCCTGCTTTGGCTGGGGTGCGAAAATTGGCCGAACAAAAACAAAGGCATTCGCTTGATTTTCCTATTCTGCAAATGCGTTTTATCGTCATGAAGCATAATGAGCATGAGGTTGATAGGTTGGATAGCTTCGCAAGGGAAAACGGATTTGATATGTTGTCCCTTCGATCCCTTTCGATAATCGACAGCAACTCTGCGGAGGAGATTCACGGCAAATTTATCCCGGACCAAACAGCGTGGCGAGCCTACAAATACAAGGAAGGGGAGCGGGAGCACACCGAATCGTACATTTGCCAACAGCCTTTCTTATTTCCCACCGTGTTTGCGGATGGCACACTGGCTGCTTGTGAGCAGGACTATAATGCACAATTGTCAATGGGCGTCATCTCCCAAGATACCACTTTTGGCAGATTGTGGTTTAGCAAAGAGGCCTCAAGAATAAGGCGGATGATTCGAGATACTCCCCAGGATTTCAGCTTTTGTAGAAATTGCCCGTTCTGGGATCGGGAATCTACGGGATGCAGCATAGAAGCCAGATATTTCAGGGGTGGCATCGATCCGATCGTTGTCTAACTGGCGGCTATTGAGGAATGTCTCTTCATGGCATCTTCCTTAAAGCGGATTCGAAAGAAGGCCATAGTCAGGCAGAATCGTGTCAATCTCTTGAGTGAGTGCTACAGTAGCCTGGAGGCAGATTTATAAGCCTTCCTCATTCATGCTAGACGATCCAGGAAGGAAAATGCGCACTTCACAACTACGCTGGTTGCGGCTGTCATTTTTTATACTACTGCTGTGTATCGGTCTCTATGTCTGCGACTATCTCTCGGTTCGTTACAGGATTACGAAGAGCCGCGACCCGTTCGGGGTGGTAAAAATCCGGCGCTATCTCGCGATCCCACTTAAGAACGGTAAAACGGAGTTTGCTTTCCAGGAGCCGGAAACCCAGGTATGTGTAAACTCTCTATTTCCTCACATGGGTTATAACCCATGCTGGTATGTCAAGCGAAACAATGTGAAACGGATTGATATGTGATTCCGGTGTTCATCGGCCGCTTTGCGCTGGCCGCCCTTCTCATGGCCACTTTGGCCCACCTTCATGGAAGTTGTTCTTGCGCCCATTTGGCGCGCCAACGCCGCTGAAAATGGCAGGAGTGGCCACGATGAATTCGTACTCTGAATTCATCGTGGGCTTCTCACCTGTCGTCAAAAGCCCACGACAAACCAAAAGCGGTTTGTCGTGGCTACCAAAACTCGCATTATCATAGAAGTACCGCATGACCTTTTCAGGCTCACCACCACCGATGAAAATACTGGAGGTCGCAGTCATAAGGGTCGCGACGGAGCGCGACCCCCCACCAAGAACCGCATTTTCATGAGAGTCGTTCGTGCCCCAAGGTGGAGCAAAACAGGAGACTATGAACACCGTGGATTTGGCCTGCTTTTATTTCTTAGGTCCCTTTCTGGGAGGGCTCCTCTTTGGGGGGGCGTCCTTCTTTCCCACACGCTGTGTCGGCTTCGGGATTCTCTTACCTTTTGGAGCAGCCGATCCTGCCTCGTGGGTAGCAGGAGGTTGCACGGGGCCAACCGGGGCATGAGGCAGAATTGGCTGGGGCTCCGGGGAAAGAAGGGCTCTTTCGGTCTTGGGTTCCGGTTGAATCTTCCCCGGTTCAGACACGGTGAATCCGGCGTGTTCAATGGGGGGAGGCTGGACCGGCTGGCGGTCTTCCGTCGGTCGGAATGACACAGGTAGGCCTTCAGGGGATCTGGCAGGACTTCTGCCTGGTCCTCTTCGCCCACGCCCCCAACGGATCGGTCGGTCTCTCCTTCCGGGCTGAGCTCCTTTGTCTATCGCGACTGGAGAGATACTCAGCGGGGCGTCCACAGCGGTAGGTTGCGGTGGAACAGCGGCAGGTGTTTCTGGCATAGGGGCTACTGCTGGGACAATTCCGGAATTGAAGAGAGCGCCGGCGACGGCTTCCGAGACAATCGGACTCTCGGTCGATCCGGTCGAGACGACGGTAGATGGTGCAGGGGCGACGGGAGAGGCAATCCCGGCGTCGGCCTTAACAGCCTCGGGGCGGCGCTGTGGACCATGCATGCGACCCCTTCCCCCCCATCGAGAGCGACGACTGCGCTCTCGAGGTTCCCCGCTGGAAGGACCCTGCGACAAACCGGGCTCCACTCGTGTTACTGCCTGGACGGCGATCTTGGTAGAATCCTCGTTCGTTGGTGAGGCCTGAGCCGAGAGTGCCGTCGAAGCCTCAGAATACGGCGAAAGAATGTAGCCCCCGCTTTTTTGATCCTTCGTTAATCGCAGCAATTTGTTTTCAGCCGCATCTTCCAGCAGGCGGGAAAACATCGGATATCCGTAATAGGATTCATTGAATGAAGGCAACTTGCGAAGTAAGGTCTGCTTGACCATCGAACCATAAATATCTTCTTTCCCTTCCCGCTGCATTGCGTCGAAAGTCTCCATGACCAGGCGAAGGGCCTCGGCCCGTTTCTCGGGTAAATTCCGGAGTTTGGGTTCGTCACTCACAGCATTGGACGCGGGACGAACCAAGTCCTCGTAGTATATGAACTCATCACAATTGTTGACCAGCAGGTCAGACGATGATTTCTTGACGCCCACTCCGATCACATAGCGCCCGTTCTCTCGCAGCTTGGAAACCAGGGGCGAAAAGTCACTGTCTCCAGACACCAATACAAACGTATCAATGTGTTCCTTCTGATAAGACAGATCGAGGGCATCAACCACCATGCGGATGTCTGCGCTGTTTTTTCCGCTGTAACGTGTCTGAGGCACATCGATCAACTCAATGGCAACTTGATGGAATGACCGCTTAAACTCAGAGTAACGATGCCAGTCAGAATAGGCGCGTTTCACCAGGATCTTTCCCTTTTCCACGACGCGCTTCAGCACGAGGCTGATGTCAAAATCGCCATAATTACTTTCTCGAACACCCATCGCCACATTTTCAAAGTCGATAAACACCGCGATCCGTTTCTCGTCGTTTTGCATACATACTCCTTTACTATCGTCAGTGTAGCGCACTTAGTCAAAGATTGACAATTCCTGACATTGATGGGGGTACGTCTAATGGTGGCGGACATAAACACCGGGAGACGTATTGAGTGGACGATGGAGAATATCCAGGGGTTGAGTGACGAAGAGGTTCGCCGCGATACCCCTGGCGACGGGTTCCCAACGTATTATTCCCCTGAAAGGGTGCCAGACCCTTCCACCACCGGCTTCGCCCGAAGTTTGCTGGAGAGAAAAGCCCGAGGCGGCTCAATAGAATTTCAGGCTGCAAAGATGGTCCAGCATCTTGTTTACATCGGGGTCCACCCGGTGGCGTGCTGGGTCCGCATCATACCAGGCGAGGGATTGAGCCATGCCTTGGGCGAAAGAAACAGTCGCATGGAAGCCGGGGACTACTCTCTTGATTTTGCTGTTGTCAAAGACCACACTACAGGCTTTGTCGCCGAGTAGACCGGCTCCAACTCTGGCATAAAGCGGTGCAATCGCCTCCGAGGGTATATGGACCAGTTCTGCTTTGCAGCCCGCAGCCCTGGCTATGGTCTGGTAAATCTGGTCCCAGGTGAGTACCTCGTCGCTGGTAATGTGGAAAGCCTCGCCTATGGCCTCGAGCCGACCCATGAGTCCCACGAATCCCACGGAGAAATCGCTAGCTGCTGTCATGACCCACAAAGACTGGCCGTCCCCATGGGATACCACCGGGAGGCCTTTCCTCATCCGGTCAACCAGCGTA
>JBGOTQ010000352.1:0-7931 GCA_041476565.1 Terriglobia bacterium | reverse complement strand
TCCGGCCCGGACAAAGCGTAGGCGTCGACGATCAGCATCTGCCATTGCTTGTGGGTGGTCGACCAATAGCGCATCCCTGCGAGTTCGGAAATTGCCCCGATACGTCGGAGCAGGACCTCCGCACCGGAGATCTGGCGAAAGCGAGCAACCGTAACCACCAGTGTCGTGAAGCCTGGCTCAGTCCAGCCGGCGCAAGCAGGCGGTGTCCAATCGCGGCCCAGGCCGGAGGAATCCCAAACTCTTACGGTGGGCGAATTATCCAGTTCGGGATAAGCGGGAAACGCCGCGTTTCCGCAGGGAGGCTGCGGCCCGGATTCGGATTGACCCGAAACCTCACCGCAAAGAATCACCGTTAACAAGGCCAGGATGACGAGTCCAGGCCACCTTCGACGATAGAATTCATGGGACATTCGCTTCCAGCTTTCATTCCCGGGAATGTTATTCATTGAACGCTGCCGGAAGCGCGCCGTTCACGTCCAGGGTCGCTAATGAGGGTCACTTTGCAGGACTGGCCGCCAGAGCCCGCACCGGAGTCACCGACTTCAACTGATCCAGCGCCGTCAAAACGCTCTGCCAGCCAACCTTGTCCTTTTTCGTCTCAATCGAAACAGAGAGGTCGGAATAGAAGCGCAGGATGTCGTCGCGCAGGCCCGTCGTGGTCCGATCGAACTTCTGCTTTGCCAGTCTGGCCAGCAACTTTGCATACGCGTCGTCTGCCAGCGAATATTCCGCTGCCTTGGTTCCTTTGCCATCATCCAAATCGCAATTGGGAAGCACGAGTGAGTCAGTGCGCACTTCTTTAAGAAAGGCCCGGTATTGATCGACGGTAGTATTGATGCTCTTGAAATACAGCTCCTCAGTTTCCGGGGTCGGGTTCTTAAACGCCATTGCCTTGAAGGGGCCCTTTTTCGGCATGTAGCGCATGGGCGTTGCCAGGATCCGGGAGCCGATTCCGGGCTTACGGTAGTCCTTTCCCCATTCCCTCTCATAATCGGAGCGCGACAGGCGGTATAGGAACTTTTCTTTCGCGACACTGGGTGTCTCGCGCATCAGGTCCTTCTTGTGGGTTTGCAGCGCAACCTGGGTCATTTCGGGAATCAGCCTGGCGACAGCGAAACGATACGAGCCGATCGCGACGTCCGCGTGGGGGAGCACATCTTTCAACTCGACTCCGTATACGACTGGGAAGGCCCGTTCCAGCAGGGACTTGGACACTTTAAACCCGATGAAGTCATGATAATGCTCCGAAGCATAACGATTCTTGGCAACCTGCACCATGTCGAACCCGAACTCAGTTTTCAAATGGGCCGTCTTATCCTGCGCAAACCTGACGGATTTGCCATACTTCGCTTGTAACTCCGGATACTCAATCGCTACTGCCCGGTTGACAGCCGGGTGGCCGGCAATGTCCGACGCATAGTGTGATAGAGCGCCCAGAGCGAAGGCGTGCTCGTTGGCATCCTGGCTTTCCAGCAGCAGCTCGCGGACGAAGTCTCCGCTGCGAACGTAATGTACCAGGTCGCTGAATTCCACGCTGCCGAATGGGTAGTAGCCGAGATCCTGGATAACGGAGCCCCCATAGGCGTAGGCATGCGCCTCCTTGATCTGGTCTTCCGACAATTCCGGATGTCGCTTGAGAAGCAGGGGGCGGATCCCATCGGTCCAGAGCAAGTCCACGATTTCCATGTGCGTGAGCACGGAATATGCAGACAACCCGCCGTTGCACAGAAGCAGGATAACGAGGATTGCCAATACACGGAGACACAAGGGGCGCCATGCCCCGGCTTTGGCGCCTGGCGATAGCATTGTGTACTCTGGCCTGGTTGAACAAAAGCCTGATTGTTTTGTCATGGATTTTATGACCTTACTGAATTCAGCCAGAAATGTACGGATGCAACTTCTCAGCAGCGTTTTTATTCTTTTACAAATTTCCACGTGGGGTCTGGGTCGTATTCGATCATGGCGCCGGCAATCTGCGATGTCTCAGGACCGAGATTCTTCTCATACACACGGCCCTGCTGATTGACGATGAAAGTCATCACGCCGGAACTCCCCCACTTGTCTGGATAGGCGACCATTGCGTGACCGGCAATCATGTTGCCGTTGATAATGTAGTTGTATTGGCCTCCCGGCGCGTGCGGCCCCTGGCTGGTGAGGATCTTGAAATAGTAGCCGTGGTAAGGCCCGCGGCGTTGCGCCGTAGCACCGCCTGTGGTTTGGTCGCTGCCTCCGTAGCCCTCCGCTCTCGCACTGGCGACCTGGCTTCCGAGCGGACTTGGCTTTTGGCCCTCAGCCGTATCCCAGTAGAGTCCGTCCCTCTTGCCAGGCGAACTCATGAACTTCTGCGCGTACTCGGCCACGCCATCGTTGTCCACATCCTCTTGGGTGAAATATTCCCATTGGGCCAACACGTAGGCTCGGCAGGCCAATATCGTCGACAACTCATTCTCTCCAACTCTCCGGTTCTAGGTCTCTTCGAAACCTGCCTGAGTATCGAAGCGCCACTGGCTCTCTTCTTTGACGACCGGAATGGGAAACGGCCAATTCTGTTCTCCGATGGTGAGAATGAACTTTGTATCACTCACCTTTTCGAGTTTCACAGATTTTTCAGCCGCGGCGGCAAATTCTTCCATCTCCTGGTTATCCTGCACGTCATCTCCCGAGAGCATTTGCTCCTGGGTCTCGGGGCCGAAGATCGCCGCTTGGGCTGTGCGATCTTTCGTCTTCGCCGCTTCCACCAGGGCTCGCATGGCATCTTCGGGGGTCGCGAAGCGTGTTTGTTTTAGCGTTTGTCCCTGCATGGGCTCCTGGGTCTGGATTTGGGCGGCAACGGCTCTGTCACTGTGGATGAGGGTGATGGGCAGCAGCAACAGGAGCATCAGCCTAACTGTCACATCGAGTCTGACACCGGGTGCATTCATTTGTCTTGCGGTCTTCATACGTTCAGTCCTTTCGTGTTTACAATCATGGGCTCCGCTCGCGGCGAAAGTATTGGACACGTCACACACACCGGAACCCCTCCCCCCGAGTACCCGGTGAGGTAAATTCAGGTCGCAGGAATCCCGGCGGTCTCAGTTTTGTTTATGGCCCTTCTCAGCCGCAGGACGTGTCGAAGCTCCAGCTGCAGGCCTCCCCTCAGACCGGACTGTCTGTGTCCGGCTGGCTTGACCGCGTTGACTGGCCGCTCGAGTGTCGACAGGGCTGCTGCTGACCTTGAAAGGGGAAGTGGAAGGCCGCTCGGTTTGTCTCGCTGGTGTTTGGACTGCGCGTGCCACCGGCTGCGATTGCCGCGTGTCTCGGGAAGGCGCAGGCCGTGTCATCTGTGGTGTTGCTTGGGTATCCCGCACCGCCGGACGACCCTGCGGCAAAGACGGCGGCTGCATGACCTGCGAGGGTGAAGGCCGTGTTTGTGTTGGCTGGGCTGGGATTGTTCCTCGCGTTGTCGGCTGTGGTAGTGGCTGCCGGCCGCGATAGGCATCGATTCTTGGGTCATTGGGGTTCAAGTTGCGGTTGATGACCTTGTTGCTAGCGGCTGGATTCCTTTGATTTTCGCGATTGCCTTGAATCCCTGGATTTACCTGACTCCCGCCAGTTCTGGCAACACCTCGTCTGTTCTGCGCCACGTTGTTGTAGTTCACTTCGCGATGAACACTATTGTAGCGGTCCAGGTTGTTATAGTTCACGTTGTTGTTGATGACGGTTTGGTTGACTCGAATGTTCGTGTACGTGTTGTTGACATAGATGTTGTTGATATGAACGTTAGGGCGGCTGCGACCGATCCAGCCTCCGCCCTGCCAGCCATGGTAGTAAACGCGGTGGCCACCCCAGTCGAAGTCATTGTTGAGCCAGGCCCCGATGATGAAACCCGTGCCAAAGGAGATAACCCCCCCCCCGAACCCACCCCCATAACCATGCCGGTAATAGACAATGCTCGGATCATAAACCGGTACATACATGTACTGCGGCTGATAGGGATCGATTCGAATGTAGTTCCCTTCGTCAATCACCTGCTGTTGCTGGTTAGAGACCAAGTTTCCGGCATTATGAGCCATCGCGCGCAGGCGTTGGATGGATGTCATCACGTCGGTGGATTGATAGACGTAAGCTTGCCCCAGCGACGTCGTCCAATCGATCTTGTCCGCCATCATAAAAAGCACGGACGGGTAGTGAGCGACGGCTCTGACGCTGATGTCCCACGGCTGCTCGTCGATCAAGTTTCGGTCGTTGTTGGCACGCAGCCATCGCGCCGCCTCATCAACCTGGTCCACAAAGGTTGAAGCGGGCAGGACCTGCGCAAGCAATGGATCAGGATAAAGTGCTATCGGAGCTATCAGGTTATCGAGCTGGTTCGCAGAGAAGAGCTCCGTCGATGGATATTCCTGCGCTTGGGGTGCCACGGCAACAGCCTTCACTCCAAATGGAAACGCCAGGGCCACTAAGGATACGCAAAAGACCACCGCCACTACTTTGAACCGGTTCATTGTTGATCTCCTTTTAAAGTATCTTTGAATCACTAATTCAGTCACACGACATTAGCCGCCGCAAAGAAGTCGACACGTTTTTCCTTCTCACCTTCTTTTCTATTGGGCAAACCTGTTGCTGATCCGTGTGGCATCCGCCCTCACCAGAACCTGACTGGCAGCTCGAGGCCCAATTCTTATACTAACCGTGGGGTAATTCCCATGTCAGTTCAATGCGGCTCACATGTTTGGTCAAAACTGCTCATACCAGTCAATGAGGAGGTCGCGAGCGGCGCACCCATTAAAAGGCCCCTGTCAAGAAGAGAAGAGGCCTCATCTTGAGGGAGGAAGGGCCTCAAGCATAAACCCGAGGCCCGGCGGGACAGTTTGGGCGGGATTGTCGGTGAGATCGATGTTGTCCGCAAACTCGTCCTGCGCTAAGCGCGGCCGAGTTTGAGGATGAAGTCCAGTGCGATTTTCGAGACGTGGTGCTTAACGATGAACTTCTTCTTATTGCCTATTCTTATTGCCTAACTCTCTCTATCTTCGCGGGTGCGCATCACAATATCGGCCCGATTATCGCTATCACTTGTGCCTTCCGGTGTGCAGGCCATCGGTCATAACCATTGACCCCACTCGTTTCAGCTGTTGTCACCTTCCCACGCGGATCCCGGAGAGGGAATGCAAAAATCCAAAAACATCCAGGAGCCACCAAACCACGCCAATGACCACGACGGCATTCAAGATCGACTTAATGGAGCCCGCCATCGGTATGAAGCGATTGACGAGCCAGAGGAGAACACCAACCGTGATCAGGATCATTACCAGTTGAATTAAAGGCATGAGATACCTCCTTGTTTTTGGAAGCAGACCTAATTGGGTCCACTCCCGGTTATTCACTGTTAAAGTAGAGCCAATTTGAGGCTCAAGCTCACCGCCGTGCTCTCAAGGGCGATTCCCGAGGTTGCGCTGGAGCTTAGAGAACTCAACTACCAGCGCGGCTCTTTCTCGTTCGAAGGTTGTTACTTCTTTTCCCGGTCACCGCGGTCACTTTCGGGACTAACACCTTCCTTGACCCCCTCGCCCACTTTCTTTCCGGCGCGCCCTACACTCTTACCCAGTTCTTTGCCCGCCGCGACCGGTTTACCTTTCTTCATCTCGTGGCCGACCTCCTCACCACCCTTCCCGACCTCTTTACCCGCGCTCTTAAAACTGCCGCCTACTGACTCCGGTCCAACTCCGAGTTTACCGGAAGTCTCGGCATCAAGGTGCCCCGTGACCGGTAGCTTCTCAGACTTCTGATATTCGCGAATCCCTGCCCGGGTTTGGGGACCCATGCGGCCATCGATCTCTCCCGCGTAGTAGCCCTTGTCGCGCAGAGTCTCTTGCACTTTTTTGATGTCCTTATGATGCAGACCCGCCGACTTTTCTTCGCTGGGGTTGACGGCAAACGCGGACGAGGTCAGGCCCAGTCCCAACACTCCAGTCGTCAGGAAGGTGAAGACCATTCCTGCCCATACCCTTTTGCTTGTTCGAAACATTTTCTCCTCCAATCTAGATTTGCAGTCTGCTAGGCACGAAAAGTTCGACCTAGATCAATCTGTCAGCAACCCGAAATGATTTGCCGGTCGCCGCTTTCTTTTTGATGTCCCCTGACATCCGCCCCTCCACTAAATCCTCACTGGCATCTAGCGTCACAATACTTATACTACCCGCGGAATAATGCCCATGTCAGTTCAGTACTGCTCATACCTTTGGTCAAAATTGCTCACCGAGTCAATGAGAGACAACTACGGTGTGGGGCCGGTCGAAATGACCGCCGGGTGGCATAGACATGGCGTTTTCCGGGATGTCTGCGATCCTCGGAAGGAAAAAGCTTTGTGGCCATTCACCATTTAGACGACTCGAGCGCCCTGGCCATGGATCGAATGGCCTGACCGCAGATATGCCTAAACGCACCATGTCGTCGCCAGGCAGCGAGTCGCCTTTCAGGTACGCGTTAATACTCTGTTCCATTTGCGCCGGAAACTCCGGCACAGGCCCTAATAGCTTTTCACGGTACACTCTAAGCAAGATTTCTTTGAACACTGGAAGCGCAACCCTGCCGCCGGTTTCTTTTAGTCCGAGGGAATGGTTGTCGTCAAAGCCTATGCGGACAGCGACGGTGATTCCCGAGGGGCCATAAGTGGAGCCGATGAAGAGCGCATCCTTGAAGTCATTGGTCGTTCCAGTTTTTCCCATAACGGCGATCGGAAAACCACTCGAGTCCAGTGCATGAGCCGTGCCGGTGGGAATGCGCACGACACCGCGCAGTCCTTCTTGAATGAGTGCGAGCGCGGCATCGTCGACAGAGACAGGAGCCCCACCATGCTCGTCATCGACTGCTACCCGGCCCGATTCGCGGACGATCTTCCGGATCACATGCGGCTGCGCGAGGATGCCCGATGCCATCGTGCGGTACGCATTAGCCAGCTCGAGCAAATTCACTTCGGACGCGCCCAACGCCGTCGTGGCGAATGGCTGCAGCCGCGTCTGGACTCCTAAACTCCGCGATGTCTGCAGGACGCTGGCAATCCCAATCTGCTCAGTGATCCAAATCGCGACGGCGTTTCTGGATTCCGCCAGCGCCTCCCGCAGCGGGATCATGCCCTTGAATTGACCATCGTAGTTTGAGATCCATTTCGTACTCTGCTTCCATCCATCGAAAACGCTAATGGGTTCGTCGGGAACCAGGGTCTCGAGATTAAATGGGCCCTGCCGAAAAGCAGCCAGATAGACAATGGGCTTCATTGCGGACCCGGGTTGACGCAGGGACTCCGTAACGCGGTTAAAATCGCTGTATGAAGCGGAGCGGTCTTTGTAGAACTGACGGCCGCCTGTCTCGGCCAGGACGCTCGCATCGCGGTTCCTCAACGCGACGACAGAGCCCTGGATGAGCCCTTTGGAACTCGGATGTCGCTTCTCATAATTCAGGAGGCCCAGCTCCAGTGCTTCGTTCACAATCTGCTGCACCCGGGCATCCACCGTCGAGTAAACCTGGAACCGTCCCTGCAGGAGGTTTTCGACGCTGAGGTCGGCGCCGGCGTTTTTGAGCTCCTCAAGGACACTTTCAACGACCGCAGCCGCCTGGAGCATCTTGCCCTTGTTTCGCGCATCTACCGGGATCCGGCGCTGCTCGACTGCCTTCTTCGTGTCCGGAGAAATAAAACCATTCGCCGCCATAAGCGTCAGGGTTTGATTTCTGCGGCGCAAAACTCTCTCGGTTTCGTTCGCACTCGGCGCGTAGTACCGAGGCGACTTTGCGATGCCCGCCAGCAGCGCTGCTTTGTCGGCATCCTCTATGGTGAACGATGCGAGATCCCGGCCAAAATAGTATTTCGCCGCCCTGGCAACCCCGTACTGACCGTTTCCCATGTAAATGAAACTGGCATATCGGGCCAGAATTTCTTCCTTGGCGCGGCGCTTCGAACC
>JBGOTQ010000351.1:0-7946 GCA_041476565.1 Terriglobia bacterium | reverse complement strand
CTGACGGTAGGTATGTCTTCGCGAGTTGTCGCTGGAGCCATTTCCTGAAGGTTTTTGACGCCAACCTGAGACCGGTGACGACATTTCCGATGAGCTACAGTGGAGAAATGGTTTCAGTCAAACGGCCCAAGATCATCAAGTCTGTCAGGAAAGCTGAGAAAGGGGCTCCGTAAGGTGTTCTCCGGCCAATGTGCTCAGCACCACATCTACCGGGGCAAGGGCTTGCTTTGCTTGAATCCAGCACCAATTTTCCAGCCGCGGTTCATCATTCCAGTCCAGGCATAGGCTCCTACATCGGCAACTTCTGATCTCAGAGTGCCGTTAAAATCCAGTTCGGTCACATACAGGGTGTCACCAGCAGCGATTAGGGCTGAATTCTCTGCGGGGTAAACATTCCTATCGAAAACATCCACGAAGTCCAATAAGGGTGCATGTCCTGGAGAGAAACCCTCGACCGGCATCATTGCTGGCAATGGGTAGACGATATTCCCACTGAGACTGACTCCTTGGAGACGACCAATGATCTTCAGTGGCGTGCCTTCGCAGTAGATCGCATTGTTGGCAAACACCAGTCCCAGCTTCTTGTCCCACTCAGCGAGCTTGACGCAGGGGGACACACCGACAACCGTGTTATGAACAAATTCCAGGTTGCCTGGCAACACCTCCTGGTGCTCTTGAGAGTAAAAGCCAATCCCCGGACCACTCAGGATGATGTTGTTTCGAATGATCGCATCTGCGGCCGCCTGAATTCCAGCCTCCCCGCAATTCCACACCGCATTCCCTTCCACTAAGTTTCGCCCTTTACCCTCGGTTCCATATAATAAGATACAGGGGTATTTTGTATTGTAAATAACGTTGTCCCGAACAACATTAGAATAGGAACCCCGCTTGACCTCGATACCATCTCCCTGACTTGCCTGTAAGGTGTCGTGGATCCAGTTGCCTTGGATCAAGGAGTCGCTCACTGCACAATCAGCATAGTTGCATCCAACATACAATCCCTCGCCGGTTCCTCCCATAGCACCGGTTTGGTAAATGTGATTTCTTGTTACCCGGATATGGTGCATGTTACTCCTAAAGTTGATTCCCACATCCACTTCATGGATCTCCAGGTCTTCCAGCCATATGAAAGATGGATTATTCAGCAATCTGATCCCATCTCCACCATTACTCGTTATTTCCAGGCCCTTAATCGTTAGATAGGAAGCGCCATCTATGATAAGCGTACTGGATGCTTCCGTATTTGGCGACCGGCCAATCCGAGGTCTTGGTTCTCCTTCAATCCCTTTGATTGTCACACGCAACCGATTTGTACCCTTTACTCTTATTCTGATCTGCTGTTGCTCTATGTATGCTCCTTGATGGATTCTTAGAGTGTCTCCTGGCTGAAGTCTTTGCACTGCGCTCGCAAGGCTCTCGCCTGGATGAATCTCGAAATCTGTCGCGCCGGCGAGTTCCATTGAGCCCGGCACACCAACTGCAACCAACAATAAAGTCTTAGTAATGACAGACGTTATAGACATTTCTTAGCATCTCTTGACAGATGTAGAATCAGCATTTAGTCAATTGTAAATCAATACATCATAATTTCGAATGGAGAACAAGATCAAGGGGAGAGTCAGCTGTGATTATGACAATAGCATGTCGATGCTATTATTGGGGGGTCAGACCAACCAGACCACCGGCAAGGGAGAACGGGACAAAGAGACTATGCAAAGTAGATGTTGATATAGTCCAAGACTCTTCGAACCAGATTCTCGTTTAGCGCTCCATAAATCAATAGGCTTATGGTTGCGGCACCTGATAGCAAATAGACGCTCAAGAGCATCCAGTGCCGTCGTCGCATTGTTGTTTCCTCCCCCACCGTCAGGATAGTTGGGATTGACACCAGCATGGGCACCGTATGAAACATCTGGATGTCCAGAGGTCCTCGGATTGTCTGATCTGTCAAGTCTCTTGCCAGAGCTAAACCGACCCCTATCCCTAGCGCAACCATCCATACTGCTAAATAGAGCTTTGGACGGTCAGGTTTAACCGGAATCTCCGGAAGGTTTGCAGGATCCTGAATGCGAAATTGCTCTGTTTGGGACCGGTTGACGAGTTCCACTGAGAGCTTTGCCTCCTGCTGTTTTGCCTTCAATCCGTTGTACTCGGTTTCCAGGCTGCTGATCTCAGCCGTTTTATCCGCAATAACCTGGTTAATTTGTGGCCACTTGGAAAGACGGGCCTGCTGCTCAACCTTTTGCTTGTTTAGACTGTCCAGTTTGGCCTGCTGAGTCTCAATGGTTTTTTTCACCTGGGTCATCTGCCCCGTCAGTCGTCGATAGACCGGGTTGGGAGTAGTCACCGTCTTATAAACTGGAGTCGTCTCGCTTGTCTCTTTATTGGGGGTGGGTGTCGTCTTCGCGTTTGTCTCATCCTGTGCCTTCAGTGCCTCGAGCTGTCGCATCAGTCTCCGCACGTCGGGGTGGTTATCCGTGTAAGTCCGCTTCAAGCGATCGATTTCTGCCTGAATGGCAGTGATGTCACCTCCGCTTGCAGCGGCCGGAGGCGGAGCCTGGGACTGGGCTTCAGTCGTGTCGGAGGCTTCATCGACTACTTGAACTTGTCGCTCAACGTTCTTAGGTGTAGAGCTCAAGTCTCTCTCCAGAGAGAGGAGCTTCTCCTGCCAGCGATCGATCGACTCCCGAACACCAGCCATCTCGGTTTCTAACGCATCGAGCTGCTTCGCGTAGGTAGCTGCATCAAGCGGCATATCTACCATGCTCTGAAGCCGTGCCTGGCTCAATTCGCGTCTTCTTGATTCCAAAGCAGTGAGCCTTTCCTCAATCTGACTGTCAATAAATGCGGACGTCTTGATAATCTTTTCTTTACTCTGTTTTTCCTCTTCGGACAGGAATTGTGAAGCGACCTCTGACGTGACACCTTGTGCCAGTCTTGGATCCTTGTCTTCAAATGAGATCGAAAAGTATGAGACTTGAGCGGTTTCATAACCGCCAGGACGATCCACATAAATCTGGATTCTTTTTCTTAATAGATCAATCTTGGCTTGTTCGCTTAGCGGGATCGTCTGATCCTCAAACAGGCCAAATCTTTTGACGATTCCCGCAAGGTTTGTGCTACTGATTATTTTGTTTCGGATTTGATTTAAGCGATCCTTTATATTTACAGTGACCGGATTCCGAACAAAGGAAGGGTCAATTTTCTGAGGTTCGACCAGTATCACCGTATAAGAGGAGTAAATGGCTGGGAGCTTGTAAACCAGGAAGGAACCTACTGGGCCGACAATGAATACCGGGATGACAACATAACCAATACGCCTCCAGAGAAAATCCAAGATATCTTTTGGGGTTTTCAGTCTTAAAAGGAGTCTCATATCGTAAGTACCAATCGACTTTCTTCAAACCGCTTAGAAGTATTAAGATAATACGTCAGCAAGAATTCTGCCAAGAATAGAATATGTTCTCTTTTCCTTTCTATGAGATAGCGGGGTCAAGACTCAGCATACTTGAGGACAAATCAGCCGATGTGAATAGTAGTACACTAAAGGTGAATCGTGATGCCATTCTGTTCCTGTAGGTAGGGCCATCAAAGATGACCCTTCAAGACCCTGCAGCTTCTTGGATTATGAACTCTCACAAGTAAGGTAATTAATGTCCGCTTGATTACATAATTGTCTCCTAGAACAAGAAACGGGATCAAAGAGATAAGCTGAACTATGCGCAAATCCAAAACCTTCATAATATTAGCATAGTGGCAGAGCGCTTGCTAAGCTTCTGTATGGTTTGGTCAATGAAGTGTGGAGGCGTTTATGCCTTGGAACTATATTAATCAGCAACGAGGAGCAAGGACGAACCCCGCGTATTTGGTTGTGTTTCTAATCGTTTTTTTCGCGGGTGCCTTGGACCTCTCTGCAGCCGATGTGAGCCTTACCTGGAATTCTAACACCGAGCCTGATCTGGCTGGTTATAAAGTCTACTATGGAACTGCTTCTCATAGTTATGGTTCACCGGTAGTGCTTGGCAAACAAACTACCTATACAGTTACTGGTTTAGGATCCGGAACCTACTTTTTTGTCGTTAGTGCGTACGACACGTCGGGCAACGAAAGTGGGCCGTCGAATGAAGTTTCAAAAATAATCGCAGGGACTCCTCCCCCACCCGTGGCGGGTGGACTTGTTGCTGCGTACGGTTTTAATGAGGGGGTGGGAAGCCAAGTGGCTGATCTTTCTGGAAATTCCAATTCTGGTACTCTTAGCGGTGGGGTATCTTGGACAACTGGTAAATACGGGAGTGGCCTTGTTTTTAGCGGCAACTCTAGCTATGTCACGATTAAGAACAGCCCTTCTCTCGACATTTCAGGATCTGGGTTGACGGTCGAAATGTGGGTTAAAGTGACGGACAGTACAGGTCCTGACTACTGTTTGCTCGGAAAGCCCTGGAATACCGGCTCATTGGTCAGCCCCTATTACCAGTATGGACTTGAGTTTGACACCAACGGAACCAAAACCTTCGGTCTTTCTTTTGGGGACTCAACTGGCGCCCTTCATGGACCCTTCTCTTTTCAACCTCCACTGGGGACATGGAATCATTTGGCCTTCACATATGATGGATCATTCGTAAAAGGATACCTTAACGGTGTTCAACACATATCGGTGGCACAGTCTGGCAGCCTTATTCAGCGAGGCACGGATCTGCTGCTCGGGGCCGATCCAACCTTAAATCAGGGGTACAAGGGGGTCATGGATGAGGTACGGATATATAATCGGGCTTTGACACAAGCTGAAGTCCAATCTGACATGAATACGCCCGTTTCGCCGGTCTCCTCACCTAAGTGTGACTTGAATGGGGATACGGCTGTTAACGCGCTGGATCTGCAGATCCTGTCCAACGCAATCCTCGCTGGGAACAACTCTTCCAGCTACGATATCAACCACGACGGCAGCGTGAATGCCCTCGACTTGCAGGTTCTCAGCAATGTAATTCTAGGTGTGGGGGTTTGCCCGTGACAGATGCCTGCATCAAGACTATAAGAATGGCGGAGTTTGCTATGATAAGACGTTTCGTCATGACATCCTTTACTATAGTAGTATTGTTGTCACTGCCTTTCTTCCTGGCCCAGGCTTCATTCGCCCAAGCCCCGGTTGTGACCGCAGGATCCGCAAGTGGGCAAGCGGGTACAACTGTTAATCTCTCAGTTAGATTGACTGCAGGAGCAACTGGAGTCAGCACCTTGCAGTTTGATCTGTCTTTGCCTTCGGGTGTGACCTCTTCCAATCCCCCCAACGTTACTACGGGCTCTGCCGCTTCAGCCGCGGGGAAGAGCGCCTCTGCAAGTATTCAATCTTCAGGCGCGGTCCGAGTCCTCATCTTCGGGATGAACCAGACTGCTATTGGCAGTGGCACGCTTGCCACTGTTGGCTTGACCATTGCGTCAGGCACTGCACCAGGGACTCTGACGGTTGGAGTTTCCGGAATTGTTGCCTCCGATGCAGGCGGCAATAATGTAGCGACTTCAGGCACAAACGGTTCGGTTGTTGTGACAGCTCCAGTCGACACCACGCCGCCGACAATCTCCGGGGTGGCCAGTTCGGGCGTATCGCAGAATGCCGCAACGATCAGTTGGACGACCAACGAAGCCAGCGATACCCATGTCGACTATGGGACCACGACGGCGTATGGCAGCTCCACGCCGCTGAACACAACGATGGTGACTTCACACAGCGCAGCACTTTCCGGGTTGACTGCATCGAAGACTTACCATTATCGAGTGAAGTCCAAGGATGCGGCCGGCAACCTGGCGACTTCGGGAGACTTCACTTTTGCCACGACAGCAACTCCAGATACGACCCCACCCACGATCTCGGGAGTGGCCAGCTCGGGTGTTTCGCAGAACGCTGCAACAATCAGTTGGACGACTAACGAAGCAAGTGACACACAGGTTGAGTACGGAATGACGACTGCATACGGGAGTTCAACCACCTTGAACACTGGCCTAGTCACCAGTCATTCCCAGGCCCTCAGCGGTTTGTCAGGCGGAACCACGTATCACTATCGAGTGAAGTCGAAAGATGCTGCAGGGAACCAAGCGGTATCCGGAGATTCTACGTTCACTACAAGTAGCCCCCCTCTGCCAGCCCCAACTAATGTTAGGGTGCTTTAATCGCAACGGAGTGGCACTCTCTTCTTGACCCAAAGGGCTCGGAAACATGACTGAAAGGTTCTCCGGGCCTTTTCATTTTCAGACACGGCTAAAGCACTCTACGAGCCACAATCAGAAGCTAAACGCAGAGGCGCAAAGAAGCAATTCGGACGCTGATGCACACTGATTAGAGTTAATCGATGGCACAGGCTTAAATTCGGGGTCTAAACACTAGAGATCCAGGCCAGTATTCGCTTTCCGAAGATTGTTCCAAATACTTCTATCTATCAACCAGAAAATCTTTCCAAGAAAACAAAAGGCTACGTTGCAAATATAGAAAGAATTAACGTGCCGTTGGTTGCGACCAAAGCCTAACTAACCGCGGAGACGCAGAGAAACAATTCGGACGCTGATAAACACTGATGTGCACTGATAAGCGTTAACCGAAGGCACAAATGACTCACTGAAAGTTCAAGCGTGTCGATCGACCCGGATTGGAAGTTTGTGACGAGATCAGGCGAACCGAAGTTCTCATAATTCATTGGTGCCTTCGAGTTCCCCTTAATCGCCCTGTGTCTTCGAAGTGAGAAAGGGGAATTAAGGACTCATGTAATAAATCCAGAGGAGAAATTTAAGAAAAGCATGAAATTCGCTAATTATCCTAAATCAAGTCATTCTTAAATGCGATAATATAGGCAGGACTGGGGTATGGTCTCTGGCGATGGAACCTGCTACCTCCTGTGCTACTCGGTGGAGCATATTGATCGAAGGTGGTGAGCAAAATTAGTGCAGGGGAAACTCATACCTAAGAGCTTGGAAGAGCCTGAAATTCTTCCTGACACATTGATTGAAAGAACTGATTGGTCCCCTGGAGTTCGCGCAGCAGCCATTTCAGCGCTGTTTTTGCTCCTTTACTATCCGGTCATTCGGCTGCTTGCGGCTGAATGGCTCAACTCTTCAGGGTATTCGCATGGATTCTTGATCCCACTCATCTCGGCATACCTCATATGGGAACGCCGGGCGCGAATCCGTGCTTCGATCGGGAAGCCCAACTGGATAGGTCTTGGTGTTCTCCTCTCGGGCCTCGGACTTCTAATCATGGGAACACTCGGCGAGGAGCCCTTCTTTCAGCAATTTTCCCTACCCATTACACTGATCGGGCTGATCTACTTTTTGGAAGGATCCCAGGTCGCCAGAGTCTGCGCATTCCCGGTTGCTTATCTCTACTTGATGATTCCTTTGCCTTACCCCGTTTACAAAACGCTGGCCCTGAAGCTACGGTTGCTGGTGACTGGGACCGCCGCGTATCTTTCGTCGGCGTTGGGTGTGCCGACTTACCATGAAGGTTATATGATCCACCTGCCTAACGTTACTCTGGAAGTGGCCGACGGCTGTAGCGGGATTCTCTCAATCTTTTCATTGTTGGCGCTGGGTATATTTTACGTTCAGGGCCTTCGAACCAAGCGGAGATGGGTTTTGTGGATCGCTTTGGTTCCCATAGCCGTGGTCGCCAATGTAATGCGAATTGTCATCATCGCACTGGTGTGCTTTTACTCTGGAAGATGGATCCTTGAATCAGTGTTGCATCGAGTTGCCGCCGTTTTTAACTTCCTGCTGGGCTTCCTCCTCCTGTTTCTAATTGCAGAGGTCGTTCTCCATGCTCATGTTCGGAGGAGAGCGGTGGGATGATTCGACCCCCTCATGCTCCCTGGGTTGCCATCTGCCTGTTACTGGCGACGGCTGCTTATGTGAGGATGGATTTTTCACTGGTCAGGAATAACCATCAATTCAAACGTAGAGATTTT
>JBGOTQ010000350.1:0-7977 GCA_041476565.1 Terriglobia bacterium | reverse complement strand
GGGTGAATTTTCAGAAAATATTACTACAAAAGATGGCAAACAAGTGTGGGTCAATCTAAGAGTCGATGCCGATATTATGGGATCGGGAACCGCGAAAATAAACATGAATGTAAAAGATGCGGCACCCTTTCGTCTGGCGCTGCGCGTGCCTTCATGGTGTCAAAATTTCAAGGCGCAATTAGGTAATGACAATTTGTTAACAGGCAAACCCGGAGAATATCTCTATATTGACCGCACCTGGTCAGGCAAGGAGGCCATAACAATCTCCATGAATGTTGTAGATCATGTGATTGAAGGAAGCCCGACCTATCAAGGCTTTCATGCTTTCAAACACGGCCCCCATATTCTCGCGCTGGATCAGCAATTAAACGCAAACCTGGACATCGATCAAGTCAAAATCAGCAATGCCCCTGAAATCAAATTAAAACAAGCCAGCCAGTCGCTGCCGCACGACTGGGTGGGCAATCAGGCCTATTTGATCGAATCAAAGGATTCACAACGTTTGATATTGGCGCCATTTCTGGATGCTGGTCAGGATGGTTCAAAATATCGAGTTTGGATCTCTGCTGGAAAAGAAAAATAAGGACAGCTTTAGTTGTCTGGTGTTCTTATCGCTCTTCAGCTCCAGATTCGTCGACATCCCTTCTGAAGGGCGGACCGTTACAGGCGCACAGTGACCTTGCCGCCTGTGCGCTGCGATTCAACGGAATAGTTGCCCACCAAGACCCTTCTCGAGGAGTTGTTCAATGAATTGGAACCGAAAGCTTACAATCAGTGTTGCCCTGATGGCATTTTGGATTAGGGGTGTCTCCGCGGAACCTCTGGGCTGGACGCGAGAGCCGGTGGTTCCCAATCAGATTGAGGGCTGCTGCCTGAGCATCGCTTATTCCGGGCAGCGGCTCGATCCCAACTCGCTGTTGGGACGCCGTTTGGACATCAATTTGAACCGTGGCCTGCTCAGCACTGTTGACGTGGACTCCTATCTGCGTCCCTACCGTGAGGGGACTCATCCGCTCTGGCCTTCCGGGGAGTATCTGGGCAAGTTCATGCAAGCCTATTCCCGTATGTATCAATATACCGGAGACACCGCCATTCTGGCCCGCATGAACCTGATCACCAAGACCTGGATTGAGGCTCAGAAGGAAGACGGCTGGGTGGGCACGGGCGAACGCTGGGGAGGGTGGGACGTCTGGGAACACAAATACACACTTCTCGGCCTGTTGGACCATTATGCGCTGACGGGAGATCAAGCTGCACTTCAAGCTGCCAGGAAAATTGGTGACTTGATTTGCAGCAACTTTGGACCCGGCAAAAGGGACCTAATGCGCCCGGGAGGATGGTGCATGGGCGGGGGGAGCATCCTGGAACCGATGACTTATCTGTATCGCTATACTGGCGACGAAAAGTACTTCCAACTTTGCAATGAAATCGTCAAAGCGTATGAGGGACCGACTGGCCCCCACATCATCACTACCCTTACCCACGGCTCCAAGCGTGTCTATGACATCATCGATCCTGTGAGCAAGTGGCATAATGGCCGCAAAGGGTACGAGATGCTCTCATGTATTATCGGCATTGTCCGAATGTACCAATTGACCGGGAAGCCGGAATACCTGGCTACAGCCACCAATGCCTGGCAGGATATTGTAGCCAACCGGCTTTATATCACCGGCACCAGCACCACCCACGAAACCTTCAGGGAGGACCACGTGCTACCAGGTGAAGTGGCAGACGAAGTAGGTGAGGGATGTGTGACGGCCCACTGGATTTTTCTTAACCGTGTCCTCTTTAACCTCAGTGGCGATCCTAAATATATAGATGAAATTGAAAAATCGCTCTATAACCATTTGTTGGCTAGCCAGTGTCCGAGCAACGCATATCAGGCCTATTTCGCCCCCCTCAACGGCGCCCGCCCTTACGAGCTCCAGAACATCTTGGGCGGTCAGCCCCCCTGTTGTCTTTCCAGCGTGATGCGTTGCATCAGCCGCATCCCCGAGGTCATCTGGACCAAGTTTGCCGATGACGGCTTGGCCATCCTTCTTTACAACCAGGGTAAAATGACGGACCGGATTCAGACACGCCAGGGCCCCGTTTCTGTTACGGTTGAGTTACAGAGCGACCTTCCCCGGAGCGGCAACGTCGCGGTCCTCATCAAATCCGACAAACCGGCCGAGTTCACGCTGGCCTTGCGGGTTCCCGCTTGGACGACTCGATTCCAGGCACAGGCCGATGGCCGCGCCTACTCCGGTACTCCCGGTCAGTTCTTGAACATTAGTCGCACCTGGCGGGCTGGCGACACCATTCAGATCACCATGGACATGAACGACCACTTGATCGAAGGCGGCCCCAGTTATGCGGGGTATTATGCCTTTCAGCACGGGCCGCAAATCCTGGCTCTCGACGGCAGGATCAACCTGCCTGCGATGGGGGAGGTGCGGGTCAACCCCGCTGCTGGGATCAAGCTTATCCCCGCAACCGAAACCCTACTTAAGGGCTGGATTGGCGATCAAGCCTACACATCGCCGGCTCTAACGGCAATCAGTCCAGGACGTATCGTGCTGGTACCCTTTGCCGACGCCGGCCAGCAGGGTCAAACGCACACCTATCGCACCTGGATCAAGGCGAAGTAAGACAACTCCTGCTATCGAGCAGAACTCGCGGAGTGACAGGAACCATCCGATCGGCGAGAAAAGTGTGTTCATTAACGGATAGGTGTGTACCATGAGAAGATTGCCATTGACTGCCTTGATTGTATTGGGGATGTTGTTCACCGTTTGTCCAGTTCGTGAAGGTAAGGATCTCTGCAAATCCCCCCAATCGGATTCCAGCTTGAGATCATTGCTCCCCGATTGTTGGTGGCAGAAGACAGCCGGATTAGAAGTCGTCACCTTGAAGAAAAATTTGAAATACGGTCACGAAATTTCTCTTGATCCCCAAGAGGCTTCCAAACAGCTTGACGAGATCGAGGCACAGGGTATCCAGGCGATAGAAATATTTGCGCCCGCGGAAGGGCTCTATGCATACAATGGCCTGGACACCAAGAACCATTACCGGATAGATCCTGAATTGGGAACGATGGATGATTTTCGGCGGTTGGTTCGCACCGCGCATGAAAAGACCATCGCAGTAATCGTGTTCATCAATCTGGGCTATTTCAGCGTGGAGGCTTCGGATTGGATTCAGGCCTGCCAGGATAAAAGAGCCGGCGAAAATACCGACAAAGTCAAGTGGTTCTTGTGGTCAGACAAAGCGGACACGCCGCCTCCGCCCACTCAGGAAGACACCTA
The DNA here is from genome assembly GCA_041476565.1 of Terriglobia bacterium. Lineage (GTDB taxonomy): Bacteria > Acidobacteriota > Terriglobia > Versatilivoradales > Versatilivoraceae > DATKMG01. The sequence goes on along the minus strand of JBGOTQ010000350.1, from coordinate 4,690 downwards.
TGTTACCCAGGCGGACAGAGACAGGTCAAAAGAGTCGTGGGGATGGAAATACAGCGAGTCGGCCGGTTCCTATTTCTGGGCCAGATGGAGGGCCAAGGACAAGGATGGAAAGACGATCCCTCTTCCGCAGATGAATTGGGGCTCGAAGGAATGGCGGGAAGAGGCCGAACGCATCGTAAGATTCTGGATGGACACGGGAATCGACGGAATGCTCATTGATGCCCCGCTCTGCTATCCCTACCAAACCTGGGAGCACAACCGCAGGATAGTGGACGTGATCATGGATTATGGCAACGTACTGATCGATCCGGAAGGCGGCAGGGATCCGGCCTGGATGACGGAATCGGGCTATAATTGCATCCATGAATACGGACTGAGTTTCAATCCGGATACGAATCAATGGCAAAAGGATGCGATCGTTGAATCGATCGAAACGGGCAATCCCAGGGACATCGAAACCAGGCTGAAGCGCTATCACGACGTCATGCTGAATGCAGGTGGTGTTCTATATGCCAGGGGACTTCGAGGTTCTAACGGAGACCTTGCCAAACGGCATCTTCAACAGGCTCTTTTTGCAGGGATCGGAGACATCATCGTTTACACCAAACAGGAGGGCAATCCGGATGCCGAGGAAGCGAGAATCCTTCGGATGAAGTCGCGGCATCCCGCGCTTCATCCTGTAGCTTACCGCCACAAGTTGGTGACGAACGATGATGACAAGTATTATGCCTTTCTAAAAACCTCAAGGGGCGGTTCGGAGCGAGTTCTGGCCGTTTACAACTTCCAGCCCTCTCCTCAAACCGTCCGGATCGAATTCAATGTCGTGAGAACGTCCGGTCTGATCGATCTTTTAAAATGGGAACTGATGCCCCGCAGGAGCCAGTTTGAGCCTCTAATCGTCGAGCTTCCGGCATACGGATACTGTTTTCTTAACGTCATGCCTGCGAAGGAATAAAGTGGAGTACATACCATAAGCTTACCATGTTGGTGATTTTTCTTGCCACGTGGGTCATGCTGCCCTCCCTATCCCGTACAGAAAAACCGAGATCGATGGAAAGCGGAATTGAGTCACCTTAAAAGTGCCTTCACTGGGGACCAGAGTACCACATGATGGGGTCACTGGCGGACCACTCATCATTCGATGCGGCCAGGCCTCGCTGATATCCGTTCATGGGTGCTTTTGCCTTTTTTGTTTCAAGTCCTGGAATGTTTTCACCTCCTCTTCGGCACTCTTGAGGTCCTTGTTCGCTCTATAAATCCTGGCCAAAACATAATGGGGTTCCGGGTAGGATGGGTCCAGCGAAGCAGCTGTTTTGAGTTCCTGAATAGCTTCCGGGTATTTCTTCTGTTTTTCAAGTAAGGTCCCCAACTGGAATCGGGCCTGAGGAAAATTCGGGGCGTAACCCACTGCCTCATTTAGATACGATTCCGCCTCAGAAAGATCCCCTCTATTGAGGAGGAGTATCCCAAAATCAAGGGGGGGCCAGGCCGACTTTTCGGCCTGCTGACGGTTCAACCGATTGGCCATTTCGTAGCTTTTGAAAGCATCCTCGAACTTACCCAGTCCCTCGTAGGACAGCCCCAGGTTATCATAGGCTCTCACGAAATCCGGGTCCAGCTTCAAGGCATCCTTCAATCTTTCCACAGCAGAGTCATACTTCCCGTCATCATAATCGAGGCGTGCCAACCAGTAAGGATACCGGGCATTCTTTATGTTAAGCTGGGCCAGCTTCTCAAGTTCCAGTCTGGCCCAATCCTTACGGTTGAGAATAACAAAGGACATGGCCACAGTGAAATGGTCCTCCTCTTTTAGGGGAGTAAGCTTCTCAGCCTTCTTAAAAGCCACTGCGGCATTCAAATACTTGCCATCCGTGAAGAGAACTCTGCCCAACAGAACCAGAAGCTCGGGAGAGTTGGGAATTTGCTCGATGAGCTCGACCAGTTGGTTCTCGGCACTGAGAAAGTTCTTTTGCATGATGGCAACATAGATAGCCTTGCGGATTTCGGGGTCTCCGGGAATATCGGGCACAGGTGCAGAGTGGAGAGGATGCGTGGGCAACTCATAGGGCTGAGTGGGTCGCTCGTCTTGTCCCCAGAAGCACGAGGGAAGCATAAGAAGGATCGATATCAAAGCTAGGACGGTCGATCTGAAACTCATAGAATCCGATCCAGGGTGAGCGATGATCCAGGGTGTCACGCTCCAGAATACACAACCCGACCCCTGCCACTCACACTAACCTGGAGCTATCCTCTGGCGGTTTTTCAAGTCTCTCCCATTCGCGATTGTGGGCTGACTGACATAGAAACCATTGCACTTATTTTACACTACCTCTTCTCAGATTCGCTCCTTAGTGGTAGAAATTCCAGAGCAGGGCGTCAGCAGCGGGCACAGCCAGAATGGCGTCGTTGGGGTAGTGATGGTCCACGTTCTCAGCCGTGATGAGGATGTGCTTGACAAAGAGCGCCGGCGGAACTGGCTTGCCCTGGAGCATATCCAGCGCAAGCGCAACCCGTCGGTGTCTGGCAGGTGCCGACGCGACTCGTATCGACACCGGCCTGTTCCAGGCTGGCGATCAGTCTGGACCCGAACGCGTCGTCACCCACCTGGCCGACAAGAGCGACGCGCCCGACAAAACCTGCCCACCGCGCACGCCTGGTTCGCGCCTTTGCCTCCGGGAAACAGTGCCAGATCTCCTCCTGGAATGGTTTCGCCTGCCAACGCGAGGCGCTCGACGGGCAGCACGAGGTCCATGTTCGCACTGCCGAGGACCAGTATGATGACTTTGTGTGCCATATGCGCCTCCTACCGATTCTGTGACAGCCCTGCTTTGAAGCGTTCAGCCGCAGCATAAACCGCCCGAGCACGCCGGGAACAAGAGCTGAACGAGAACCGAAAGTGTTGGAACAACCGCACAGCCGTATTGGCTTGAAGCGTTTCAGATTCTTCCCGGTCGAAACTATATGCGTTCGCGCTTGAGAGGTCAAAACCTTTCCGGGGGGTCGACAAGTGCCCTGCATGGCCGCCAGGCAAACCGCAGCCCGGCTCTGACGGTGGCGGTTTCGCGCCTGATCGCGGGCCGGGGTGGATGCCACCAGCTTGCCTTGCTCCGTCGTGATTCACGGACGGCATCACGCGGATGACGCCATGAGAGTCGTACACCGAAAGATTAGCTCACACCAAGTTGCGCACGGATCTCATGGTCTTTATGGCGAGGCTGAACACCGCGATGTTGTTGAAGTGATCGCCGATTTCGCTCACCACCTGCGCCATCCCTACGTTCCGGCAGTTCCGATTGCGGCGCAGCAGGAGGGTGAAGTCGTACAGGAGACTAGCAGTGTATGGCTCCCCGCCCATGGAGCCAGGCCTCCCCAAGAAGCCATTACGGAAACCGACAAAACAATCCCTCTGAATTTCTCTCTCCTTTTTCCCTTGACAATGGTTAGGCTGCGGAGTAATTTGCGCTCAGGTTGAAGCGTTTCAGGCATTGGTGGACTCCCGCCTGTCCATCCACATGGCAGCAAAAGAACGACCGGAATCAATAACTGGGACCTGGCCATGTTTAAAACCTTCCGGTTCAGGCTCCGGTTGGATTTTCGCGCAGAGATGTTCAATACCTTCAACCACACCCAATGGGGCGGCTGGGCACAGAGTGATTCCCCCAGCGGAATCGGCAGAGACTACTCCACGGATCCGACATCCAGTTTTGGCAAAGTGCTAGGCGCAAGAGAAGCCCGTGTGACGCAGTTCAGCCTGAAATTCGGCTTCTGACGGAGTGCTCTGAAATGCGCAGGACTCGTTCCAAGAACGGGTTCTGCGTATGCAAGAGGGACTCTCAGAACTACCTCATGACAGATGATGGAGATGACCTTTTCTTCTCGCCGCTCAATCCCCCCATTGTTCATTAAGTCGTCCAAGCACGGGCCACAACTGGAAACAGGGAACCTTGGTTGAAGAGAGTTGATTCACAGATACGGATATTTAACCTAGTCAGCCGAGGCATGTCCTTCCCACCAAAACCGCGCTACGGCGCAGTTCGTAAAGCAGTGGACCAAAGTGTTTGTCTTTATCGATGACACCCAAGATCCCAGAGGAGATAGCAGTCACTCGTCTGATGAAACTCCTAATTGTTCTCTTAATAGCATCTTTAACCACGGTGAGTAATTGCGTTGAAGCCGATAAGGCACAATCAGCTACTCCTAAAGGCCCAGCCGCAATACAGGGCATTGCGCGAACCAGCGCTGGATGGGATCGCGTCGAGGTATCTGGACGACGTCCTCGAGGCGCTCGAGCCGTTGATGACTTGGAGTGCAGAGCAAAGTCTTCCGACCCGCGCCGGCTCCCGAAAGTAGCCGTCGTCACGGGCGCAACCGCGGGGATTGCCTACCTGGTCTCTGACGAGGCGAGCCACGTCACCGGTGCGAGTTGAATATCTCCGGCGGATTGTGGATTTAGTTATTTATGCGAATCACTGAATAAACAACCTCTATCGTCGGCAATCCATGGAAAAACTGGCTGTTCGTCAAACTCCACACCGACGAGGGAGTGGTCGGCTTTGGCGAGGCGACAGGCGGACTGGAGACGAAACCGATCGAAGCGAAGTTGCATGAGATCAGCCGCTTCGTGATCGGTGAAGACCCGTTGTGTCCGACTCGTCTGTGGCAGAAGATCTACAAGTGCGTCTATCTGAAT
>JBGOTQ010000349.1:0-8030 GCA_041476565.1 Terriglobia bacterium | reverse complement strand
CGGAGAGTAGCCAGTGACAAGCACCGAGTCCACCCCGCTGGACGAGGTGTGCCGTCACTGGTCCCTTAACGTTTCCCTGAATTTCCTGGCATCCCGGCGGGGCCGCGGGATTTCTGGAACCCCTGCCGGGGTTCCAACAGATTCTGGGGTGAAAATTCCGGTGGTAACGCGCATTAGCGCGCAACCACCGGCTACTCTCCGTTGTCCCTTCGGGACAATAAAATTGAAGGTTTTCCCCAATAACCTGTCGCACTTTGAATTGCACCCCTCGTCTGCATCCCGCCTGTCCTTATGCCTTGTGGATTGAATTCCTGCCGATACCTGTTGAGCAGAATCTTGCTGGGTGCGAACGCGTAAAAAACTCTGCACTTCCGTTGTGGATTGTGGTAGATTGCTTAGTGAGGGGTTGGCTTGTTGTTCCAGCCGGAAGCTTCTTTCTGCACCCAGGGTGGAAAGAAGCGACTGAATTTTGAAGTTTCACTTGTCGATACGGTTGGACGAGACTTTCTCGAGCGAGCTGGCTTCTCATGGAAACGCATCCTGCCGCGGTTGATCCCATCCATTCACTTCCCACTGAAAATTGTTACCAATGCGGGAAATGCACAGCGGGTTGTCCGATAGCCCCACAGATGGACCTGATGCCCAACCAGCTTGTGCGCCTGGTCCAGTTGGGTGAGTTGGACCGGGCATTGCGAGCTGAATCGTTATGGCTCTGTGTTTCCTGTCAAACCTGCAGCAGCCGTTGCCCTCAATCGTTCGATTGCGCCGGTCTGATAGACAGATTAAGGCAACTTGCTGTGGAGCAGGCTCAAGCTTCGCCTTCCCAGCTTCGAACCCAGATCTTCCAAAAGGCATTCTTGCAGAACATCCGCAAGAATGGACGTTTGAATGAGCTGGAACTGGTAGGGATGTTTAAAACTCAAGCCTTCGTGAAAGAGATGGATATCCCATTTTTGTTTAAAGACGCTTTGCTGGCCCCAAAGCTCAAACGGCGAGGTAAGTTTCACTTGTTCGGGGAAAAAGTCCGAGACCGCTCAGTGATCGGCAGGATTTTCAGTCGCTGTCTCTAGAGAGAGGAAGGATCACGGTGGAACTTGGTTATTATCCTGGCTGTGCGCTTCACGGTTCCTCTAATGACTACGAAGATTCCGTGCGCGTCTGTTTGGAAGCCCTCGGTCTGACACTTCGGGAACTTGATGATTGGATTTGCTGTGGAGCCACGGCAGCCCATTCCCTTAATCATAAACTCTCGATTGCATTGCCTGCACGCAACCTGGCTTTGGCCGAGCGAGACGGCTCTTCCGAAATCCTGGCCCCCTGCCCTATGTGTTCAATGGAGCTAATCAAGGCGGGCAAGAGCCTTGGAGAAGATGCACGGTTGCGACAGGAATTGTCCAACATTGTCGAATTGCCGGTCACCGGCAAGACTCGTGTTCTCAACCTGATTCAGGTTTTTCAGAGAATCGGCCTGGACAGGATTAAGGCTTCTGTGCGGACACCTTTGACTTCAATCCAGGCTGCCTGTTATTACGGATGCTTGCTGACCCGCCCTCCTGAAATTCTGCGATTCGACGATTGTGAACAACCCTCGAGCATGGAATCCATTTTGGGAGCCGTGGGGGCCAAGACGGTCAGTTGGAATTATAGGACTGAGTGCTGTGGCGCTGGAATGACCATGGCCAATGAAGATACGGTCCTGGAGCTTTCCCATAAGATTCTCAGCAATGCCGCGGCACATGGAGCCAATTGCCTGGTAGTGGCTTGCCCCATGTGCCATGTCAACCTCGACATGAAGCAGGAAGCCATCGAGGAGCGTTACCGGGTTCGACATCGCCTGATGGTTTATTACCTTTCTGACCTCGTGGGGTTGGCCCTGGGACTGGATGCAAGCGCACTCGGCATAGACAGGCATTTTGTAACGCTGTTGCCGAAGCCGGCTGTAGGCGCAAATTAAGGAACTGGAGAAACCTGAATGTCCCGAATCGGCGTCTTCACCTGTTGGTGCGGTGAAAACATAGCCCGGACAGTGGATGTAGAAAAGGTAGCCCAGACGACTGCACAAATACCGGGAGTACGCTGTTCTGTTCATTACAAGTACATGTGCTCCGACCCCGGCCAATCTATGATCCGCGAGAAGATTGCCTCCGAGAAGCTGGACGCCCTGGTGGTCGCTTCCTGTTCCCCGCACATGCATCTGAAGACATTCCGCAAGGCTGCCAGTTTTGCGGGGATCAATCCCTACCTGGTCGAGATGGCCAACGTTCGTGAACATTGTTCCTGGGTGCATCACGATCGGGAAAAAGCAACTAATAAGGCAATCGAGCTGATCCGCATGTCTGTGGAAAAGGTTCGTCGCAACCGGGCCCTCCAACCCATCAAGGTACCTGTGACCAAGCGAGCCCTGGTGATCGGCGGGGGGGTTGCCGGAATTCAGGCGGCCCTGGATATTGCTGACGCCGGGCACGAGGTGGTCCTGGTCGAGCGGGAGCCCTCAATTGGCGGCAAGATGGCCGGGCTGTCCGAGACTTTCCCTACCCTGGACTGCTCCCAGTGCATCCTGACTCCACGGATGGTAGAAGTGGGCCAGCACCCGCGTATTCGGCTCTACAGTTATTCCGAGGTCGAGTCAGTGGAAGGATATGTTGGTAACTTCAAGATAACCATCCGCCAGAAGGCCCGCTATGTAGACATTGACAAGTGCACTGGGTGCGGGGAGTGCTGGAATGTCTGCCCGCTGAAAAAAAACCTGAGTGAGTTTGATTTTGGGATGGGCTATCGGCGAGCGATTTATGTCCCATTTCCGCAAGCCGTCCCGGCACGCCCCGTCATCGACAAGAACGACTGCACCAAGCTCAAGAAAAACGGCTGCGGATTGTGTGAGAAAAAGTGCCTGGCCAAGGCTATTAATTATAAGGACCAGGACAAAGTCGTCGAGGAATTGGTGGGTGCCGTCGTCGTGGCCACGGGGTACCAACTTTACCAGATCACCCAGGACCAGCCAAACAGCCGGCTCTCGGGTTACGGCGAATATGGCTATGGTCGGTACAAGGACGTCATCGATTCTCTCCAGTTCGAGCGCCTCGTTTCAGCTTCAGGTCCCACCGGGGGAGTCATCAAACGGCCTTCGGACGGTGCAATTCCCAAGACTGTAGTCTTCATTAGTTGTGTTGGTTCCCGTGATAATGCTAAAGGCCTCTCCTACTGCTCGAAAATTTGCTGCATGTATACCGCCAAGCACACGATGCTCTATAAACATAAGGTTCATGAAGGTCAGGCCCATGTCTTTTACATGGATATCCGCTCGGGCGGCAAGAACTACGACGAATTCGTGCGACGGGCCATAGAGCAGGATGGTGCTCGTTATTATCGCGGTCGTGTCTCGAAAATCAGCGAAGAAAACGGCAAGCTGATTGTTCGGGGCGCCGATACTTTGGCCGGAGCGTCGCTAACCGTTGAGGCCGATATGGTGGTGCTGGCAGCTGCCATGCGCCCTGCTAAAGGTGCCGAGGCGCTTGCCCAAAAATTGGGAATCGGTTACGACGAATTCGGGTTCTTCTCCGAATCCCATCCCAAACTTCGACCTGTGGAAACCAATGCCGCCGGGGTGTTCATCTGCGGCGCCTGTCATGCTCCCAAGGACATCCCTGAAGCCGTGGCGCAAGCTTCGGCTGCCGCCGGCAAGGTCCAGGTCATGTTCAGCCACGCCGAAATGACCCGGGAGCCGGAAATCGCCACTATCAACGAACAGACTTGTGCGGCTTGCTTCTCCTGTGTGCATACCTGCCCTTATCATGCCATCGAAAAGGCGGAGGTCCGGACGCCCAAAGGGGCCCTGGTGAAGCGAACCGCCCGGGTCAATCCCGGATTGTGCATGGGGTGCGGAACTTGTGTTTCGGTTTGCCCTTCCAAGAGTGCCGACCTGGAAGGCTTCAGTGAAGAACAGATTTATTCCATGGTTGAGAGCTTGGTATGAGTACGCCTCTAACGTTCGAGCCCAAGATCGTCGCCTTTGTCTGCAACTGGTGCACCTATTTAGGCGCCGATCTGGCAGGAACTAACCGGCTGGAGTACCCTGCCAACGTCCGGATTATTCGATTGCCTTGCACTGGCCGCATTGATTTCAACCTCATTATCAAGGCATTCGAGATGAACGCAGACGCGGTGCTGATTTCGGGCTGTCATCCAGGGGATTGTCATTACACCACCGGCAACTACCATGCTCGAAGACGCTGGATGCTGTTCCGCGAACTGCTGTCTACCCTGGGATTCGACCTGAACCGTATCCACTTCACCTGGATCTCCGCGGCCGAAGGCAAGAAATGGCAGCAGGTCATCACTGAGATCACGGAAAAGACCCGAGAGATGGGCCCGTATGCTTACCTCGTAACACCGAATGCATCCGCGGCGACGGTGGATCACGGAGAGTTAACTTCATGATTGAGAGCTTACGCGCAACCTGCCACAGGCTCCTGGAAACAGGAACAGTCCAGGTTGTAATTGGCTATGGGCAAGCAGGCCCTGGAAAACCGGTCCATCCGGTCTTTATCCGGCGGCCTGAAGACACGGATCAACTGACCTGGAATGACCAGTGTTACCCTAACCTGGCAGCCTACCTGAAGCGCAAGGAGATTCAGTCTCTGGGGAAGGCTGCCATTGTCGTTAAGGGGTGCGACGAGCGGGCCCTGATTGTCCTGGAGAAGGAATCCCAGATTGATCGAACCAGTCTTTACGTCATTGGAATCGCTTGCGACGGCGTTGGAAACCCCCAATTGGGTAAATGCAGATCCTGCGACGCCCACCGCCCTCGCTTTGCGGATGAGACTCTGGGCGAGTCGTCTTTGCCCCAAGATAATCTTGGACACGAGTGGCAGGACTTGGAACAATTTCTCACCATGTCACCTTCGCAACGGATGGCTTACTGGCAAGATGAACTCTCTCGCTGTCTGAAGTGCTATGCCTGCCGCCAGGTCTGCCCCATGTGCTATTGCGAACGCTGCCTCGTGGACAAGAACCGGCCAACTTGCATCGACACGTCTCCAACTCTGAAAGGCAACTTTGCCTGGCACATTACACGGGCGTTCCACTTGGCGGGGCGATGCATTGGGTGCGGTGAATGCACCCGGGCATGCCCTGTGGGCATTGACCTGCGTCTGCTTAACCAATCCCTGGCCAAAGCAGCAGAAGAGCAGTTCGGATATCGTGCGGGCATGGATCCCCAAGCAGAATCTCTTATTGGTTCCTACTCGCTCCAAGATAAGGACGGTTTCATCGGATGAGCGAAGTGATTTCCATAGCCGCTTTGCGAGAGGTGATGAAGAATTGGCTCAGGCAAGGGAAGCAGCTTTTTGGACCGAGGCAGGTTAAGCCGAGCCGCGCCCTATACACTCAGCTGACCAATCCCGAACAACTTCTGTTGGAGGGATTCATTCATCCATCCAACTCTCCGAAGGAGTTTGTGTTTCCCCGTCACGAGGCCATCTACAGTTATCGCTTTGATGGTAAAGACCTGCAATTATTGGACGCCCCGGATTCATTCCCAGAGCAGATCGTCCTGGCCGTCAGGCCTTGTGATGCTGCGGCTCTGCCTATTCTTGACAAGCTATTTAACTGGGACTTTCAAGATGAGTTTTATAACAGGCGACGCCAGGCCACAACCGTCGTCACATTGGCTTGTCAGAGTTACGACGATTCCTGCTTCTGCACTTCAGTAGGATTGAGCCCAGCCGACCCTCGAGGCTCTGACGCCATGCTGCTTCCAGTGCATGATGGCGAGTTCGAAGTCCGAATCTTCACCGAAAAAGCGCAGGCCCTATTCTCTGGAGCCACCCGAACCTCTTCTAAACTAGCTGGGACCCCGTCGGGGCCTTCGAAGAAATTTGATCCCGATCAGGTGAGGACTTATCTCAGCGAGAACTTTGACAATCCAATTTGGCAAGACGAGACTCTCCATTGTCTGGGCTGCGGTGCTTGTGCGTACACCTGCCCCACCTGCCATTGTTTCGACATCGTGGATGAAGGCAACGCAGCCGGCGGCATTCGGGCCAAGAACTGGGACTCATGCCAGTTCCCGATCTTCACCTTGCATGCTTCGGGTCACAATCCACGAAGCGCTCAGCCGCAGCGACAACGTCAACGCCTAACTCATAAATTCCAAATATACCCCGAGAAATTTGGCGAAATCCTCTGCACCGGCTGTGGAAACTGCACTCGAAATTGTCCCGTCAATTTGGGAGTGCTAAGCGTGCTGGAGACAGTGAAGAACGGTCAACCGTTATGAAGAATATCTACAAGCCAGACCCGATGGAAGTTCTGGAGGTGAGGCGTCAGACACCGGATGTAAAGTCAGTGAAGATCCGGTTCAGGGAGCAGGAGAAGAACCAAAGCTTCTCGTTCCGGGTAGGCCAATTCGGCATCTTTTCGGCGTTTGGCTATGGCGAGTCAACCTTCAACATCTGTTCCAGCTCGAACTGGAAGGATCACCTGGAGTTTTGTTTTCGTAAAACCGGCAAAGTTACGGAAGCTCTCTGGCGAATCGAAGAAGGTGACACTGTGGGCTTTCGCGGTCCTTATGGCAACAGTTATCCCGTGGAACAATGGGAGGACAGGAACCTGATCTTCGTGGGTGGTGGCATCGCCATGCCCCCCATTCGCTGTGCGATCTGGTACGCCTTGGAAAATCGTCCTCGATACGGTGACATCTCCATTGTCTATGGGGCCCGAACGATCTCCGATCTTGCTTTCGCTGACGAACTCGAGCAGTGGGCCCAATATGACCGGGTCCGGGTAGTTCGCTGCGTCGATCCCGGTGGAGAGACACCTGACTGGAAAGGTGAGGTCGGCTTTGTCCCCGGAGTGCTGGAACGGTCCCAAATTTCCGCAGGAAATTCAGTCGCCTTAGTAATTGGCCCGCCCGTCATGATCAAATACACACTGCCAGTGCTCGACAAGATGGGGCTTGCTCCGAGCGACATCTACACCAGCCTGGAGAACCGGATGAAGTGCGGCCTCGGAAAATGCGGTCGATGCAACGTGGGTCCAGCCTACGTTTGTAAGGAGGGGCCGGTCTTCACGATGGAGCAAATCCGTCGCCTGCCTGCCGACTTCTAACCTGAAAACAAATCTCTCGCGCTCACCTCTTGTTGTATAATCTGGGCGCTTATCATCTCTGAACTCGGAACGGTCTATGAATAACACTGCAAAAATCGAGTTGGACGGCAAAGTCTACGAACTCCCTCTAGTCGAAGGAACGGAACGCGAGCTTGCCATTGACATCTCATCGCTTCGCAAGCAGACGGGATGCATTACTTTAGATGATGGCTACGGCAACACCGGCTCCTGCACAAGTAAGATCACCTTCATTGACGGAGAGAAGGGGATCCTTCGCTACCGAGGGATTCCCATTCAAGAGTTGGCTGAGAAATCAACTTTTATCGAAACAGCCTATCTCATTATCTGGGGAAAATTGCCAAACCGGGCCGATCTTCTACAATTCACTGACTTGCTTTCTGATAACCAGTTGTTGCATGAGGACATGAAATTCCATTTCGAGGGATTCCCGCCCCACGCCCACCCTATGGCTATCCTGTCTGCGATGATCAATGCCAGTGGATGTTATTACCCGGAACTGGTGGACCCGGAAAAACCGGAATCCTTCAATAGGCAGGCAGCGCGACTGATCTCTCAGGTCCGTACGATTGCCGCCTTCGCCTATCGAAAGTCCCGAGGCCTGCCCATCATTTATCCCAAGCCGACTTACAAGTACACGGCCAACTTCTTGCACATGATGTTTTCAGAGCCTTATCAGGATTACGAAATGCGGCCGGAAGATGTCAAAGCACTGGATCTGATTTTCCTTCTCCACGCTGACCACGAGCAAAACTGCTCGACCTCTACGGTTCGCATGGTCGCTTCAAGCAAGGCCAACTTGTTTGCGAGTACGTCAGCCGGTGTATGCGCGTTATGGGGTCCTTTGCACGGCGGGGCCAATCAGGCGGTGTTGGAGATGCTGGAGGATATTCACCGGTCGGGTG
>JBGOTQ010000348.1:0-8059 GCA_041476565.1 Terriglobia bacterium | reverse complement strand
ACTTCTTCCAACGCCTTTTCAGGGCTTCGATCCCCACCCATCAGCCAGAGGATATTGGCAAAGTCCTTATAGCGCTTCCCCAAGTATCGACCATAGTTGCGGCACCTGGTGGGCCCATTGGCTAGGATCTCCTCATACCACCCCTCGTCCGTACCCTTGTAGCCCAGATAGCAGGGGGCCAATAGGAGTTGGATCCCTTTTTCGGCAGCCTTCCTGATGACCCAGTCCGCATGGGCAAAATACTTTTCGTTGGGAGTGGAGAAGTCCCCCGGGGTGGCAAAGGGCCCCTCCCCCTCGCGGTTCACGGGGCCGTGGAACTTATGCTCGATCAGGTTCACCATGAGCGTGTTGAACCCTTTGAGTCGACGGTTCTCCAAATATAAATCAGCTTCTGCCTGAGTTAACCCTGATATGAGCGACCACGGTGCATCTCCCTGGAGGAGGAAAGGAGTATTGTGTTGATCCACCAAATATCGTTTGTTCGAGCTGACCTTGAGAGGATAGGCAGGTGATGGCAGGGGACGACTGAAATTCTCTGAAAGGAAAACCCAGAGAATCGTCCCTAGCAGGAATACCCCAAGCCTCCAGCGAACAACAAGGCACTCAGGTCGTCTGCACATCTCAATCCTAAACAATGTCCTCACGTTTCTCGTCCCATTTGACAGGGCGGCCCTGCCGGTAGGAACGCACGGCCATTTGGCACACGATCGCGGAGCGGAACCCGATCTCGAGAGGACAGTTGGGTTCGTTGCGGCTGCGGACGCAGTCGAAGAAGTTCTGCATGTGTTGGGCAGTAGCATCTGCATAACCTGAGTTTTCGGATGTCTCACTGGATGGTCCGGCCGAAGACTTCTCACCTTGGGGCAAGTAGCGGGGCTTGTCGGACTCGGTGTGGATCACTGTACCCTTATTGCCCAGCAAAAGATCGTGACCTTCTCCATAATAATCATTGGAAAACATGGAGTTCCAGGTGAAGAAGATCTTCTCGGGGAGATTCATCGTCACATCCATCATGTCTGGCAACTGCATCTTGGGGGAAAGATAATTGGCGCCGGTCATCGTGACGCTTTGCGGAATGGAGAGGCCCAGCGCTTTATACCAGTACCCTACCTGATGAACCATGTTCTCAAAGACGTTGCCTCCGGAGTAGTCCCAGAAGAAGCGCCAGTTAATGTAGCGTTGCGGATCGAAGGCGTAAGGCTTAGCTTCACCCTCGAAAGCTTTCCAATCGACGTGTCCCGTGTCGCAATCCGGAGGGATCTCTCTCGTCCAGCCGCCATAAGGTGCATTCCGATAATGATGGGTATGAATGGCGGTGATGACGCCCATACGCTCGGGCGTAATGAATTCGCGCACCTTCTGCATGCCCGGACCACTGATCATCTGGATGCCAATTTGGACCACGCGTCCTGAACCGTCTAGCGCCTTCCGCATGCGCTTAGCGTGATCGGGATTGAAGGCCATGGTTTTTTCCTGGTAGACGTCTTTGCCGGCCTGGATCGCAGGGACAAAGCTCAGAACATGCTGGTGCTGAGGAGTGGCGATGAGGACCGCATCGATGCTCTTGTCGTCGAGCAACTGTCGAAAATCCTTGTACGTCTTGATTTGCGGAGCAATTCCTTTCGCTTCGTCCAGGCGCCGAGTATAGATATCGGCGACTGCAACGGCTTCGGCGTTGGGACACTGCAGGGCCGCTTTGAAAATCTCCTTCCCGCGGCTTCCAGCTCCGATCAGGCCAAACCGAATACGCTCATTGGCCCCCAGGATTCGGCGAGATGAAACCAGCCCGGAAACCGTAAGGCCGGCTGCGCCACTGATTAACTGCCCCATGAATGTGCGGCGATTCGACATACTATGCCTCCTGAATTATTAAATGGATAATTTAGACACTGGAGTATTTCTTGCACAGCGCTCGGATTTTTTCGATGAGCTTAGGCACACCGGTCATTGGGTCTTCATCGCCTTCATACTCGGCAGACATATAACCCTTGTACCCTGCCTTTACAAATATCTGCCAGACGCGATCCAGATCCAATGGCTTCTTGGATTCGCCATAAAAGTCGCGGACATGAGTGTGAGTGGCGTAGGGGACACAAGCCTCAATCTGTTGATAAGGATTCTCCTGAAAATTGCTGATGTCCAAGTTGCACCCTGCATAGGGCGAATCAACCCGGTGCAGAATCTCCAGGATATTAGAAGCCTTGGACGTGATTCCCCCGTGACTCTCAATGCCGAGAATAATCCCCTTAGTTGCGGCATAATCGCAAGCAGGCTTCATCGTTTCGACCACCCATTGAATCCCCTGCTCCTCGCTGGCTCCTTTTGGAACCTCGCCGCCAAACACGCGGAGATGTGAGGCGCCCAGGAGTTCCGTGGCTTCCACCCATTTCTTGATCTTTTCAAGTTCATCATGGCGTTTCGTGGAATCAGGCTGACACATATTAGTGCCAATGGCCGCGCCTGAAAAGGGCATGGCATTCCGGTACGCAAGGCGTCGCAGGCCGGCGAGATAGGCGGGCTCGGTCGATTTCAACCAGTAGGTGGTAATGTCCACTCCCTGAAAACCCGATTCTACGGCCTTCCCAATAAAATCCTCCATAGTCATTCGGCCTGGTTCCAAATACTTGCGGTAAGAATAGGCGCAGCATCCAACAAGAAGCCGGGGCCGGGAAGCAACCGGTACTTCTGCTGACAGAGTACTCAGACCGTTGCTCCAATCCAGAGAACCAAGAGCAACCACGCTGGCTGCTTTCATGAAATCTCGGCGACGAAAAGCATTTTCCATTCGAACCTCCTGAGTTCGTTACTCTCCCGCCTCTTTCCGGTGCGGAAGACGGCTCACTGAACCACCGGAACCTTTCGGCAGGAAAATTCGTTCCTTGTTCATCATCGAATCGTGTCGCGAAGCAGTCTGACGAACTCCTCAATGTCATCTTCTGTCGTATCAAACGAAGTCATCCAACGCACTTCAGCCGTGCTTTCATTCCACACGTAAAAAAAGTATTCCTTTTGCAGAACGGGAATACATTCCCGAGGCACAATCGCAAAGATGGCATTGGCTTCAACCTTTTGAGTTATCTTGACGCGTGGGATCTTTTGAACTTCTTGAGCCAGCTGTTGTGCCATCCGGTTTGCGTGCTCAGCATTGCGACGCCACAGGTCGTTGGATAGGAGCGCTTCAAACTGCGCAGAGATAAAGCGCATCTTGGAGGCGAGCTGCATTCCTTGCTTGCGGCTGTACTTTAGATTCTCAGACAGGGCCGGCTCAAAAAAAACCAGGGCTTCCCCATACATCATGCCATTTTTGGTGCCACCAAAGGAAAGAATGTCTACGCCAGCATCTGCAGTCGGAGTTTTGAGCGGCACACCCAGGCTCACTGAGGCATT
This sequence comes from Terriglobia bacterium, assembly GCA_041476565.1. GTDB lineage: Bacteria > Acidobacteriota > Terriglobia > Versatilivoradales > Versatilivoraceae > DATKMG01. Next base: position 4,672 of record JBGOTQ010000348.1, on the reverse strand, counting down.
GGAAAGCCTGGCGCCATCCATGTGAAGTAGCATCCCATTCTGATGGGCAAAATCAGCCAGGGCCGCAATTTCTCGCGGAGTGTAGACTGTCCCCATCTCAGTTGATTGTGAAATGGAAACCACTCTGGCCTGGACATGGTGCTGGTCACCCACCCCGTGTAACCACGCTTTGATCTCCCCCACACGGATTTTCCCGTCCTTTGTCGGAATGGTGAGCAGCTTGCACCCCGTAAACTTCTCCGGGGCGCCGCACTCGTCGACGTTGATATGGGCCGTCTCTGCGCAAATGATGGCGTTGTAGGGCCGGGTGACAGTCTGCAACCCGATCACATTAGCCGCCGTTCCACCAAAGACAAAATAGGTATCGATCTTTTCACCAAAGGTGAGTTTGAATTTATCCAGAGCCGACCTTGTGTAAGGATCATCACCGTAAGCTACTACATGTCCGGAATTAGCTGCGGCGAGAGCAGCAAAGATTTCGGGATGGATTCCGGCATTGTTGTCACTGGCGAAGCTGTGCACGCGTCTCAAGAGACACATCCTTACTGAATCATGACTTTCGGTCGAAAAAAGGACTCTTGCCCGTAATGCTCAACGGAATGCCCAGGGCCTGCTTGACTCCTTCCCCAAACAGGTTCAGGTCCAAGGACGATCGCCCAATTGAAAACATCCGAATTACGGAGACTCCGGAATGCTAGTTGGGGGAGGGTCGATGCGCAACGATAATTGGTCGTGCTCTGCCGGCCGTACAAAAAGAAATGGATATTTTCTGGTGCCCTTACAGGCCAGTCCCCCTTATTATGTAGGCCTTAAATTGAATCCGGGGGGTCTTCCGGGACTCCTGGTTCAACGTCTGACGTTTTTCCGATTCCACCATACTGGCGGTTTTTATGTCATTTCTCCTTCTTGTGACACCTGCGCGGCTGCTGAAGATGAGTCCGGTCGACCTGACGATAGTTGTTGTCTACTTCATCGTCGTTCTGGCGATTGGAGTCTACTTGAAGAAGTACACCCGTACAAGCGAGGAGTTCTTTCTGGCGGGCCGCAAGATGACTGCCTGGATTGCAGGATTGAGCTTCATCTCAGCTAACCTCGGATCGCTCGAGACTATGGGGTACGCGGCTGCCACCTACCAGCACGGACTGGTGATTGCTCATGCCTACTATATTGGGGCGATTCCAGCCATCCTGGTCCTGGCCATGGTCATGTTGCCGTTCTATTACATTTCCAAGACACACTCGGTACCCGGCTATCTCCGGTTGCGATACGGGGAATCGACCCGGACCGTCTCCAGCATTACATTCGCCGTCATGACCATTCTCATGAGCGGGATCAACATGTTTTCGATGGCCAAGGTCATGCAGGTGATCCTGGGCTGGAACTTCAACTATAGTATGTGGATTTCCTCGCTGACAGTGGCTGTCTATGTGATGTTGGGGGGGCTTCTCTCGGCCATCTTCAACGAAGTGCTGCAGTTCTTCCTCATCTGGCTGGGATCGCTATTGATTCCCATTCTGGGTCTGATCGAGTCGGGCGGCTGGAGCGCATTGGTGGTTCGCATCAACGAGAGATTTGCCGGTCAGGACTACACGCACCTCTGGCGCAACATGGGCTCTTTCGCGGACAACCCCATGGGGTTGGACTGGATTGGAGTTGTCCTCGGGTGGGGTCTGGCGATCTCGTTTGGCTACTGGACCACGGACTTCCTGGTTGTTCAGCGTGTGCTTGCCGCCAAGGACCTGCGTTCGGCGCAATTAGGCACGATTCTGGGAGCGGCCTTGAAGATGATGGTCCCGCTAATCGTCATTCTCCCCGGATTACTGGGACTTGCGGTCCTGCCCATGCATTTGGTCAGCGAGCCGGAAGCGATAAGGACCGGAGCGCACAGTTATAACGAAGTGCTACCCCTGATGATGGCGCGGTATTGCGGACCCGGGCTGCTGGGTCTGGGTGTCACGGCCCTGATCGCGGGCTTCATGTCAGGTATGGCAGGGAATGTAAGCGCCTTCGCCACTGTCTGGACTTACGACATCTACCGCGCTTTGATCCGGAAAAGTGCCCGCGATGAACACTACGTGAAAATGGGGCGCTGGTGCTCTATCCTCGGGGTGTTCCTCAGTATCGGGACCGCCTATCTGGTGATGTTCTTCGACAACATAATCGCCTATGCACAGGTGATCTTCATTTTCGGGATAGTGCCGCAGTTCGTCACAATCATTTTGGGAATGTTATGGAAGCGGACTACACCAAAAGGCGGCTTCTACGGTCTACTGGCAGGCACAACTGCCTCAATTGCGCTATTTAGCTGGGTAAGGCTGGACCCTGCAGCTCTGAAGTATGTGGCCTTTAATGCGCATGCCAGTGAGATGGCCGATAACGTCTACCGTGCTTTCTGGTGCCTGTTGGCAACCCTTCTCGTAACGGTCGGGATCAGCCTGTTCACCAAGCCCAAACCTGAGGCCGAGTTAACCAACCTGGTTTATGGATTCACTCCATTCCCCAAAGAAAGTGGTTTACGGTTCGTTCAAAAGCCCGGCTTCTGGGCCGCCGTGGTAGGCGCGGTCTTCGTTATTGTGAACCTCATCTTTTGGTAAGCTCGGCTGGTTCCGGGCGTCTGAGGCCATGGATGATGTGCCATAAAGCCAAATTGATCCTCACTTGATAGTTCCTTTTTCTTGGAGCTTTCGATTAGCTCGGTTGTCGGCAAACAAAATCAAGGTCGTTCCAGCCAGCACCAACAAACCGCCGGCCACGATAGCTGGCGAAATTCTTTCTTTGAGGAAGACCGCTGAAAGGAGGACCCCAAAGAATGGAAGCAGGTAGATGGAGAGAGACACCTGGGTCACTTCCAGGCGGGAGAGGACGCGAAAAAAAAGAACCATCGAAACTCCCCAAGAGAAGAAGCCCAGGACCCCCAGTCCGACCCACGCATCCTTGGGATAGGAGCGAACAATTTCCCATTTCACCGGTTCCAGCCAGGCGAGCAGCGGAAGACACATCACGCCCGTGAACAGGTAGGAGGTCATCAACAATCGGATTGGCTGAAAGCGTTCCAATAAACCCTTACTGAATACGTTAGTGAAGGCGCTTCCCGAACAACCTATCAAGATCAAGCCATTCCCCAGCAGGTAGCGGGCATTGAGCACCTGGAGATTTCGCCAGTCGATTTCCGAAGAGATGACTGCACCCGTTATTCCCAAAGCAAAACTCAGCCATCGCCACCGATTCATCCGCTCCTCCCGAACCACCGAGGCCAGCATAGCCGTGAACACGGGGATGCTCAAGGTGAGCAGCGCCGCGTTTGTGGCCAGTGATCGCTCAATCCCCCATGCCAGCACTACCGATGCAGGAAGAAATCCCAGGGCCGTGGCCATGAGAAAAGGAAAAAGGTTTCGCCCTCGGAACAGGGTGAGCGCCGAGGGCTGATTGGGATGGGCGCGAGATTCGAAAATGTAGAAGGGGGCCAGACAGAAGGTTCCCAATACGAAGGTCAATAACGAAAGAAACACAGGCCCCATACTTGTGACGCTCGTCTTGGTGGCTGGGTACTGTGCGCCAAACATCAAATTACAGAGTACCAGGAGCCCGAGGTCAGTGAGCCTGGCCGGACGACGATTGGAACTGGATGCAACAATCTGTTCTGCCATAGGGCGAGCATTCTATACGACACTGGAGGGTGGGCGTAAAGAGAATTCGATATGCTAGGACCACTCGCTGTCCAGCATCTTCATCTGACGCTCATCGTAACGTGTGCCGGCGACTGCCGAGGCGGGAATAGCCTCTTCGAGGCGGGCCAACTCTGTCATGGACAGTTGGACGCGCAGAGCGTCTAGCGACTCCCGGAGCTGGGTCCGGGTACGCGCCCCAATGACGGGAACAACGTTTTTTCTTTTTGCCATCACCCAGGCGATCGCTAATTGGGAAGGACGAATTCCCTTTTGGGCTGACAATGCCTTCAATGCTTCCACGAGTTGCTGGTTCCGGGCGAAGTTTTCTCCGCTAAAGCGTGGTAGGTGGACCCGGAAATCACCCTGCGCAGCCGGGACGGATCCGCTGAGCAATCCGCGGGAAAGAACGCCGTAGGCGGTTACTCCGATTCCAAGTTGCTCGATCACGGGGAAGATTCCGGTCTCAGGGCCACGACTGACGAGTGAATACTCGATTTGAAGGTCGCTGATGGGGTGGACGGCATGTGCGCGGCGGATGGTCTTTGGTCCCACCTCCGACAGCCCGACAAAGCGGACATAGCCAGCCTTGACCAGGTCGGCAATGGCTCCTACCGTCTCCTCAATCGGGACGCTGTGGTCGAGGCGTGACGGACGATAGATATCGATATGGTCTACCCCCAGGCGGTTCAGGCTATAAGCGAGGAAATTCTTTACGGCTGAGGGACGTGCATCGAAACCCAGCCATGCTCCGTCGGGGCCGCGCAAGGCCCCAAATTTCACCGAGACCAGGACCTTGTCACGGCGATCCTTCAAAGCGCGTCCAATGAGCATCTCGTTAAGTCCCATCCCATAAAAATCGCCGGTATCAATTAGAGTAATGCCCTGGTCCAGAGCCGCATGGATGGTAGCAATACTCTCGTTCTGGTCTGCTTAACCGTACATGCCCGACATACCCATGCATCCGAGAGCCAGTGGAAAGACCTTGGGCCCTGTGGAGCCGAGTT
>JBGOTQ010000347.1:0-8063 GCA_041476565.1 Terriglobia bacterium | reverse complement strand
TAGGCGCCAAGAGACGCATGGATCGTGACCACCTCAACCATCTACACGACATTCGACAAGCTTACTGCAAGAGGTGACGAGGCCGTTCTCATTGTCAAGCTCATGATGGCATTTAACGACCTTGCGTTGGCGAGCGAGGGTCTCTCCAGCTATAAGTCGCAGTACGTGACGAAGCACAGCAACAAAGACCGTGGGGCCGCGATGTATTTCGCGCGGCTTCAAGCGAGCCATCTGTATGAGGCAATGAAGATTGTTGACTCGATAGGAGGGAATCAACGCCTTCGTGACGTCATCAATAGATGCTCCGAGAAGGCTTCGGTCGCATTTGAAAGGCTTGTGACCCTTCATCGAGACAAGAACCAAATGCGCAAGTTCGAGCAGTTCATGGGGCGTCTCCGGAATAACGTCACGTTCCACTATGACGAATCCGGCGAACTGATAAAAAGGGCAATGGCGAGTCGCGCCAAGAAGCCCCTTGGGAATCCCACTTCCATAACTCGGGGAACCGATTCGTATTCTTGGCGATTTGCTGTAGCTGATGATGTAGTGGATAGTATTGTATGTCGAGAAATATGGAAGATTCCGAAAACGGCTGATCTGCGGACCGAAGCAGACGCAGCCGTGGATTACATGCATCAAATATTTGTTGATTTTGCCGACTTCGCATCTGAATTGATCGTCAAGTATGTGCGCGATGGCGCCTAATCGTGTGGCGAATCTCATCCTTCGATACGGCGGCGCGGACACGTTCCACTCAGCGCGTCGCATTCACTTCAGGTTGCATTTTCTCATCCCCCATCCGCCCCAAGGTACTACCCCCAAGGCAGAAATCTAAATCACAGGCTTAAGCGCCGCAAACTGGGGCCTGAAATTACTCGTCCAGGCCATTTGAAGTAGACCTTACGGTGGAATTGGCAGGCTCTGGACCGTTCGAGGGCAGGGTGGTGAGAGAACCCTCATGGCAAGAACCCGTGGCTGTATGGAAAAGATACCCTTTCCGCACATGGCGGCACGAGACCAGTGCCCCGTTGCCGACAACAAGAGGCCGCCAGGTATCATCACGAACACCAGCCCCGTGACGAACAAAGTTTGTGTTTCGAATTGCAGGATTGGTGCTGACCTCGACGGCTTCCGGCATTGGTTTGAGTGTGTTTGTGGCCGACGTGCCGCAAGCGTAAAACCAATGAATTGGAATTGATATTGGGTTCTGTGGAGACTCTTGATGACTATCTGATTAGTCGGCCATCTTGACCGAGTTTTATGACTCAGCGGTTGACAAGTTCATAAGCTCTCAGACCGACGAGAGAAGTGAATTGGCTTCTCTCTCGTTTCCGATGGCCTACATGTGTTTCGGGAATGACGGGTAAGTGATTCATCGTCCGGCTGCACGAAAAGGGAACGAGCCATTAGGCCTTAGCAATACCGCCGGTTGCTCCTGGTACGGAAATAAGTTTTCTTAAGATCACCCAATGTGATGGCGAGCTTTTCCGGATCTTCGCCTTGGCTACCTTCTAGCACATAATAGAGACACTGGCCCGGCCCATTCAACCATGGTGGTGGTGCAGTCGGAAGGAACAAGATTCTGTTACCCTTGCTGCGTCGTATATCATGGTTGATAGCCCAGGCCAGAAACTCCAATGATAACAGTCCTGTTCGGTTGTGCTTGATGTGCATCACGACGTTCCAAGATCCCGAAGGCCATTGATATATCTTTCTAGGCTCTGGGTGACCACCGCAGCTTCCAGTTGTTTCGACTCCAGGGAAGGAATTCAACACGCTAATCAAACTTCGAACGTTGCTGTCAATGTCCTGCAGTTCTTCGTCCTGAATAGTCGCGTTCAAAGGGGGATTACCCTGATTGGCCTGCTCAGATGGGATTTCAGGCATAGTATTACTCCTTTTGTTTTGGGCCTGTAAACCTCGCATGGTTTCAGTCCCTTCACTTTTTCCTCCCAGGCGATCATTGAGTCTTGGCAAAGGCCATCATCCCTCTTGATTTGTGCCCAGAACTTAGGGGATCCTCATCACAACCGGGTTTCTGTCCGATCATTGTCAAATCCTTAGGCTGTTGCTCCCTTTATCCAGGCCCTTAGTTGCTCCTCGATCACCCTCGACAAATGCAACGTTAGGTCAGGAGTGCTGTCCCGGATGCATTTGATTCGTGTGGCCTTTAAGACCGAGTCCTCTATTGTCACGTGGATATCCTGATTCATTGTTTGACTTTCCTTCATACGGTAGAAAGGTTCTGTCATACTTGGGATCATTTTTCTTCGACAGGAGGAGGGACTGACTTGGGTTCGCGATGTGTTCGCCACGGGTCCCGCTGGATCCTCAAAATGTATTCCCGGATGGCTTCCGGACTCAGATTTGGGAGTTTGCCGCGCCATCGAGCCTGACAAATCGACATTGGTTTCATTTGCAGTAGGCGGATCGCTAAGTGGATGGGCACCTCGCCATTTTCTTCGCGGATGTCACTCTTCTTTTTCTTTCCGCACCATCTAAGCTGCAGAGACCTCAGTTCCCCTTCCTGAAAATACCACTTATGCGGTTTCCCCGAAGTCCGACTTGGGACTTGGAAGCCGATCCCGAAACGCTTTTGCCACCGCCTCAGTGTGGTGCGGCCAACGCCCAGGAAGCCACAAGCTTCAGCCATGGTCAGGGCTCGGCTCAGAAGTTCATATGCCCCTGGATTGGAGTCCCAAAAAGCCAGCAGATTGTCAATGCGCTCCTCGTGGGATTTCAAAACGAATGCCATTGTTGCTCCGCACTATGTGCTGAACTTGAATGCTTCAGCAACTTCTGATGATAAGATTATTGGTCTCATCTTCAACCCTGTGACAACCACTGGTGGTAGATTTCTCCGGTTTTGATTTCTGCCGTCGCCAAGCGCTCCGCTTGAGATCTTGATTGCCCTGGTTCGTTTTGAATGATTGCGGCCCGCTCTTGCCAAAGCTCGTGCATATCTTCAAGAAGTTGCTTAGCCTCCTCCACTCTGTCGACAATGCAGCGATCGGGGGTTCCGGGAGAGGGATCGTCTGGAACCGCAAGGCCAACACCGTTAGCTGAACGCTTTAAGATCGCTTCCGACTTAGAACCTACAGAACCAACATAACCTACACTGGGAGCTTTTGTAGGTTTTGTAGGTTCATCTTCCGCATGAAGGCTTGGCATTGTCGACTCGGGACTCCAATCTAGCCATTGTTGAGCTGTTCTCATGATTGCCCAGTTACCTTGGGATTAACCCGGTAGAGTGTAGCTGGAGCCCCGCCTGTATTCTCGTTATACTCAATCCTCAGCCAATGATGCTCGGCAAGAATCTTGGCCGCACTCTTTACACTCTCAGAAGATCCCAGATCCTTCCAACCTTTCAAGTACACTTCTCGGGCGCCAAAACAGCGAGTCAATTGTCCGTTAGAGATTTTTTCCGCTAGGGCCAAGGCCGCCGTAGGACTGCTCGAGCCCATACTGGAGTAAACCTTGACCGCATGAGTTTCAAGCCATGAGCACCACGCAGCGGCCAGTTTCGCGTACTTCAAGCTCACTATTTCGGCATTCCCTCCATTTACGGCCCAATCGGCCAGATGAAAAAGCAAGGCCAAGCTTGGCATGAGGCTTCTATACTTGGAAAGATGGGACTCCAAATACTCTGGTAAGTCGTGTTTCCTGAGCCTATTCTCCAATTCTCGCCGCCAATCCCAAGCCATTTCATAGGCTTCGTCATCGAAACTTGCCTTAATGGAGAACGGGGCTACCAAAGACGATAACTTGACAAAGATCTGAAACGCCCGATTTCTAGCGGGAGCATCTGGGGGACGATCCTGCAACCTACATTCAGTTGAATTGTCGGGCCAAACGAGTAGTTGAAACCTCTGGATCAGACCGTCATCACCTGGACCGCCTGAAATAGCATCAGCAAGATAATTTCGCAATCGGGCCGGCTGGATACCTCCGAATAGGGAGCAGCAAATCCCCTCAACATACTTCGATCCCCGGACTATCCGATCAAAGGAGAAACTCCCATTCCCCTCCCAGGTCTCAAGATAAAATGACCGTTCGCCCTCTCGCCCCTTCTTCTCCAGGTTGGCAAGCCATCCGGTTAATTCATCGCGGAATACCATGACTCCAGCGGGGTTTTCTGCCAAGATCTCGTGGAGTTTCTCGATTGTGGGATCGTTGCTTATGAAACGCTCCTCTGGTGGCTTTGCAGGCTCTTCATTCTCAAAGTCTGGGATCGAGAGTCCCTTTTTCGCTAGGTCGATCCCTTTCTTCTTCCAGCCTTCTTTTCGTAGATTGAACTTTTCAATTTCAGCCTTGTATTGCTGTAAACGCTCTTTATTTTCGGTCTGGGCCTTCTGTTCCAGTTGATATAGAGGAGCAAGTCCTTCTCTGATGGCAGGAGATTTCATCGCGCCTGGCCGCCCAACAGCGCCACCCCACAGATTCGGGACGACCTGAAACGTGTCATCTTCTTTCATCGGGGTGATATACGCCCGTCGACCAACTGCTATACTCAGCGCGGAGATTGCGGCCGAAGTCGGATATTCAATTGGAACGTCCATCCGCTCGGCTACGTCCGATAACCAAGGTCGGAGACTCTCAGGAATCCAGTCAATCTCGAGGGGAGTCACCCTGGCGACTTCACTCGGAATTGGGGATGGATCTGGCCAATCTTCCCCGCTCAAATCAGAGGATTGTTCCGATTGTTTTCTTCTGGATTTATCTTCCGACGATTCAGCGTTTGCAGTCTGAGGTAGTGACCATTCGGATGCTGATTCGCGCAGTTGAAGAAGCTTCTCCTTCGTGTTGCCTGGAATCCTGTGCCAGTCCGAAACATCACCTTTCGGCGGTAGGTTGGGGAGGCTGACGATTTTGATCTCTCGGGAAATCCCCCAAAGCATAGTGGCAACATCCTCAGCGTGCTCCTTTCCCGGGGCGTCATTGTCGGGTAAGATAGCTACGATACGGTCCTTAAAGTACTCGCCGTATTCCTTAAGCCACTTTCCCGCTCCCATGGGGTTGGTCGTCGCGACAAGGCCCATCGATCTAAGCGTCTCAACATCACGTTCACCCTCTGGAATGAATACGGGGTCTTCCATATCTGCTTTAATTAACTCCTGAAGTCGGTATGGAATGCGCCTCACACCATCGAGGTTATGGATCCAGCCGTTCTGCCCGTCGGGCCGACGCTGACGAAAGTCCTTAGGATCGTAACGGACCACCTGGAAGAGTAGGGTCCCAGACTCGTCACAGTAATCGTAAGTACAAACAATTCGTCGAGAAAGCCTGAAAAGCCCTTTCGACATAAACCAGGCTTTCATACCCGCTTTGTCTGCAGGATTGATACCACTGATGAAAGCGCCAAGACCCCATGCTGTGTTTCCGCCGCGCTTGCAAGGAGGACAAACCCACTTGTTCTTTTGCGGGTTTATGGAAAGGCTGGGATGACCATCTTCGTGGCGTGGGCAAGTAAAAAGGATTTCGTGACCTCTTGGTTGACCAGGTCCAAGGTCAGAAGCCTTTACCACATCGAGAAGGCTAAGCTCTAGCATGGTCTCCTCCTCGTCGCAAATGCCAGCTTCCGCAACCATGTTTCAACGAGTGGAGAACGGTCAGATTCCTAGAATTTGACCTCTCAGTGCTATTCCCTTGTGATAGGATTAAATTAGATAGTGTTGGGAGTTTTTCGGGCCCGTACGGAGTTACCGCTCCTCGCGGGCCTTTCTTGTTGGATTTCATTCCGCCATCCTCCCCCCGTCTCCCGCTGGAGCAGTTTCAATCGGGAGCTCCTCGCGATCCCTTAGGAATTGGGAAAATCGCTCCCGTGGATAAAAGATGCGCCGCCCGATCCGCAAGAAAGGAATGAGCCTGTGTTTTCGCCATCGCCAGACCGTAGTCTTTGAGACATGCAAATCTCTGCAGATTTCCTTCTCGGTTAACATTGCCGCAGTATTCATTTGTGCCCTCCTAATTTCACATTACACCCTTGTGCAATCCCCCCTTTTAGTGGGAAGCTCTCCTTACTTCCCTCTGGCCCCTACCACCTAGCCGAATACCGCCTAGCCCCAAAGTGGAGACAAGAAAGCGGCAATCCGCATCAAGAACACGCCAGACACGCCAGCGATACACTGGGTCCCCTCAATCCGCTTGACTTTTCCTTGATCCTTCTGCCAGGTAACGCCGCAATTCTTCATCACTTATCAAGAGGCGTCGACCCGCATTTACTGCAAGGATTCCACCCTCTCTGATCTGCTTGCGGACAAATGCCAGACTCAAACCTGTGGTCATGGCCACTTCGATAGGACTCCATGCCTTTCTTGTAACACTTGTCGACTTCTGATACGTAACACATGTTTGCATAGCTCCCTTTTCCTTTCCGAGAAAGTTCTTGACTTCTTGTAGCCCTCTGTAGGACACTGTAAGCCTGTGCAGAGGGAAATGCAACAATTCGAGTCCAGCAGGTTTGATCCTGGGTTGGCTGACAAGCGTGACACTACATAAAATGCGGAAGGCAAAGTCGAGCCAAAAAGCGAAGCGGAAAGTCGAATGCCCCGCGGCATTCGGGTATGTCCTACGATGTGTCAATTCGCTTCCTTATGACTTCGATTTGGGCGAATTTGTCGATAATTACATTAGTATTGAGATTGCGAGGGAGGGAGTTGAGACTGATCCCACTGTTAGTTCCGACCGTACCAACTTCATTATAATTTTGGACAAGCAGTTTAATTCAGCATTAAAGGAGAAACTTTCACTTGACCACTATCCAGAACTATTCGCATACATTTATGACCGCCAAAATGATTACGGAAATATATGGCCTCTCATATTGAGGAAAAGAGCGCATACACTGTGTGGTATCAGATTCGTACTACAGTGGATTGCTCAGAGGTATGCAGCTGCTACTAAGGCTCAGGCGGAAAAGGATAGTGTGAGTTACGGCTGCCCGATTGATGTGATCTTCAACCAACATGACTTGCCGCTTCTTAGTGGATTTTCTCCTGTCAAAAGCTCTCTTGGCACTGGCTCCAATATACTCACGACTGGGTCCGCGCTAAAGGGCGTTGACCAATACGTCAAGGCTGAGATCAGTATTATAGTGGACAAAGAAGGGAAGCTGTCTGTCGAGTCCGCTAGTCTGCTCCGAGATTGTATTGGAGTCGAGGCGCGACGTGTTCGTATGTGCCCAATCTGCAGAAGGATCTTTTGGGCAGGCCGAATTGATCAGCCAGCTTGCTCAAAGAAGTGCGGTACAAACTATCGCCAAAAGAAATGGAGAATCAATTACAAGGAGAAATACTTACAGCAGCGTTGCTCACGCCCTGAGAAAGGAAGGTGAATTGAAATGCTCTACAAACGAGGCCGTTACTACTGGACACGCTTCAAGTGGATGGGTGGCTTGATCGACAGGCCCACGCGGGCATCAAACAAGAGAACCGCTTCAAAGATCGAAGCTAAGATCCGGTCGGAATTAGCTGAGGGGAATTATGGGATCCTGCAACCCCGCCAGGCCCCCACGCTTGCCGAATTCCTGAAGAAAGACTTCTTGCCCTTTACGGAAGGCCGCTTCAAGGACGTGCCCAAGAGCCTGGTATACTACGTTCAAGGGGTGGCGCGTTTGCTTAAGTCAGAGATTGCCAGATGCCACTTGAACGAGATCACCAGCCAGGACGCCGCGCAATTTGCCGCCGCCAATGGCCGCCTTGCCCCCGCTACCATCAATCAGGCCTTGCGGACTTTGCGCCGGTCTCTGAAGCTTGCTGAAGAGTGGGGCAAACTTGACCGTGCCCCCAAGGTCGTGCTTGCCAAGGGGGAGAACCAACGAGACAGAGTGCTGACCGATGAAGAAGCCAGACTCTACCTAACCGCTTGCGCGCAACCCTGGAAAGACGTAGCCACCATCATGTATTGTCTCGGGACGCGGCCTAGCGAGATTTACACCCTCCGATGGGAACAGATCACCCTCACCGAAGAAGGCTTGATCCAGATCACCAAAGGGAAATCCAAGGCCGCGCGCCGCGTGCTGCCTTTGGTTCCCGCCGTTCAAAAGATCCTGGAATACCGCCACC
>JBGOTQ010000346.1:0-8072 GCA_041476565.1 Terriglobia bacterium | reverse complement strand
CTCAAGGAGCGCAACAGAAAAGACGTTATCGATAGCTTGGGGCCCCACGAAGTCGGTCTCCACACCCGCAGCGCGCGTCATCCTGAGGTCCCCGAGTATGTGGCCGGGAAGAGTTGGGAGGAGGGTGTCGCCGAGTGTTTGAAGCGTGAACGTGAAGGGACCGAGATCATCCGCGATGTTTTTGGAAAACCCTGTGCCTCACTCAGCACTCACAATATTTTCGCCGCACCCCACTCGCAGCGGGTTGCTGCGATACTGGGTCTGCCGTATGTCTATGCGACCCCGGCGGCGCCACCCCTTTACAATTTGAGCTGGTATGCGGGGGCGCTTGGAGTGCCTTGGGACAGTCCCACCCTAAATAATAAGCCGATTCTCTGTCACATGGAGGAATTCGACGAGAAATATCCTGATGACCAGGCCTTTGAGGCACACCTGCACAAGATCGATCAGCACGTCAATACGTGCATAGCAGGGGGACAGCCTTATCTCACGCTCTTTCTCATTCACCCCCAGCGGCTAAGACTCAAGGAATTCATCGATGACTACTGGTGCCCCAATGGCGTGAATTATCCTAGGGAACGTTGGGGATCGTATGGCCGACCTCCCCAGTACTCGCGTGAAGAAGTTGAGAAACTGCTTGCCAACTTCCGACGTCTGGTCCGTTGGATTCGGAATGACCCAAGACTCAACATCATGACGGTTCCCCAGTTGGCTCAGAAATATGGGAAACAACCCACTCTCATCACTCGTGAAGAACTCGGCGACGCGGCTCATCAGATCACTGCTGGTGATGAGATTCTGATCCATCCACGATTCAGCCCGGCAGAAATACTGGTCGGGTTGGCACAGGCGCTGGCCGTTTCTGCAGACCATAACCAGCTCCCTGCCCATGTGCCACGCGTCGATGCCCTCGGGCCGACGCGCAATCCCATCTGGATACCTGAGCTGCAGGGATGTGCACACCGAATCCTCATTCAGCTTGCCCATCAGCTTCTTGATCATGTGACTACCACCGGCCAACTTCCTGCAACCTTGGGCGACCCTTCGCAACGGGTTGGAATCAACCACCTCTACCGGGCCTTGGCTGAAAGCTACTCGGCTATGAATGCAGGCTCGACGTTAACAGAAGTAAGATTTCGCCGCATGCCGCCCTGGCCGAAAATTGCATCCCCCATCGGAATTGCTTACATGAAAGCAGTCGAAGGCGAGCTCATGAATCCGGATACCGAGGTAAACACGCTCTATCGAGACGGCAAACTGCAAACCTGGACGCTCAAACCGGCTGTGGTGATGTAGCTGTGGCGAGAAAGTATGCAAGTATCACACAGTACACTGTTTCATGGATTTCTTGTGAAAATGCGCCCAGTAAGAGCGCTCGATAATAGCCCAGCGCTTCCGCGCTGGGACTGCGAGTCCGTAAGGCAAAGAGTCCCGTCGGGACGATTGAAAGAGGAATTTCGGGGGTACAACCGTCCCTACGGGACTTAACTTAGAGTCCTTGCCGACCCAGCGCTGAAGCGCTGGGCTATTCTCAACCGACCTCTCCGAGGTCAGCAAGGCTCTTTCATCCGCTATCATGAGCTTGAAAAGGTCATAAGGAAGGAGAACTCCAGATGCCTCGCGCCAAGATTATCTCTACTCTTCTGAGCATATTTTCCTTGGTGGCCTCATCCTCCGGTCAGTGGATTGGGCGTCCTGAACCGGAGTGGGAGAAGAAGTTTCAGGTCTGGCTTGCCGACCCGCACAAGAAAATCTTCCCTAACAGCTTCGGCCGCGACCTGACCAAACGGCAAATTGAAGTCCAGGCCTGCCGGAATGAGTGGGTGATCATTCAGTTGGGGGTGCGCAGCCCGGATGCCGTGCAAACCCTTTTCGTGCGCACAGGCGGCCTCACGTCCACTGGGGGCGGGACGATCGCTCCCAAGCTAATGCGGGTTCGCTACCCGGGCCTGATTCCGGTAGACGAAGATGGCCAATACACGCCCGACCCCTTGTGGGAAGTTCCCTCGGTTTCTCTCCGCCCCTACCAGAGCCAGGGCATCTGGATTGACTGGAAGGTTCCTGCGAATGCAGAACCGGGAGAATACAACGGGACTCTCGAGCTCACACACGATGGCGCGAAGCCAGACATTTTCATCGTTAAATTGGATGTCCTACCGGCAAGCTTGCCCGAACCCTCCGGATACCATTGCTACCTGAACATCCTGGTGGACCCCTCTTCTGTGGCAAGGGTTAATCACTTACCGCTGTGGGGAGAAGCCCACTGGCAACAGCTAGAGAACTATGTTCGGGACCTCGCTGCTCACGGACAGAAGACTATCACAGCTTTCATTGTGGATGACCCATGGGAGGGTGATACCGGGTTCGCGGTTCGAAACCTCATTGAGTGGAAGTATGCGGGAGAATGGAAGCCAGGCGGGCAGGGGCATCTGACTCTTGACTTCGCTCCCTTTGATCGCTGGGTCAGCCTTTGCCTCCGCACGGGGATTTCCGACCACATCGAGTGCTGGTCGCCGCTGGTCCAGCCCGGCTCCGACCATTCCGTCATCATCTACACGGACACTCAGAACGGGCAACGGCGCAGCCTTCGCCTGCCTGCGGGTTCGGACGAATACAAGGCAGTGTGGGGTGAATTTGCCCGGCCTTTTCAAGAACACTTGCGTGAGAAAGGATGGTTGGGCAAAGCCTACCTGGCCTTCGATGAAATCGCGACGACTGTGCTCGACGGCGTCGTTCCCTTTTTTCATCAGGTTGCACCTGACTTAAAGTTGATGATCAGCGGCGGCGATGAGAAGGGTCATTATGTCGCCGAGACGCGTGAGCTTTCTGTCCACTATGGCTATTACAGCCCAGGCTCAGGGATTGAGTTGCCCGATATCCCGGCCCGCCGCAAGGCCGGTAAACGCACACTCATGTATACCGCCGTAACTCCGATCTATCCCAACACCTTCATCTTCTCCCAACCGCTGGAATCGCGCTACCTCGGTTGGATCATCTGGAAATGGGATTTCGACGGCTACATTCGCTGGGCGTGGAACTTTTGGTGGCCGGAGAAATTTTGGGACCAACCTCTTTACAAATGGCATTCAGGCGACATGTGGTTTGTGTATCCGGGTCGTGAGGGACCCGTAGATAGCATCCAGTGGGAGATGCTGCGCAAGGGGATCGAGGACTATGAATGCCTCTGGCTGGCGCAGCAAGGCCTGGAGATGGCACGCGGCCATGGCGAGCATGGTAACCTTGCCAACCGTGGCCAGAAGGAACTGGAGCGCGCCGTGGATTTGGCCACTCAGCAATTTGACCGCACCAAGATTCCTCGTGACACGATACCGGCGCAAATGGATGAGGCCCGACAAATTGTCAACAATCTGCTCAAGGAGCTGGCCCTTGCAGGCCTGTTGCCGAAATGAAAAAACTTCAGAAACTGATCGGAATAAGTGACTCACTCGCGACCTGTTTGATGTTCCGCCACGCTGGTCTGGTTCTTTCTCTGTTCCTGTGTTGTGCCGGGGGTGTTCTCGCCAATCCGCCCGGTGGCATGAAGGTCTGGGTGGCGGGAGATTCCACGCGCATCGACCCTACGAGAAACACTGCCTTCGAAGACAATCCGCTGCTGTTCCCGGATTGCCTGACTGGCAATTATCAGGAATCCAACCTGATCTGGGATGGAAAACAAAAGCGCATCGCCCTGAAAGGGGCGCGCAATGAGACTGTTGCGTTTCAGTTTATTGTTGAACGGGCCGGCGCAGAGAAACTCTCCAATGTCAGGGTCGACTTGGGGGATCTATCCGGGCCAGGCGGCAAGAAAATACCCGCCGGGAACATAGACATTTACAAGGAATGGTACGTTCATGTAACAAAGCCCTCGCGACAGACTTATACGCTTGGGACCGGCTACTACCCGGATGCACTCTTGCCCTGTCTGCGATGGACGGGGAATCTGTATCCGCACGCATACGTGATGCCCTTCGATGTTCCGGACACGATGACAGACATCGGTGAGGACCAGAGGAACCAGGCGCTATGGGTGGACATCTATGTGCCGCTCGACAGACAAAATGCTCCTCCTGGGACTTACACGTCCACGATGACGGTGTCTTCCGACAGTGGGAGAGTCGGCCTGAACCTTCAGCTACAGCTTTGGGACTTCGCCCTGCCAGAGGAAAGCCACATCAAAGGCAACATCCACACAGACACAGAAATCAATACTCTTCCCGAGGACATGGAACTCCGGTACTACCAGCTCATGCGCCGGCACCGCCTGGCCATGGGAGTATTGGGTTACGCGCCAGGCTTGAAGGTCCAGGGAACCGATGTGCAGATCGACTGGACGAAGTACGATGGCCACCTGTCGAAATACCTCGACGGCAGCGCATTCACGGAAAGGTACGGATATAGTGGTCCCGGCTATGGCGTACCCATCGAACTGTTGGTGCTCCCGTTCGATGCCTTCCCCGTGAACCTCTACAAAATGTCCATCGGGATCCGGATTGGAAAGGAGTTCAAATTTTACAGCCCGTGGCCGGTTGCTTTACCCAGGGAAGGGAGGACTCCGGCATATGACGAGATCTGGAAGAACGCCTTCCAGCAGTTTGAGGCTCACTTTGACGATCATCCGCAGTGGAACAAGACCCGTCTGGTGGTGTATCTGCTGAGTCTGGATGAAGCGTACGACGACGTGGCGCGGGAACGGATGTTCTACTACGGCCAACTTCTGAAGGATTCCGGCGCCCGGCGGCTGGAATACCGCGTGGACGGGTGGTATCCGCGCGAGACCATGATGGGTCTCGCCAAGATCCTTAAGATCGCCATTCTTGGACTCGGCGGGTGGGACCCCCAACTAGTGGAAGAGATCCGAAAGCAGGGAGTCGATCCCTGGTTTTACGATGCAGCGGGCATTCTGGACGGCGACGGTCTCCAAGGCCGGGCCTTGAGTTGGGTGGCCTGGAAATATCGAGCTGGCTCCTGGACACTCTGGGAACTCGATTTCAACTCACTCTGGGCGTACCTATATCCGGAGACCTACCCGGAACTGAACGGCCACGGGATGCTGGTCTATCGCGGCGAGACGATGGGACTCGACGAGCCGGTCGCGAGCTTACGATTGAAGATGATGCGGCGCGGCACCCAGGATTACGAGTATTTCTGGTTACTCTCCCAGAAGAGCAACGGTCGGCAGCAGGCGGACGAAGCCGTCGACTCGATTGTAAATGACTTCGTGCGGGTTGGCGCCGACCGAGCCTCCCTTGGCTCGCCGGGCCACTGGAAACACAATTCGGAGGATTGGGAGCGCGTACGAATCCGCCTCGGGGATCTCATTGAGAAATCGTCGAAGTAGCATTGAAAAGCCGCAGAGATTCCCTATGACCCGTTTCCTCGGAATGGATCAACCGATTACCCGGCGAGACTTCCTAAATGCCAGCCTGCTGGGGGCTGGGGCCAGCTTGGTTCATGCTCCTGCCCCCATCGGGGTAGTGGCCAAAGATCCCTGGAATGGTTACGGAAGTGTCGGTGATTATGCCAATTCCAGTGGTAATACCCAGGAAGTGATGAAGGTCGCTCATGAGATCCGTGACGGTCATTATGATCGGCTGCCTTCTGATGCCGTGGACACTGGAGAATCATTCGATCTGGTCGTTATTGGTGGAGGCATAAGCGGGTTGGGAGCTGCTTTTTATTTCAAGAAAGCCAAAAAGCCCACTCAGAAATGTCTCATCCTGGAAAATCACCCCATTTTCGGGGGCGAATCGAAGCGCAATGAATTCGTGGTCAAGGGCCAGAAGCTGATTGGCCCTCAAGGCGCCAACGAATTCGATGTTCCCGAAAGACCTGGCGCCGCAGGTTACGAACTCTACACAGAACTGCGGGTCCCAACGAAGTTTGAATACTCAACCTTGGATCCCCAGTTCGGGAGGCTCGAGTTCGATCGAACCAATTACGGATTTCATCTCTGGACTGATGAGTCTCCAAGTTTCGGAACCTTTTTTGACGAACAGTCCAGCAGCTTAGAACCTCGTTGGGTCAGGGACCTGTGGGGAACAAGGCTCAACGAGGCCCCGTTTGCCGAGCGCATTAAGCGTGACTTTCTAATCTGGAAGTACGGTCAGAAAAGATACTACGCAGGGGAAGATCTGGGACGATGGCTCGACACCATGACCTACAAGGGCTACCTGGAAAAGGTCATGAACCTGAATTCTGAGGTCCCAAAGTACATTGATCCGGTTCTGGCTGCGGCTGTTGGTTTGGGATCCGACGTCATATCCGCCTATACGGCCTACCAGGTCTCTATGCCAGGCTTCCGGGGTTTTTCCAACGATCTTTATTACCCCTCGCGACTGCAAGATGTTTCCCCGCTTACCTGGCATTCCTTTCCGGGTGGCAACGATGGCTTTGCCCGTTATTTCATAAAGGCCCTGATCCCACGTGCCATTGAAGGCGGGGTCTCGTTTTCAGACATTTTGAATGGCCACGTCATTTTTCGGGCATTGGATGAGCCGGAAAACGACATTCGCATGCGGCTCGGGGCTACTGCAGTTCGCGTGGAACATGAGGGTCTGCCTGAAAAGTCAGAATGGGTACGGGTCACCTACGTAAGAGGGGGTCGTGTCTACCGGTTAAGGGCTCGAGGTGCAGTGATGGCTGGGGGAGGTTGGGTGACGCGTCATGTGGTTAGAGACCTGCCGGAAGACTATCAGGCCGCTTATCGCCATTTCTTTCATTCGCCGATGCTGGTGGTTAATGTCGCCTTAACCAATTGGCGCTTTCTCCACAAACTCGGCCTGACAGCCTGCCGATGGTTTGGAGGGTTTGGCTTCTCCTGCAATATCCGACAGCCCATGCAGGTTGGCGATTATCGTCCGCCCTTAGAACCAGACCAACCGATTCTCCTGACCTTCTATGTGCCCTTCTTCTATCCTGGCCATTCAATTCAGGAACAAGGATCTCTGGGCCGGCAGGAGCTGCTTTCTACGAGCTTCAGTGAATACGAAGGGCAGATTCGCGGTCAGATGGTCCGGTTATTTGGCAACGCCGGGTTTGATCCGAAAACCGACATTGCGGGAATCATTTTGAACCGTTGGGGCCATGCCTATGTCAATCCGCAGCCAGGTTTCTACTTCCCGCGAGATGGGGAAGTAGTGCCTCGTGACATTATTCGGAAACGATTTGGCCGGATTGCCTTTGGCCATTCCGAATTGTACGGACACCAGTATTGGCTTGGGGGCATCGGTGAAGGGAGGCGCGCATTGCAGCAATTGCTGGAAGTGGTTTGAGTCTGAGGTCCAACCGCTAGGACCCTCCCAGGAGAGCGTTATGAAACCAAGAATGACTTTTCTCATCCTCACGCTACTGCCCTGTTTTAATTCTACAGGAACCTTGCGCGCTCAAGGGCTCAATGAGGAAAAACTGATCTACCGGCTGCAACAACTCGACCCCAACCTCTTGTCAGACCGGACGCGCGAGCAACTCTCGCAAATGTTGGTCAAGCATTCCCAAGAACGCCTTGAGATGGCTAATCGCCGGTCTTCACTGGAGTGGAAGAAAATCTCCACCAGCGACCAATGGGAGTCCTACAAGCACAAGTGTCTGCAGGCCCTGCGCGCTTCGCTTGGCCAATTCCCGGCTATCCCTAAGGATTTGCATTTGCGTGTAACTGGAACCCTGCTGGGAGACGGGTTCCAAGTCGAAAACCTGGTGTTTGAAAGCAGGCCAGGGTTGTGGGTATCGGCGAATCTCTACCGGCCTGATCCCCAACGCGCATCAATGCCGGGAATCTTGATATGCCACAGCCACCACAATCCCAAATCACAGGGTGAACTGCAGGACATGGGTATGACGTGGGCCCGCCTCGGATGTCTCGTGCTGGTCATGGACCAGCTCGGCCATGGGGAGCGCCGTCAGCACCCCTTTGTTTCGGCCAAGGACTATTCAGGGCAGTTTGCCGTTGGCAGACAGGATTATTACTTCCGTTACAATACAGGCATTCAATTGCACCTGATCGGCGACAGTCTTGTGGGTTGGATGGTGTGGGACCTCTGGCGTGGTGTGGATCTGTTGTTGTCTCGCCAGGGAAT
>JBGOTQ010000345.1:0-8141 GCA_041476565.1 Terriglobia bacterium | reverse complement strand
AGACTACCGCGCCAGTTCTCGACCCTACCGCGATGCCCGCGGTGGCGCAGCGACGGGAAGGAGATCTTTTACCTCGCACCGGACGACCAGATGATGGCAGCGGACATTGAGGCGAGAGGCAATAGCTTCGAAGCTCGGAAAGCGCAGCCTCTCTTCAGAGCAGTGGTAGCACCAATTCCTTACCCTTACGATGTAACCCCGGCCGGGCGGTTCGTGATTAACATCGTTAGCAATACGAGCGCACCGCTCACCCTGGTGGTGAACTGGACAGCGCGATTAGACGGTAAATGATCAACGAGCATGCTCCGACCCTGCCTGAGAAACAAGGTGAAAGGGGTGCTTCCGCAATCCACTGTTGGTAGCCTACCTGTAACTCACTCCCGTGGTATAGTTTGAGACTCAATTTGAGGCCATCAGTTCTAGCGTCGACAAGGGTCACCAACCATGAAGAGTCTCAGCTGTCCAAACCGGCAATGTTCGCTTTTGAGAAAAGCCGACTCCGGAGCTATCATTCGCCATGGCTTCTACACGACTAGATGGAGGAAACGACGTCGATATCGTTGCCGGACTTGCGGTAAAACGTTCTGTTCGACAACCGGGACACCTTATCATCGACTCCAGCACCGGCGTGCGATCTTTGATGAGGTTGCCTCGCTCAGTGTCGAAGGTTTGAACAAGTCCGCCATCGCTCGAGTCAAGCGCATTGCTTGGAACACGGTGCATCGCTGGTTGGAAAGAGCATCGCACTGGTGTCGTCGCTTCAGTGATCGAAAAATGAAAAGGCTCGCCATGGCAGAGCTTCAGGCAGACGAGATGCGAACAATAGTCGGGGGTAAGGAGCAGCCTATCTGGGTTTTCGTTATTCTCGACGTCTGGTCACGGCTCTGGCCTTCAACAGTGGTCGGAGGACGGAGCTACAGGAACACGCAGGCCCTCTTCCGAGATGTTTTCGAGCGCATGATTCCCGGACAAATTCCACTGATTACTACGGATGGGTTCGAGTTCTATAAGAAAGTCATCGGGCGCGTCTTTGGACCAGCGTGTCTCTACGGCCAGGTTATCAAGACCCGCAGGAACGATCGCATCGTGAAAGTTGAGCGAAGGATAGTGATTGGGGGTGCGTGGGGACTGCAGCAGGCGTTGCGTGATTCCGAAGACTCTTCGAAACTGAATACGTCGTTCGTCGAACGCTTGAATCTGACGATTCGACAAGGCTCGGCGTATCTGGGTCGCCGAACGACGTGTCACGCCCGATGGAAGGAACGGTTTGAGGATCATCTGGAGTTACTTCGATGCCATTACAACTTTGTCAGGCCTCACCGGGCCTTAAAGTTCGGCCGCGAAGTCAGGACACCGGCCATGCAGGCGGGATTGACCAGGAAGCGGCTAACGTTCAGGGAGATCTTCTCCTCGGCGATGCGTTTTGGGGTGCTGCGAAATGTCTCGTTCGTTTTCTTCAACTCGGCCCTGTTGGTCAATGTGGACAATTCGCGCCTATCAGTGGCGGCGTAGCAACACTGGATGGAGGAAGCACCGGTGGTTTTCCTGCGCCTCTACCGTCTTTCAGTAGGCTTCAATCATAAGACCTGTACGGTCGGAATGTCAACTCTGATGCGACTTTCGAACCTTTCCGAAAGCTGTTGCCGCCGAGCCTTGAGACGCTTGATGGAGTTGGGGTTGATTCGTCAGTTGGAGGTGCTCAACACCAGGGAAGTTAAGGAAACCACCTATCAAATTAACACCGGTGTCGATTTGAAACCGGTGTCCATTCCAGACCGGTGTCAGGCTGAAACCGGTGTCAAATTGAAACCCAATATATTTGATGATTTAAAAGAAAATAATCATCATCGAAGACCGAAAGCCCCTGATGATGACTCAGCCCATCTTGGGGAAATCCGCAAGGCTTATCAAGAGATTACCGGGAACGCCTGGGGCATTTCCGATAGTAAGCCTACCAGGCGAACGGGATCGCATTGAAAGGCGCCTAGGCGACCGACCAGTGGGTGGGTACCCGAATCGTGGGAGCGGTCTGGTCTTCTGAACTTCTCAGGAATGAGCAACCGCTTTGGATCAGCTTCGCCGCAAAGAAGCGCAGCCTTCAGCCAGCTGCCGTGACCGAAAATGCCGTCGCTGGACTTTTGAGCAGGGATAGGCTTGGTTTTAAGAAGGGTTCGAGGCTTGTCGGTGATGAGGGTGACAGACGAAGCAGTAACCGGTACCACGGATTGTCTTGATCCGTCCGACCCCATTTTCATTGAGGCCGATTTTCCTACGTAATTTGGAGATGTGCACATCGATGCTGCGATCCAGAGGATCGTAGGATCTTCCAAGAATAGACCTGACCAGTTCTTCTCGACTAATTGCGCGTCCTGCTTCCTGCAGCAAGAATGCCTACAAGTTAAACTCGGTGGCCGTCAAGTGAATTGCCTTGCCTTCCACCGTAACCATCCAAGTGTTTCTGTCTACGCAAATATCACCACTTGATAATAATGTTGGCTCAGCCGACGAATCCACTTGCGGGGTCAAGGTTTTCACCCGGCGCAAGATCGCACGGATATGGGCCAAGAAATCCTGCTTTGCAAAAGGCTTGGTCAGATAGTCATCGGCTCCAAACTCCAAACCCAAGATCCAGTCCACTCGGTCCGCAGCAGTTGTCAGGATCAAGACAGGAAGGTCAGATTGATTTCGGAGTTGGCGTAGCAGTTCTAATCCACTAACGTTCAGAAGGTGAATATTGAGAATGACCAGACATATATTGCCCACCAAAGCCGTTTTAAAAGCCTCTTCTCCCTTTGAGGTGTAAACCAGGTCGAACTTTTCCTGTTTTAGGAATTCCTTGAGCTCAAGACACAGTGCTTCATCGTCATCTACCATCAAGACTCGATTCATATAGATCCTATAGACTGCCAATGCATGATTCGCAATCGTGAAATGGCCGACTAATAATCACGCGTCAGTTGCTAGGGATTTAATTCAAACCCAAAGAGCAAAATACTCATATGACTTCGAACGACCTCACAAACAGGAACTGTTCCTTTGCTGGAAGCCCGTTCCCCTATTGGCGCGTGATTCGTTTGAGCTGAGATCTTGGCGAGTGCTAACCTCCTGTTCAGCAGTTTCAAATATGAATCCAATGCCGCGAATCGTCTTTAGCCGCTCCTGGTAAGGGGAGCCTAATTTCCGTCTCAAATTGCAGACATGCACGTCGAGGCTGCGATCATAAGAATCATATTTCTTGTCTAAGATAGCCTCCACCAATTCTCGTCTTTTCTTGACACAACCGGGAGGATCTAACAAGGCACTTAACAGTTGAAATTCGAACAGAGTCAGAGACAGGGGCTCTTGATTGATGCTAGCTGACCAGGCGTTACGGTCCAACATCAAGCCTCCAACCTCGAAGAGGGACGGGGCTTCTCGAGGAAGAGCATCCATTTTGGATTGAAGCCTGCGCTCCAAGGAATGAAACCGCGCCACCAACTCGCGGGGATGGAGCGGTTTCAGGAGACACGAATCGGCTCCCGCTTCCAAAGCTTGAGCCCTTCTTTTGGCATCACTGTAGTCCAATAAAGCCAGCAAGGGCGACGAGCAATCAGTGCGAAGCTGGCGGAGCAATTCCAGGTGCCCCTGGCCGAAAGAGATAATGTTGAGGATGATCAACGCAGGAGTACCCTTGGTCAAAAGCGACCGGTAATGCCGCCGATCGGTCATTTCAATGGAAAGTCCTTCAGCCCGTAAACACTCTTGCAGGGTTTGAGCCAGCAGGTGATCACCATCAATGATTAAGCCTTGTTGAATCATGGTTGACCTCAGAAGTTGAATCGGAGCCCGGCTTCCAGTCGGCGTGCGGAAAGGGCCGCGGTGGCCTGGCCGAAGAACGGAGACGTCTCCACACCAACAAAATTAGTCAGGTTGGTGTGGTTGAGGAGATTGAAAGCTTGCAGGTAAAACTGCAGCTGAAATCGTTTGGAGCTATCTCCTGACATCATGGGCATCGGTCCTCCGCCGCCTGGTCCTCCGCCACGTGGCCCCCCTCCGCCTGCTCCTCCACCCCCTTCGGGAGGAGGAGGGGGCGCGCCACCGGGTGGCATCATTCCTGAGAGGCCCGTCCGCTCTTTGCCAAATCCCCAGGTTCGTGAAAGGCGGAGATTGACATCCCACTGGGCAGCGCCGCGGGCACTATTGCGTCCAACCCCGGCAGGCCGGTCGTTGCTTACTGAATCCCCATTATCGTCGTAGCCCGTGGTGATGTTGTAAGGCGAAGCAGAACTGATATGAAATATAGGACTCAGCTGAAATCCTTTGAGAGAAGGCGGACTGCCCATGAGAAAAAACCGATGACGTGCGTCAAAATTGGAAGGCCCGCGGTCCAGTTTAAGATTCCAGTTGTTAGAGGGCAAACTTGTCGCCCCATCAGTTTCATCCAGCGCACTGCTGAGAACATAATTCATCATGAAATGGTACTTACGTCCCATCCGCCCCAAATTGATGTTGAATGACTGAAAGCTGGAATTGGCAGAAGATTCAACCTGTGTAAGATTACCAAGAGTCAGATCAGGCCTTTCGTTGCTGCCGGGTAGAGGCGCATTCAGGTTGTGACCACGTAGCAGATGAACGCCTCTTTGGAACATGGCGTTGGCCATCAACATAAAGCTATTCGGCAATTGTTGTTGCACACCGAAAGAACACTGCTCAATGTAGGGCATACGTAAAGCCGGGTCCAACTGGATCCGGCTGGGAGGCAAGACATTCCCCGAACTGGTAGAGGCGGAGTTGCCATATGGATCGGGATATCCCGGAGAGAGGATAACAATGTCCTTCTGCTGTTCGCCGTTAACCCGTAATGCCTGTTCATAAACGCTGCTGCTAAGCCAATCATAAAAAAGACCAGCACCTGCGCGTAGAGTCGTCTTGCCGCTGGCGAAGGGGGACCACGCCACTCCCAAGCGGGGAGCCAAATTGAAGTGGTCCGCTAATTGAGTTTGTGCTTCCTGTCTCAGCCCGAAGTTGAGAGTCAGGTTTTTGCGCACACGCAAATCGTCTTGCCAAAACCAGCCGGCTAACACCTGCCGATATTCGACGAGGGCGGCTCCCTGACGCTGAGTAAAGGACGTGGGGCTCGCCAATTCCCAAGCCTCCAGGCTGGCAAATGTGAAAGTCCCGGTTCTGTTCTGCAGATCGTAGCTCTGGTGACGACTCGTCATGAGAAGTACTCCCACCCGCATGGAGTGCTTCCCTTTGACAAAATCGACATTGTCGGCTATTTCTGAATCAAAGACATGGCTGGAGTTTTCGTTTTGGGCGCCACCGTCGTTGAAGGCACTTAAAACCAAAATGGCCGTCGTCAAAGAAGCTGAATGAGTCTTGTTGGTTTGGTAACGTAGCTGGACCCTTAGTTCATTCACCAGCTTGGTGTTTAGCATGCCGGAATCTGAAAACCGGAAAATCTTTTCGGTTTGGCTGTTTCTGTAGGCTCGCTCCGCGAGATCAAAATTTCCCACGCCAAGGTTGTCTTGCTCACGGGCATTGCGTTGAAATTCAAAACGCAAGGTATGAGATTTTCCTGCCGCATGTTCGATTCGCAATGATCCATTCAATAGATGCGAAGGCCGCTTGACCACATCAGTGAAGAGGCCTTCGGGGAGCTGGGCATAGATCGGCTGGGAGTCATAGGACGGCGAACCGTCCAGGTTGACGAAAAACGAAGTGTGATTTTTCCAAATCGGCCCGTCTAGAACCAGCCCAAAACGGCGGTATTGTTCAGGTGTGTCGCTCGTGGCGAAGGCGTTTCTGGCATTAAACACTCCATCACGAAAGCCGAAATTTAAACCGCCATGCCACTGGTCTGTTCCGGGTTTAGTAATGATATCAATTCGGCCGAAACCCCCTTCGTGATTCTCTGCGGCATAAGGATTCATTTGGAAGCGGATCTGGCGGATTTGAGACTTGAGCGGCAACTTCCCTCCCCGGAAACCATTCACGCGAATAACTGGCTGATTGGGCCCGCTTCCCGCCCCTGCCATCTGCAGAATCACCTCTTCCAACTCGTCCGGATCATCCGGCAATTGGGCAATTTGTCCCTCCGTCAAGATGCTGGTAAACCCATCTCCACGGGAGTCCGTCATCTCTTCTTGTTTGGTGGGCTCCGCCTCCACCTTTTCCACGTGGCGGGCAATCTCGAGTTGTACTTCGAGGCGGTGCATCCCGGCCGTGAAGGAAGGGAATTGGATCTGTTTGAGTTCAAATCCTTTGGCAAGCACGGTGATTCGGCAGTTCCCTTGAGGCAATCCCGAAAAAGTTGCCCGGCCTTCCATGCCGGTTTTCAGCGTGCGGGCATGTTTTGAATCCACTTCCCATGTCACTTGGGCTCCTTCAATGACAGCACCGCTAGGGTCTAACACAAGGATCGCCAAGTCCGCTTTCTCGGCGGGTTTAGCCTGGAGGAACGAGACCAGGCTAAACAGAACGCATAGCATTTTCAGTAGATCCCACTGGGGGTTCGACCCAGCAGGTCGATGAGGCATACTCACTCATGCACTCCTGTTGCAACCTTCTCAAAAACCGTTGAGGCGCATAAACCGAGACGAAAACTCGCTATTTCTGCTTAAAACGATCCGGGTTGATTTGAGGATCTACTTTGTAACGAGAAATATCCCACTCTTCAAAGACTTTTCCCTCCGCACTCTTAGAGAAATGATGAGGTAACCGCAAACCATTGACATTCCGGTAGTCGTCGAGCGTCAATTGAATCTCCACCGTTGCTGGTTCCGGCATATTGCCGTGGAAGAAATCCGGAGGCCTGGGCGGAGCCGGATTTTTGCCGCTGGCAAAGGGAGGCGGCCTCATCCCGCGGGGGTGGGGAATCATTCCCTGATAGGACAACATCAAAGGCAGATGAGTTTTTTCGTCCAGGAAAAGGCGAGCGGCAAAATTTTCCGGACCTTTGACATCCAGGATGTCCGCCCGCCCGTCTTCCGCTTCCGCTTTTCCCGCGCTCTGGAATTCGAGCGCCAGCGTTTCAGGGGAAGCCAGAAACAACACTAAAATTTGCCGGGTGAATTCTGCCTTAAGCTCACGCAATACCATGGACTTGAACTTTTCGTCTTCCGACCTCAACCCAGGCGGCATCGGCGGCGCACCCATCGGACCACGCATGTCATGCCAGGCTTGGTCACCATCCAAAGCAGTAATCAGGGTCATTTCAGGACCCATAGGCATTGTCATAGTCTCTTCACGTCTGTATTTGTCAGGCAAGAGCACATCAAACTGCAGTTCTCCCGATTGATCCATTTCCCCCATGATCCGACGCATCGTTCCGCTGGCCGAAATGCTTTCGATGGCAGACAGTTTTTCCTTTCCACCCAGCGCCTTCCGCGCCAATTCAATGAGGGCATTCGCCTCGGAGTTTTCTTGTGCTTTCATCGTGGTTGGGAAAGTGAACGGACCACCCCCGAGAAGCACAAGGATAATGATCCAAGAACAGGTTCGGCGCACATTCTCAATCCTCTCTTGCATAATTAGTTTGGTGAGCTGCCTTGTGCGGACATAGCATATTCCAGCAGTTCGCCATTCCTCCTTTGTTGATGCCCAAACTAGGGCATTGGATCTAGTGTCTTTAGGCTTTGGAACTCCCCCCCATCCGCGGGTTCTTAGGCCGGCCAATCTGACGGATATCAAAGCAGGAGCGGATTGCGCTCCAATAAGACGACTGCATTAATAACCTCTAAGAAGGTTGAAATCGCGGCAGACTCACCACCACGGTAGTACCTTCTCCGACTACGCTGGTCAAGTTCAATTGGCCACGGTGGGCTTCGGCCAGCCCCCGGGCAATGCGCAAGCCCAGCCCACTATGGGGATCGCCGGGGGTACGGACTTGATCGACGCGATAAAAGGGGTCAAACAAATAGGGCAAGTGTCTCGGATCAATTCCTTTCCCGGAATCGGCCACTTTGATCTGAACCGGATCGAAGGGATCGATCGAAACTCGCACGGTGGAACCAGGCCCCGCATAGTGGATGGCGTTGTTGAGCAGATTGTCCAGAATCTGAGTGAGCCGGTCTGGATCGGCCCTGAGTGTCACAGCGGGGCCCTCCGGCAATTCCTGCAAAACCACCTGCTCCAGTTTGGCGGCCCCCACGTGATTT
>JBGOTQ010000344.1:0-8195 GCA_041476565.1 Terriglobia bacterium | reverse complement strand
GGTAAGTATGGGCCGCCATCGCGGTGCATAGTAAGGCTCGTCGAAGCGTTCGCAGATGCGAGAAGCGTTTCAAGTCAATTCGAATGCACTCTAGGAGGTTCACCATGTCACAAGTCATTGCAACAGTGCGCGAAAGAATCCAGGCGCAAGGCTTCTGTGGTCTGGATGATGCAACTTACGCACAGGTCAATTACCCATTGCGCCTGTCTCCCACCATCTGCATGGTGTGGGTGGCCGTGGGAACGGCATTTGCCTCGCCAACAATTTTGTGGGCCTTGGTGCCTTTTGCAGCACTGGGTGCAATTCTGCCCGGGCATCCGTTTGATGTTCTCTACAACTACGGCCTGCGTCATCTACTCGGTACACCAGCACTGCCCCGTTACGGGGTCCGGCGACGCTTCGCCTGTGCCCTGGCGACGATCATGGTTATCGCGGCCGCATGAAGCTTCCAGGCAGGCATGCCCATGGTCGGCTACATCGTCGGCTGGTCCCTTGTAGCCGCTGCCTTCGTGCAAGTGAGTACGGGGTTCTGTATACCATCGTTCATTGTTCGCATATTCTTCGGTAAGGTGGGTTGTGGGTAATCTGACGGCTTGAGCTCCGCTAGCACACGGACGCGCAGCCGCGGGCGGCAACTTCGGCGTCGTGACCGGCATTGACTACACACTGCATGCGGTCGGGCCAGAGGTCGTCGTCGGCGTCGTAGCCTGGCCCGCAAGCGAGGCGCCCGAAGTTGCTGGGCAGGGTTAAATCTCGACCTGGTCTAGGCAGTCGCATTGATAGCCACTGACACCTTGGTCCTGTTCTTGTAACTTTCATCGCTGGTTGAATCACAACTTAAGGAGGATTTCGGACATGGCACGATATCTCATCGAAGTTCCGCACGAACCGGAAGTACAGGCCTGCGCGCGGGTTGTTCAGGTCTTTCTCGCGACTGGTTCCCATCTGCTGACCCACGCGGATTGGGGATGCATGGACGGGGAGCACAGCGCGTGGATCATCGTGGAGGTGGACAGCAAAGAAGAAGCCCGTTACGTGGTGCCGCCCGCGTTCCGCGCTGGCGCAAAAATTATTGGACTGAACAAGTTCACTATGGAGCAAATCGATTGCATTATGAGTCACCATGAAGGGTGATCAGCAATTACATTGGGCTGGATGACGCAGGGCGAGAAGCTCCAGAGAGAGCTTCTCGATCACCTGATCGTCCTCAATGACGTTCTTTTGCGCCGTCTGATCCGGGATTACATCTCTTATTATCACGCGGACCGAATCCACGACTCTTTGGAGAAAGACACACCGGCGATGCCACCTGTTTTCGCCTAGCCAAGCCAATCTGCGCGTTTGGCCTCATTCCCGCGCGTCGGTGGCTTGCATCATCGATACGATTGGCAGCAGGCTGCTTGAAGAGATCCCTTCGATGATGCAAGACCGTTCGAGCTCGCATGGATCGACACACAACTTGACCCTGTAGGGTTTGGCTCCGTGTCACCTAAAGTGTACTTGGTAGAATCCCGAACAGTACTTGAAAGGGCAGAAAGGAGCTTCGAGAAATGACGAGGCGTCATGCCACTCATCTTGCGTGTTTCATTGTGGTAATAACCAACCTGGCGGTTGCAGGGGAAAAAGCCTATGTGGATTGTCAGGGAAAGTCGGAGGTTCCAGCCTATTCTGCTCCAGGTGGGCTCGAACCTATCGGCAATCTGGTATGCGGTGAAGAAGTCTATTCGATGGGGAAAGCTGGTGCGTACACAAAGATCGCTCTGCCTGGGAATCAGTATGTGTACGTGATTTCCTTCTTCACTCGGGGTGACACCCCCGCAACAGTTCAACCTGTTCCAAATGCCCCTGTCGTCGTTATAGAGAAACCAACGCCCGCGTTACTCAACAAACAGGAAGCAATAATTCGAAGCGTATCGCCAGATCCCAAAGTGACTCTCGACCAAGCGAATCTGCCTCAGGAAATCACAGGTTCTTCTGGGGATGCTGCTCAAGCTACACACACCAGCACAAAAACATTAGTAGTACGCTCTCGAGTCACATGGAGAGAAGGGATGGAAGGAACCGACAGATATTTCCGTGACGGGAAAATCATCGAAAGCCTGACGGTAAATGGACTGACTGTTTCTGTTTCTCTTCGTAACACAGGGTGGAGAATGAGATCAGACGTGGTTATCACCAACAACACAGATCAGCGGATCGATGTGCAGCCTGAGAAATTCTTTTTGGAAGTGCTTGGCCCGAAACCCAAACAGCTTGATTACGAATCTCCCGAGAAGCTAACAAAGTCTATCAATCGCCGGGCTCAATGGGCTGCCTTCGGCATTGGACTTTCACGGGAAGATGCAATAAACACTACCGCGTCGAGCACTTCCGGTTCTTTCAATGGGGGCATGGAATTACACGACGCTTACTCGAACAGCGCAAGAGGAAGTTTAAATGGCAGTTACAGCGGTAACACAACATCGACGACAACAGATCCCGATTGCCAAGCCCGGCGAAAGGCTGACGAGGATGCAAGGGCAGCACTCCAAAGCGCGGCCCAGGCTAGTGGGGATCTGAGTAAGATCGTGCTGAGAGCCAACACCATCATGCCGACGCAACAGATATCGGGAGCCGTTTACTTCGAACGGTACAGGGGCAAGTCCCCAGTGATTCTTAAGATCCCCCTGCGAGGTGCAGTGATTGAATTTCCTTTCTGATAAGAAACAAGGCAAGTTTTCCTTATTGGCGACCTGAAGAAATCCACCCCCTGTCCATACCGAAGAATCCATCCGACCCTTAATATCTTGCAGTTAGATTGATTCCTCCCCATAATCCTCCGAAATAGAATCGTGCGGTGTACGGAGGTGAAAAGTTCTTCTTCAAGATGATCTTTGTGTTCGTTCAGTGTCTGATTGTGTGTCGAGCCAGGTTGTTACTTGAGCTTCTCGCCTTGCGCCAACGGGTGGTAGTCTTACAGCGCACAACCCAACCTCCTCACATTCAGAATAAGGACCGGTTATGGACTTTAAGATCCCCAGGTGTTCTGCAAATTTTCTCTCAAGCTTTCATCTCATGAATCGACTATGTTGACTGATGAAATCGAGGCCCACGATGATAGCCATGAAGATTACCTTAACTCTGTGTCTCTCTACTGCAGCGATCCTACTTTGTTCGGCTGTTCATGCCGCCACAAAAGCTCGCGACAGGGTGAATTTCGGTAATGATTGGAAGTTCAACCTGGGTGAGACTGCCCGCGCTCAAGATCCATCTTTTGACGATTCCGGCTGGCGCAATTTAAACCTGCCCCATGACTGGAGTATCGAGGGTGAGTTCAGCAAAAACAACCCGGCTACGCCCGAAGGCGGGGCCTTGCCGGGGGGGATCGCCTGGTATCGAAAAACCTTCCTCCTACCTGAAACAGAAAAATCCCTTCTGGTATTCGTGGATTTCGATGGAGTCTACCGCAATAGCGAAGTCTGGATTAATGGGCATTCGCTAGGCGTGCGCCCGAACGGGTACATTTCGTTTCGGTATGAGTTGACTCCATACCTGAATTACGGAAACCAGAAGAATGTCATTGCCGTCAGGGTCGACAACTCCAAGCAGCCTAATTCCCGCTGGTACTCAGGATCAGGGATCTATCGGAATGTCTGGCTGGTGACGACAAACAAGGTTTTCGTCGACCACTGGGGGACTTTTACTACCACTCCGGAAGTCAGCCAGGAGAAGGCCAAGATTCACATCGTCACCAGGGTTAGAAATAAGAGTGGTTCCAGCCAGCCGATAACTTTGAATACTTTTTTGAGTAATAAAGAAGGGAAAGAAGAAGGTCGCGTTTCCTCGAGGACAACAGTGTCGACGGAATCCTTTGCCGAAGTCACCCAGGAACTCACCGTCGACAAACCGGATCTGTGGTCAGTCGATACTCCCAATCTCTACAAGGCCGTGTCTCAAGTAGTCTGTGAGGGAAAGATTTGTGACGAATATCAGACTGCGGTTGGCCTTCGCTACTTCGCGTTCGATCGCGAAAAGGGCTTCCTTCTTAACGGAAGGCCCCTGAAGATCAAAGGCGTCTGCAACCACCACGACCTGGGTTGCATGGGCGCTGCTATCAATACTCGGGCCCTCGAGCGGCAACTCGAGATCATGAAGGCAATGGGTGTCAACGGTATCCGGACATCGCATAATCCGTCGGCGCCCGAGTTGCTGGACCTGTGCGACGGAATGGGTTTCATCGTGATGGATGAAGCCTTCGATATGTGGAAAAAACCAAAGAACAAGTTCGACTATCACCTTGATTGGGACCAATGGCACAAGCGCGACTTGGAGGATCAGGTGCTTCGGGACAGGAACCATCCCAGTGTTTTCATTTGGAGCATTGGGAACGAAATCCCGGAGCAGGGAAGCAGCGGAGGAATTGAAATTGCCAGGGAATTGGCTGCCATCGTGAGGAGTCTGGATAAAACCCGCCCCATTACTTCGGCCTGCGATGATCCGCGTCCCTCCAACAACATCATCAAGTCGGGAGTACTGGATTTGATCGGTTTCAACTACCACCAGAACGATTACCCTGATTCCTTGAAGAGATTTTCGGAGAAAGCGTTTATCGCGTCAGAGACCACCTCGGCTATCGCGAGCAGAGGGCATTATGACCTTCCTTCCGACGTCATTCGACGCTGGCCGCCTGACAACAAAAAGCAGGGGAAGATGAACGATGACTTTACCTGCTCGGCCTATGACAACTGCTCAGTTCCCTGGGGCTCAACTCATGAAGAAACCTGGAAGATCATTAAGAAATACGACTTCCTGGCAGGGATGTTCATCTGGACGGGTTTCGATTATCTGGGTGAACCCACACCCTACAAGTGGCCGGCTCGCAGCTCCTACTTCGGCATTGTTGATCTTTGTGGTTTCCCTAAAGATGCTTATTATTTCTACCAGAGTGAGTGGACCGGCGAACCCGTGTTGCACGTCTTTCCACACTGGAATTGGAGGCAGGGGGATATTGTCGACGTATGGGCTTACAGCAATGCTGAGGAAGTCGAGCTTTTCCTTAATGGCAAATCGTTGGGGGCCAAACAGAAATCTGCTGATGAAATGCATCTGATGTGGCGAGTCCCTTTTGCGCCTGGCATCCTGAAGGGCCTTGCCCGCAGCCTCGGAAAGGAAACTCTTACCACCGAGGTCAAGACGGCTGGAAAACCGGCCAGAATCGTGCTCAGTGCTGACCGGAACGTTATCCGCGCTGACGGCAGCGATCTTTCATTTGTGACTGTGAAGATTGTTGATCGTGATGATAACCTGGTTCCTGATGCTGACAACCTTGTGAAATTCAACCTCGCCGGCCAAGCCATTATTGCAGGAGTGGACAATGGGAGCCCGATCAGCCACGAACCGTTCAAGGCCAGCTACCGGAAGGCCTTTAATGGAATGTGCCTGGCTGTCATCCAATCAAAAGAGAAGGTTGGGAAAATTGAGCTGACGGCTGTCTCAGAAGGGTTGCAGCCAGCCAGAGTCGTCATTGAAGCGAAGTGAGTGCCTCTTGAAGAGGAGTCAGTATGAGAGCGCGGACGCCGCTGATAATGTTGTTGATGTACCTTCTCGTTTCCGCTGTTGCCTTCTGTCAACTAAAAATGATGCCCTGGGAGTTCGACGCGGGGGCCGAGCGGGCGTTGAAGGCCAATACCGACCTTCTGGGGGAAGAGGTGCTTGCCTCAGGGGAACCGTCTTTTGACTGCGTCGCACAGTACTTCCCCGCGATGAAACGGCCCAGGGCGGTTGTCGGCGTGAAAGAGCACCCTGACTTTATTGGTGTTTCTTGGGACGGAACCCTGGAGGTGGGCAAGTATTGGCTCTCATTTCATGTTGGGGACCCACCTTCTCCATATGGCATCGAGGGCCCGGTCACGCGTTCGCTGCTCGGGGGCTATTTACCCATTGTTCAAACCCAGTGGCAGTTTGATGGGCTCCTGTATGAAGAAACGGTCTTGGGCCATTCTCAGAACCTGAGCCCTGATGAGCCGCTCTGGGCTTACGTTAGGCTCAGAGTCACCAATCCTCGCCATCAGGAGTTGGGTGTTCGAATCACGGTTTATTCCGCGCCGGCCCGTGGAGGACCCGTCCCCTCATATGCGGCGCGAATTCCCGGCAGCGGGCACCATGATTTCTATTTCAAGATACCTCATCAGGTGGATCCGCAGCATCTCGTCTTTCCAATCGACTCCACAGATTTCGACCGCGTGCTTTTGGAGACGGAGATCTTCTGGAACGAACTGCTCAACCAACACCTGCAGGTCCGGACCCCCGAGGCACGTGTCAATGATGCGTATCGATCTTGGTTAATGTACAACTTCCTAAACGTCCAAAAGACCAAGGGGAATTGGGAGATTCATGATGGAAGGCCGTTTTACGAAGAGGTTTACGGCTACAGTGCGGCTTTGTATTGTGACGCCCTGTCGCGATATGGTTACGGGAAGGACGCTGAAAAGTACTTGCAGGGTATGCTGGGTGCGCAGCGTCCCGACGGCCAATATATCACGGTTTTTGGCCTGCCTGATAATGGCGCCCTGCTCTTTGCACTTGCTCAACAATACGAATTGAGCCGTGACCTCGAATGGTTCAAAAAGGTTGCTCCTCAAATGATCAGATCCTGCGAGTGGATCAGCCGTAGCCGGGCAACGACAAAGGCGATGCAGGGCGGAACCAAGCCCCTTACTTATGGTCTTCTTCCGGCGGGTCCCTCTTATTGTGATCACCAGGAACCGGTCCATTCCTATATGTCGGATTCATACAACTGGTTAGGAATGCATGAGGCGGCTCTGGCTTTCCGGGAGGCAGGAATGGCGGCGGGAGGCGAGAAATGGCTCCGCGAGGCCAATGACTATCGAGATGATATCCTGGCCTCAATGCAGGCGGCCTTGGTCGATGTGGGTGGGTTCAGAGCGCTGCCGGTCGAGCCACTGACCCAGAGGCTCCTCAAGGAAGGAGGGGGAGATTACTACGGGTTGATCGCACCTGCCATTTTGGAAACTGAAGTCTTCGGTCCGGATGACGAGCGGACCTCCTGGATCACAAGATATATGGACGAGAGGGGCGGTCTACTTCTTGGACTTGCCCGGTTTGCCGATGGAGTAGACCATGCTTACACCTACGGCTATGCGTTGACCCAGCTTCGCAAAGGAAACGTCGACAAATTTCTCCTCACCTTCTACTCGATGCTGGCCTACGGCATGTCGCGCGGCACGTACTCGGCTGTGGAAGTCAGCTATTTGCCATACGGAATCAATGAGCTGACCCTGCCGCATACCTACTCGAACACTCAACAGCTCCGCATGCTGCAAATGATGTTGGTGAAGGAGGAAGGGGACGACCTTTGGTTAGCCTTCGGCACGCCGCGCGCATGGCTGGAAGATGGCAAAACCCTCTCGGTCAAAGGGGCGCCCACCCGGTACGGCCCCCTTACCTATAACCTTACCTCGCACGCAGACAAGCGAGAAGTAAAGGCGATAATCGAGCCGTTGTCAGCCCCAGGCGATCGCTACCCGAAACACGCAAAACTGCGAATTCGTGTTCCCGATAGCCTGGGCAAGCTGAAGAGTGTTACGGTCAATGGCAGCCAGTGGCGTTCCTTTCACGACGACCTGATACTTCTGGAAGGCCCCATGCTCAAACAGCGGCTGGAAATCGTCGCAAAGTATCAGGGTTCCTGATTGGACAACGCTAGACGTAGCGACCTAAAGGGTTGTGCTGCGCAAAAATTCTCCGGGTCGTTCAGAGCCAAGTCTCGTTCCGATGTAACGTCATGTAACGTAATCTTAACTCGGCGGGGCCAAATGCACTTGATCACAAAAGGCGGAGCTATAAGATAAGGTATTTCAATCTGTTCGAGTTTTTGACCACAGTGCGTCCAGCAAAGGCTGGCCTGTTCAGTGGGAGACAGTCCCACCGGGATAAGAGTCAGGATCCCGTAGCTTGGATCGCATCAGCGGAGGAAACGAAACTGATGAAGCCGATCGACAAAGCCATCTTAGGGATGGTGAGCAGGGCAGGCTAAGCAACTGGAGAAACCGTCCTCGTCCCATCGAGAAATCGATGGAGCCAGGTAGGTCGCATAACCGGAACAACCGGGAAACCGACCGAAGACGAGACGGAGGCGGCCAGGCTCGTAGTAGCGAAGAAGCGGGGTAACGCCCGTGGAGCGAAGGGGCCTGGCT